>NZ_NFIO01000006.1:0-152411 GCF_002159425.1 Alistipes sp. An31A
TTCGTCTTGTCAATCTTCATCTTGTAGTAGCGGAAGGGATTCTTCTCGATCCATTCGTTGCGGACGGCATAGAGCAGGAAATTCTTCAAACAGCAGAGCAGATTGACTGCTCCGTTGTTGTGGCAGTTGTAAGCCGTCTGCATGTAGGTGTTCAATCCATCGACGTAGGCATAGTCGACCGTCTCCAGCGGAAGATTCTCTTTGTGGTAGGTATCCCGGATATATTCGGTCATGTAGCGCAGCAGGCGGTGGTACTTGTTGCCGAGAGCTGCGTGATGCGGGTGCCGACCTCCTGCTGCCGTTTCTCGCAGTATTTGCCGAACTCCGCCAGCAACATCCGGCTCGAAGAGGCGGAGCCCAGCAGCTGTTTGACAGCAAAGCAGGTCGGCGTCCTGTTCTCATGGATCAGGCGGTCGTAGGCAGCAAGGATGGAGGCCCGGTAGCTGGCGATGATACGGTTGATCTGCTGATTGACCTCGTCCTTGTAGAGTGAGCGTTCGAGGCGCTGGTTCCAGCGTTCGGGCTCAATCTGGCATTGTGTATAGACTTCGGTCGACTGGCCGGTCGTGGTGATGCGGGCATAGATCGGGGCCTTGCCCTTTTTCGTGACTTTGGTCTTCTTGCAGAAGAAGACGACGCTGAAGGTGGTTCGTGGCAATAGGACGGCTTGGTTTTTGGATAAATTAAACGTCTTCAGCACCGGAATGTTGCAGAGGAAAATGATGCAAATCAGTAAAATATGGCCAAATCGTGACCTGTTTTCGGTCCGGGCAAAATAGGTCACGATTAAGGCGTGAAATACTTGCTGCCTTTTGCTTCAACAGGAGTGGGGGGAACACAAGAAAAAACCTTGCATATCGCTGATATACAAGGCTTTTTGCTTTCTTTCGGGGTTTCTTTCTGGCCCCCTCTGGAGCGGAAAACGGGACTCGGACCCGCGACCTCAACCTTGGCAAGGTTGCGCTCTACCAACTGAGCTATTTCCGCATGGTTCCCGCCGCCGGGCGCCTCCCGAGAGGCCTGTTACCCGTGTTTTGGGATTGCAAATATAAGCGCTTTTTTCGATTCCGCAAAATTTTCCCGCAAAAAAGCACGTTTTTTTCATCCCAACAGCCGTACCTCCCCATAAAAAAAGGTCCGGAACCGAACCGTTCCGGACCTTTGCGGGGTTGACCATTTCGATTGGTCGAATTAACGGACCTTGAAGCCCTCGTCCGCACGCATCGGAATCGGCAGCGAAGCGTAGTAGCCGCTTTCGAGCTTGTCGCGCACCGACTTGAAGGCCTCGAGCGTGAAGTTCACGTCGTCGAGCGTATGGGCTGCCGTGGGAATCACGCGCAGGATGATTTCGCCCTTCGGGATGACCGGGTAGACGACAATCGAGCAGAAGACGCCGTGGTTCTCGCGCAGGTCGACAATCAGGTTCGTCGCCTCGGGAATACCACCCTTCATGAAGACGGGGGTCACGGGCGAGTTCGTAACGCCGATGTTGAACCCGTTCTCGCGCAGACCGTTCTGCAGCGCGCGGACAATCACCCACAGCTTCTCCTGATACTCGGGGTGGTTGCGAATCAGCTCCAGACGCTTCAGCGCGCCGATGACCATCGGCATGGGGAGCGACTTGGCGTAGAGCTGCGAACGCATGTTGTAGCGCAGCAGGTTGATGAGCCAGCGGGGACCGCTCACGAAGGCGCCGATGCCGGCCATCGACTTGGCGAAGGTGTTGAAGAGCACGTCGACGCCGTCGACCACACCGAAGTGCGAAGCCGTACCGCGGCCGCCCTTGCCCATCGTACCGAAGCCGTGGGCGTCGTCGACCAGCAGACGGAACTGGAAGTCCTTCTTCATGGCGACAATCTCGTCGAGCTTGCCCAGATCGCCCTTCATGCCGAAGACGCCCTCGGTGATGACCAGCACGCCGCCGTTCTGCTCCTCGGCCAGCTCGGTGGCATGCTTGAGCTGCAGGCGGAGCGACTCCATGTCGTTGTGGCCGTAGACGAAGCGCTTGCCCTTGTGCAGGCGCAGGCCGTCGATGATGCAGGCGTGGGCCTCGGCATCGTAGACCACCACGTCACGCGGCGTGAGCAGGCAGTCGATAATCGAGAGCATGCCCTGGTAGCCGAAGTTGAGCAGAAAGGCATCCTCCTTGCCGACGAACTCGGCCAGCTCGCGCTCGAGCTGCTCGTGGTACTTCGTCTGGCCGCTCATCATGCGGGCGCCCATCGGAGCCGCCATGCCGAACTGGGCAGCGCCCTCGGCATCGGCCTTGCGCACCTCGGGGTGGTTGGCCAGACCGAGGTAGTTGTTCAGGCTCCAGTTGAGCATCTCCTTGCCGCGGAAACGCATGTGAGGACCGATTTCGCCCTCGAGTTTGGGGAATGCGAAATAACCGTGGGCATAGGCCATGTACTGGCCAATCGGGCCGCCGGCATTCTTCTCAAGACGGGAAAAAATATCAACCATTTCTATCCTAATTTTGATGTTCAGTTCGGTTCGGGGGGCGTACCTGAGTACGCAAAATCGCATTTGACGGCCAAAGTTAGCCATTTTTCGACCCTTGCGCGTACGCTTAAATACTTATTTTTCGGGAAAAGGGGCGCCCCGCGTCCGCTTACGACCGTCTGCTATGACCGTCTGCTCCGACGGTCGATGCTGTCGACGATGACCGCCACGGCGCCGTCGCCCGTGACGTTGGTCGCCGTACCGAAGCTGTCCATGGCGATGTAGGTGGCAATCATCAGCCCGACGAGCGTCTCGTCGAAGCCCAGCATCGACTCCAGCAGGCCGACGGCCGCCATGATGGCGCCGCCCGGAACGCCCGGGGCCGCCACCATCGTCACCGCCAGCAGCAGGATGAAGCCGACGAAGGTCGCCGTGGGGAGCTGCAGCCCGGCGAGCATCGAGACGGCCAGCGCACAGGCGACAATCTTCATCATCGACCCCGAGAGGTGGATGGTTGCGCAGAGGGGGATGACGAACGAGGCCAGCTCGGGGCGCACGCCGAGGCGGAGCGTCCGCTCGAGCGTCACGGGAATGGTTGCCGCCGAGGACTGCGTGCCGAGGGCCGTGACATAGGCCGGCAGCATCGTGCGGAGCATCACGAAGGGGTTGCGCCGGGCAACGGCCCCCGCCGTGAGGAACTGGAAGGCGAGCAGCAGGAGCGTCAGCACGAAAATCACGACGATGAGCTTGACGAAGACCTCCAGCACGGAGGCCACCTGTCCCGACTGCGTCATCATGAGGAAGATGCCGAAAATATAGAGGGGCAGCAGCGGGATGAGCACCCCGGAGATGGTCCGCTCGATGATGCTCCGGAACTCGCCCATCACCTCCTTCAGCCGCACGCTCTGCGCATAGGCCATCCCCAGTCCGAGGACGAAGGCGAGCAGCAGCGCCGACATCACCCCCATGACCGGCGGCATGGGGACGGTGAAGTAGGGGGCGAAGCTGACCGCCTCGGCCGCCGTGCCGGCCGCAGCGCCGCGCAGCATCAGGGGGAAGAGCAGCCGCCCGGCGGCGTAGGTGCCGAATCCCGAGATGAGCGTGAAGCCGTAGGCCAGTGCCGCCGTGAGGAGCAGCAGCCGCCCGGCGTTGCGTCCCAGGTCGGCGATGCCGGGGGCGACGAGCCCCAGAATGAGCAGCGGGATGATGAATTCGAGGAACTGCCCGAAGAGGGCGTTGAAGGTGGCCGCAACGCGCGTCAGCCACTCGGGGAAGAAGAGGCCGCAGAGGATGCCCGCGGCGATGGCCGCCAGTACGCGCGGCAGAAGACCGAATTTGAACTTCATGTCGGAGGGGAACTTTTCGTAAAGATAGGAAATAAATCCGCTCGACCCTCCGTCAGGCGCCTTTTCCGCCCGTTTCGGCGCCGTTTTCACCTTTTTTGTCCGTCGGGCGGGGCGCCCCGATGGAAAAACCGCCGGGAAAGGCTGCGCAAAAACGAGTCGCCGGGAAAGACCGAGCAAGGACGCATCGATGAAAAAGACCGGAGCTGGAAAGGGCCGCCGGAAAAGACCGCACCAGAAAGGGCCGGACGGGAAGACCGTACTGGAAAGGGCCTGCCGGAAAAGGCTGCGCGGAACGCACCGCCGGAAAAGAGAGCGGGCCGGAGGCGCACATGCACTTCCGGCCCGTTGCGGAGGGCGGCTGCATCGGGGGGGGCTACCGCGCGTCGGCGGGGAGCACCTCCTCGAGGCAGGCCACGGCGTTGAGCGTCCGCGGATAGCCGATGTAGGGCAGCAACTGCATGACGGCGCCCAGCAGCACCCTGCGGTCGTTGCCCGCCGCGACATTGCCCCGGATGTGGCCCTTGACCTGCGACTCGCAGCCGCCCAGCGAGACGAGCATCGCGAAGGTCAGCAGCTCGCGCTGCCGCGCATCGAGCCCCCTGCGGGTCTGGTAGTCGCCGAAGCAGTTGGCCGAGAGGGCGCGCTGCAGGGGGAGCAGGTCGGCGGGCGAGGTTTCATACATGCGGTCGATGGCCTCGCCGAAGAGCGACTTCTGGAGGGCGAGCCCCTTTTCGAGCCGCTCGTCACGGGTGACGGTCGCACGGCCCTTGAGCGGGAGCGCGACGCCCCGTCGGACCAGCAGCCGGTTCTTGAGGCCGAGCAGCCCCTCGACCCGTGCGAAGCCGACGTAGGGGGTGGCGTGGTAGAGCACCTCCTCGACCATCTCGGGTGAAAGACCCGCATCGAGCGCCGCCCCGACCGTCTGCCGGTAGAGGGGTTCACTCCCCAGCGCAATGGCCGACGCCATCGTCACGAGGATACGCTCCTCGGGGCTCAGCCCGCCGACGCGCCACACCTCGTCGAAGGCGAAGTTGCCGACCGCGGCGGCCAGCTCGGGGTCCGTGAGGGCGAGCTGTGCCGTCTCGTCCGACTGCCAGGCGGCCAGGTTGCGGGCCGCCTCGTCGGTCAGCGGCAGCCTCTCCTGCGACTGCCGCACGGGTGAAGGCTGCGCACCGGCCACGGCGGCGGCATAGGACTCGTCGTCGACCGGCTCGAGCCACGTGTTGCGGTTGGTGGCGGGGTTGCACTCGACGGCCAGGTGCGAGAACCAGCTGTCGGGGGCGGCGCCGTGCCAGTGCTCGACGTCGGGGGCAATCTCCACCACGTCGCCCGGCTGCAGCTCGCGGGCCGCGCTGCCGCGCTCCTGGTAGTAGCCGCGGCCGGCGGTCACAATCAGAATCTGGCCTCCGGTATGGCTGTGCCAGTTATTGCGGCAGCCGGGCTCGAAGGTGACGTTGTAGAGCGGGACGTTGAGCGCCTTGTTGGCGGTCAGGGGCGCCAGGTAGGAGCGCCCGGTGAAA
This sequence comes from Alistipes sp. An31A, assembly GCF_002159425.1. Lineage (NCBI taxonomy): Bacteria > Pseudomonadati > Bacteroidota > Bacteroidia > Bacteroidales > Rikenellaceae > Alistipes > Alistipes sp. An31A. The sequence goes on from NZ_NFIO01000006.1 coordinate 5,309, forward strand.
TACTGTGCATTGACGGGCGGATTCTCCGCACCCTGCGGGAAAATCTGCCGGAAAGAGGTCTGTTTATCCATGGTTGTCGGTGTTGTGTTTTGCCGGGCATTTTGCTGGGCATGGAGTGCGGGCGCGAGCAGAAGCGTCGCCGCAGCCGCCAGCAGGGCGGTTCGCATACGGAGTCTTGCATTCATGGCTGTTCGTTTTTTTCGTGCGTTGGTCGGACGGTGGAGGAAAGCCCCGCCGTGAGGAGGCCGGCAGCGGACCGGCAGCGAATACCGGTCGGGCGATGCGGTGTGTGATGTGTGCAGAAGTTGCGCGTCGGCCTCCCGCACCGGCGGTGCTCCTTTCCGTCCGATGCAAAGGTAGCGCATCGCGCCGCAGCTCCGCCCAACCCTATTCCGGGAAAACCTACCCCGATTCCGGTTTCTGCCTGCGCCGCCCGCTCCGCGCGGGGCAGCGGGGGCCTTCCGCCCGGTCGGGGGGGCTCTTCCGCCCGCAGCTTCATCCGCCCGGGCGCGTCCGGTCGGGGGCTCTTCCGCCCGGCGCTTTGTCCGGCCGGGACAGCATCCGGCCCGTACCGGGGCATGGAATCCGCACCGACGGCGCGGGCATCTATCCCGATTCCGGATTGCGCTACCCCGATTCCGGTTTTGCGGCCGCCGGCGCTCCGTTCCCGCAAAAAAGAGCTATCTTTGTCCTGAAACCAATTCCACGGCATCCATGGCAGAGAGAGAAAGGGAGCAAATCCTCCACATCGAATCGGTCGGCGAGTACAACGCCCAGCTCGGCATCGAGACACTCCACCCGCTGGTGAGCGTCATTGACATGTCGGAGGTCTCACCCATCCGCCACCAGCGGCAGACCTTCGGCTTCTACGCCATCTTTCTCAAGGAGGTGAAGTGCGGCGACCTGCTCTACGGCCGCCACCACTACGACTATCAGGAGGGGACGCTCGTCTGTCTGGCACCGGGACAGGTCATCGGCGTGGAGGACAACGGCGAAAAGTTCCAGCCCAAGGGGTGGGCGCTGGTCTTCCACCCCGACCTCATCCGCGGCACGTCGCTGGCCCGCAACATGAAGGAGTACTCCTTCTTCTCGTACGAGGTGAACGAGGCGCTGCACCTTTCGGAACGCGAACGCGAGCTGGTCATCGACTCGCTGCGGAAAATCCGCAACGAGCTCGAGCACGCCATCGACCGCCACAGCCGGCGGCTGATAGCCATCAACATCGAGATGCTGCTGGACTACTGCCTGCGCTTCTACGAGCGGCAGTTCATCACGCGCCAGCATGTGAATCACGACGTGCTGAGCCGCTTCGAGCGGCTGCTCGACGACTACTTCACCGGCGACCGCGCCCGCCGCGAGGGGCTCCCCACGGTGAAGTACTTCGCCGGAGAGCTCTGCCTCTCGCCCAACTACTTCGGCGACCTGGTCAAGCGCGAGACGGGCAAGACGGCCCAGGAGTACATCCAGCTCAAGCTGGTCGAGGCGGCCAAGGAGCTGATGCTCGCCCCGGGGCGCAGCATCGGCGAGGTGGCCTATGCGCTGGGATTCCAATATCCGCAGCACTTCACGCGCCTCTTCAAGAAGGTTACCGGCCAGACCCCCAACGAGTACCGCTCGCAGCAGAGCTGAGAGGCGCGGCGCAACGGGCGTGCACCGCAGCACCCCCACGTCGCTTCACCGCAACGCAACGCGTTCCACGCGACGCTGCACCGCATCCGAGGCACAGCACCGCGGCGCAAACATCTGCCTACCGCCCCACGGCGCAACGTCCGGGCTCCGGCAGCGCCTGCTCCGTACAGCTCGTGCCGCCTCCTACGGCCGGACGACGCGCTACCGGCTCTTCGATTTCGACTTCGGCTTTCCCGCCGGACGGCTTTCGGCCGCCGGGCGGGATTTTTTACGCACCGACCATCCGAAACGGCCCAGGCTGCGCCCCAGGGCGAAGTATTCGCCGTGCGAGTAGGCAATCAGCCCGGCCCGCTCCAGGTCGAAGCGCCCCGTTGCGGGGTCGATGTAGGCGGGGTCGACCTGCACGCCGACCACCTCGGCCAGAAAGAGGTCGTGCGAACCGAGCGGCAGCCGCTGACGCACGCGGCACTCGATGTTGACGGGCGACTCGGCCACCAGGGGCGCCTCGACCCGGTCGGAGGGGAGCGGCGTGAGCCCCGCCTCGCGGAACTTGTCGCAGTCACGACCCGAGCGGACGCCGCACCAGTCGGTGGCGCGGGCCAGCGCCTGCGTGGTGAGGTTGATGACGAAGGCCCCCGTGCGGCGGATAATCTCGTAGGAGTGGCGCTCGGGGCGGAGCGAGATGGAGCACATCGGCGGATTGGTGCAGACGGTGCCCGTCCAGGCGACGGTCAGCAGGTTGTACTCCTCGGGGGTGGCGCCGCAGCTCACCAGCACGGCCGGCAGCGGGTAAATCAGCGTGCCGGGCTTCCAGCGCTCACGGGCCGCCGCTGCCGGAGCGGTCAAAGCCGGAGCCGGGGCGGTCAAAGCCGGAACCGGAGCGGTCGAAGGCTCAGAGGGTGACGGAGCAGCGGAGCGGTCCTCACCGTCGGAGGAGCGGCGGGCGGAGGCGGTCGAAGGGCGTCCGGCAGAGGAGGGCCGGCGTGCGGGACGGGCCGGGGTTGCATTCCGGCGGGCGGAGGTTTTGCGTTTTTCCATCAGAGGCGGAGATTTCAGAGGTTGGTCAACGGCCGGTCTGTGCCTCCGGTCGGGCGTCGGATGCGGCAGCCGGAGCCGCGGCGCCGTCGTCGTCGGAGGAGGAGGAGGCAGCCGCAGAGGAGCCGCCGTCGAAGGCCCTCTCTTCCTCGGCGTCGGCAGCGGCGAAGAACTTGCTGAAGAAGAGCATCTGGTAGTCGATGGCGTTGGCCCAGTAGGAGAGCTCGTGCCCCCCCGGGCGGACGCAGAAGTCGTGGGGGATGCCCCGCCGGCGCAGCTCGCGGTGGAAGGCGCGGTTGACCTCGAAGATGAAGTCGTCGTAGCCGCAGTCGATGATGAGCGCCGGCGTGCGGGCCGGGTCAAGCTGCGGGATGAGGTTGATGGGGGTCATCCGCTCCCAGTTTTCGGGCGACTCGGACTGCCGTCCCAGCAGCCGGTCGAGCTCCCACCGTCCGGGGAAGGGGCGGATGTCGAGCCCGCCGCTCATGCTCCCCGCCGCACCGAAGAGGTCGGGGTGGAGCAGCCCCAGCCGCATGGCGCCGAAGCCCCCCATGCTCAGTCCGGCTACGGCCCGGTGGCGGGCGTCGCGCGCCACGGGAAGGTGGGCGTCGGCATAGGGTATCAGCTCCCCGACCAGAAAGCTCTCGTAGCGGCTGGTCGTATCGACGGGGCTGTCCATGTACCAGCTCTGCCCACCGTCGGGGCAGAGCAGGGCGATTCCCGTGCGGTCGACCAGCGCGGGGAGCCCGGTTTTGATTTTCAGCCACGAGAAGGCGTCACCGCCGTAGCCGTGCAGCAGCAGAAGCAGCGGCGCGGGGTGGTGCTCCGAAGCACCGTCGGGCAGCACGGCCACCACCGTCACCGGGCGGTTCAGCACCCGGCTGTCGAGCGAAAGGGTATCGATGCGGGCCGCCGCGGCGCGGGAGCCGCAGAGCAGGGCGAGCAAAAGGGCAAACAGAACTCTTCGTTTCATCATGTCAAGCTGTTTTTTTCGATACGCAAAAATAGGAAAAAACGCTATCTTTGCTTCATGCTCCCCGATTTCATTCAATATCTGGCCGCCGAACGGCGCTACTCGCCGCTCACCGTGCGCAACTACAGCCACGACATCGAGCAGTTCTACGCCTGGCTCGGCACCGACGACGAGCACTTCGACCCCCGCGGGGTGACCGCCGAACGGGCCCGCGAGTGGATTCTCCACCTCTCGGAGCAGGGGCGGCTCGGGGCGGCCTCCATCAACCGCGAGGTCTCGTCGCTGCGCTCCTACTTCAAGTGGATGCTGCGCCGCGGCATCGTCGAGCAGAATGTCTTCCAGCGCATCCACGCGCTCAAGACCTCGCGGCGGCTGCCGGCCTTCGTCCCCGAGAGCCGCATGACGGGCATCGTCGGCGAGTGCGAGTTCGACAGCGAGCGGTTCACCACCGAGCGCAACTCGCTCATCGTGCTGCTGCTCTACGCCTGCGGGCTGCGGCTGGCCGAGCTGGTGGGCATCGACCGCACGGACTTCTCGGAGGACTACACCTCGCTGCGCGTGCGCGGCAAGGGGGACAAGGAGCGCATCGTTCCGGTCATGGAGTTCCTCCGCGAGAAGATTTTGCACTACCTGGAGCTAATCGAGCGGCAAAATATTTGCAATTCTTCGGAAAAAGCGTTAATTTTAACTCAGAAAGGAAAACGCATCTCGCGCAGCGTCGTCTACCGGGTGGTCCGCGAAGAGCTGGCACGGGGCGGGGTTCAGGGCAAGCGAAGCCCCCACGTGCTGCGGCACACCTTCGCCACCCATCTGCTCAACGGCGGAGCGGACATGCGTGAAATCCAGGAGCTCCTCGGCCACGCCTCGCTGCAGGCCACTCAGGTCTACACCCACAACAGCATCGCACGGCTGCGGGAGGTCTACAACAAGGCCCATCCCCGCGAAAAGGGTGGGAAGTGATAACACCTCTTAAATCTTTGTGCTATGAACGTACAGATTCAATCCGTGAAGTTCGACGCAGACAAGAAGCTGCTCGAATTCGTTGAGAACAAAATGGCCAAGCTCGACCGTTTTGCCGACCGCTCGACAGGCGCAGAAGTAGTCATGAAACTCGATAAGGACCACGACAGGGGTAACAAGGTAGCCACCATCACGCTCCACATGCCGGGCGAGGACCTGGTGGCCGACCACCGCTCGAAGAGCTTCGAAGAGTCGGTCGACGAAGCCATCGACGCGCTGAAGCGCCAGCTGGAGAAGTTCAAGGGCAAGTTCGACAAATAGAACGGCGCACGACATACCCCCATGCAGCAACGGCGGCCTTCGGACCGCCGTTTTTTTGTGCCCGCCGGAAGGGGCGCACCGCGCAACCCGCAGCCGGACGGAATGCACCGCGCAACCCGCAATGGGCGGCGTGCGGTGCGGAGAGCGACACGTTGGCCTTTCCGGCACCCTCCTTCCCGACCGACACCCTTTTTTATATCCTTTCCGGCGGCGCGTTTCACCCGCTTCGGCCCGGCCGGCTCTCTTCTATCCGACCCCTTGTCGCTCACCCGACCGTCCACCCGCCTCCTTCGGGCCGCAGCTTCGCTCCGCCGCCCGCCCCACTTTTGCCGCAGCACGGAGCGCTACACGGTCCCCCGCTGCCAACGGCCGCTGCGCAGGTAGAGCACCGAGAGCAGTAGCGTGACCAGATAGTAGAGGTGGTCGGTGGTCCAGCAGAGCGCCACGTCGGCGCGCAGCACGAGCGTGAGCCAGAGCGTATAGGCCATATAGAAGAGGATGGCCGCCAGGACGATGCCCAGCGTCACGCGCGTGTGGCCCGTTCCCGAGACGGCGAACTGCCCGATGAAGGCCGGCACGCAGAGCACGTAGGTCGAGAGCATCACCCAGAGCGAGGGGACGCCGTAGGCGACCAGCCGCGCATCGTCCGAATAGAAGCCCAGCACCCGTTCGGGGAAGAGGGCGATGAGGAGCGCCAGCGGCACGACGAACGAGAAGCAGAGGCGCGTCATGCGGCGGCAGAGCGGGCGCACCTCCTCCGCATGACCCGCGCCGATGAGGTTGCTCACCAGCGAGCTGGCCGTCGAGGCGAAGGCGTTGACGAAGAGGAAGACCACCGAGCCGATGCTGCGGACCATGTTCGTCACGGCCAGCTGGTCGGTCCCCAGCCGCTCGATGCAGACGAAGAAGAGGAACCAGCTGAGGAAGGCCATCCCCTCCTGGAGCATCACCCAGACCGAGATGCTCAGGATGTGGCCCAGCAGGCGGAGGTCCACACCGCCGAAGCGGAAGAGGCGGTAGCGGCGCCAGTCGAAGCGCAGCCGCGTGTAGAGGAGGAAGAAGAGGACCGAGACCGCCTCGGCGGCCACCGAAGCGATGGCGGCACCGGCGATGCCCAGCTCGGGGAGGCCGCAGCGGCCGAAAATCAGCAGGTAGTTGAGCACGACGTTCGTCAGCACCATCACCACCGAGTTGGCCGTAAGAATCCGCGTGCGGGTCGTCCCCACGTAGAGGGCGCGGAACATCGCCGCGGCGAAGGAGAAGAAGAAGCCCCAGACGCGCCAGTCGAGGTAGTCGACGGCGGCGCGGCGTACCGCCTGCTGCTCGACGAGCAGCGAGAAGAGCCCCTCGGCGCAGAGGCGCGAGAGGGCGAAGAGCAGGGCGGCAAGCAGCAGCAGGAAGAGCGACCCCTGCATGAAGACGGGGCCGATTTCGTGCAGCCGCCCCTCGCCGTTGCGGCGGGCGATGAGCACCTGCGCCCCGACGCTGAAGCCGAAGCCCAGCATGAAGACCACCAGATAGAAGACACCGGCCAGCGCCGAGGCGGCCAGCTCGGTGCGCCCGTCGCCGTAGTGGCCCAGGTAGATGGTGTCGGTCAGCCCCACGAGCTGCTCCATGAGGAGGCTTACCAGCACCGGAATGGTGATTTTCAGTATGTTGCGGTTCGTGTAGCGCTGCATGGGTACAGGGGTTTCGGGGTGGGGTGCGGAGACAAAAAAAGCGACCGGAAGTTCGGTCGCCTTATTGGTAGTGGATAGGGGATTCGAACCCCTATGTCATGCGTGAGAGGCATGTATCCTAACCCTTAGATGAATCCACCGTTGAATTGTGGTGCAAAGATAGCGACTAAAATCGAATCTGCAAATTTTTCGGTAAAAAAAGTGCATTTTTCTGCAAAAACCGCCCGCCAGGGGGCTTTCGGGGTGCCGAAGCACGCCACAGACTCCCCCGCTGCCTCCACCGGGCGCCGGGACACGCCTCCTTCCACTGCTCCATCGCCCCTGTGACGGCCCCCGTCACCCTCCCGCCGGGGCGGCGATTCCGCGGCCGGCGCTTGCATTATCGACCGAGTTGTCTTATCTTTGATTTCAGGAAGCTGCAAAACGGCGCTTCCCGAGAAAACACCTTTTCACGATGAAACGAACCGGCATCCTCCCCCTGCTGCTCCTGGCGCTCATGCTGGGAGCCTGCACCCCGAAGAAGAGCGAACCCCGCTTCGAGACGCTGGCGCTCGACACGCTCGTGCACGCGGGCGCCGCGCAATACGACATCCAGTACCGCTTCCTCTCGCTGGAGGAGGCCGACCGCTCGCCGGCGCTGCAGGCCATCGAGGAGGCCGACATCGCCTACTTCTTCGAGCTGGAGGGCTTCACCGGCACGGCCCGCGAGGCGATGCGCACGGCCGTTGAGCAGCTCGCCGACGGCTCGATGCTTCCGGGCGACGAGGCGGCCCGCTACAGCTATTCGGTCGAGGCGACCGCCGCACGGGTCGACACGCTGCTCGTCTACACCATCACCCGCTCGGGCTATCTGGGCGGTCCCCACGACCTCTACGACACCACGACGCACACCTATTCGCTCGAGGGGGGCTACGAACTGACGCTGGGCGACCTCTTCACCCCGCAGCAGCAGGAGCGCCTCGCCGGCCTCATCCGCTCCCGGCTGCGGGCGCAGTACCACGTCTCCGACGACGAGGGGCTCGCCGCGCTGGGCTTTTTCCCCGACTACATCCTCCCGTGCGAGAACTTCCAGCCCACCGACGAGGGCATCCTCTTCCGCTACGCCCCCTACGAAATCGGCGACAATGCGCTGGGCGACATCGAGGTGCTGGTCAGCCGCGCCGAGCTCGAACAGCTCTGACCCGACGGGCTCCGACAAGCAGCCGCCGAGGCCCAGCGCCCGAACTCCGGCGTCTGCTGAAGTCCGGCACCCGGCACCCGGCCATAGGCAACCGACAGCCCCCACCAGCCGCCGGTTCCCAAAGCCCGACGCCCTGTGACCGACAGCCCCCACCAGCCGCCGGCCCCCAAAGTCTTGTGACCGGCAGACGGCACCAGCCGCCCGTCGCAAAATCCCCGCCGCCCGCCTCCTTCGGCGGCAATCCGCTGCAAACCAAAACTATACGCACACTTCGCAGCCCGCCGCGGCATCCCCGCCGCACAACTCCAGACAACAAAAAAACGGTCCGGACTCTCACGAAGAGAGCTCGAACCGTTTTTTTCGACAGGGCACCACCCCCATCGAAAACGAGGTTCAATCGGAGGTATTCGACCCCGGAACGAGCACCGCCCCGTCGGTCTTAGCAGCAGTCGGACCGCTGCAACCTGCCGATTTCCTCAACCAACCTAAAACTACTAACCTAAATGAACCTTAAAACTTCACTGCAAAGGTAAGGGGCTGTTTTGAATTATGCAAATATTTTAGTAATATCTTAAATATATTTAACAATTTGATAACATAAACAGCCTTCTAGTGATTTCCACGGCCGCTTGAAACCGTTGGAAAGCAGGATGATGCGTCTCCGACAAACGGTTCCGTCCGAGGCAAAGGCCATTCGGTCCGACCGAGTGAAGCGGCGGCAAAACCTACGCCTGCGGGCAAAAAAAATCGGAGCCACCGGGAAGAGGGTCCCGACAGAACCGAAGCGCAAAACAAGGCACAAAAAAAGGAAACCCGGAATCGGGCTGAGCCCGAACTCCACAGTTTCCTCACCAACCTAAAACTACTAACCTAAATGAACCTTAAAACTTCACTGCAAAGATACGGGGCTGTTTTGAATTATGCAAATATTTTAGTAATATTCTAAATATATTTAACAATTTGGTAACATAAACCGCCCTGAATGGGCTTGTAGAGGCACCGAAAACGATTGCGCAGTCGACAAAGTTCCCATTCCGGACCGCTCCATCCGTTGCCGTTCCGTTCAGCCGAGGTGCCGATTGGAGAGGGTTCAAGCGGGGAAGAGTGTAGGCGGGGAAGGGAGGTGCGAGCAGGAAAAAGGCGCGCGGAAAGAGGGCGGGCGGAAAAAGGCGTGCGGGAAAGAGAGCGCACGGGAAGATGCGTACGGGAAGATGCGTACGGGAAGATGCGTACGGGAAAGGAGGCGCGAAAAAAAGGCGTGCGGGAAAGAGGGCACGCGGGGAAGAGGGCGCGCGGGGAAGAGGGCGCGCGGGAAAGAGAGCGCGGAAAGAGCGCGCACGGGGAAGAGAGCGCACGGGAAAGAGAGCGCACGGGAAAGAGAGCGCACGGGAAAGAGAGCGCACGGGAAAGAGAGCGCACGGGAAAGAGAGCGCACGGGAAAGGAGGCGCGAAAAAAAGGCGTGCGGGAAAGGAGGCGCGGAAAAAAGGCGTGCGGGAAAGGAGGCGCGAAAAAAAAAAGCGCGCGGGAAAAGGGCGCGAAAAAAAAAAGCGCGCGGGAAAAGGGCGCGAAAAAAAGAAGGCGAGGAAAGAAGGCAAAGGAAAAAGGCAGCAGGGCACCGGACACCTCAGAAGGAAGACAGCAGCCCAAAAGGAAAAAGAACAGCTCGGAAAGGAGAAAGAGCAGCTCGGAAGAAAAAGCAGGGCAGCAGACACCCCGGAAGAGGAGGGGCTGAAAATAAAAAAAGTCGGAGCCGCCGGAAACTGGGTCCGGGCAGAACCGAAGCGCAAAAAGGGGCACAAAAAAAGGAAACCCGGAATCGGGCTGAGCCCGAACTCCACAGTTTCCTCACCAACCTAAAACTACTAACCTAAAATGAACCTTAAAACTTCGTTGCAAAGATAAGGCTGTTCGGTGAATTATGCAAATATTTTAGGAATATTCTAAATAAATTTAACAATCCCGTAACATTGTTCCCACCGCGACACGGGGAAATGCCTTCCCGAACGGTTCTACAGGGCAAGTACCTTGCGGTAGGTCGAGAGCAGCTCCGAGGCGATGACCTCGGGCTCGAAGCGGGCGACCCAGGCGCGTCCATCGGCAACCATCCGCCGGCGCAGCGCCTCGTCGCCGAGCACCTCCTCAATCCGCCGGGCCAGTTCCTGCGGGTCGTCGGGGTCGACGTAGAGGGCGCCGGGGCCTCCGGCCTCCTCGAGGCACGAACCCGTAGCGCCGATGGAGGGGACGCCGCAGTTGGCCGCTTCAATCATCGGGATGCCGAACCCCTCGTAGCGCGACGGATAGACGAAGAGGTCGGCGCCCTGGTAGAGCGCCGGCAGGTCGTCAAACGAAACGCCCTCGAGCACATGCAGATAGGGTGTCAGTCCATGCGCCGCGGCGAACTCCTCGACCTGCTGCGTATAGGGCGTGCGTTTGCCGACGGCCACGACGTGGCGCGGTGCGGGAAGCTGGGCGACGGCCTGCAGCAGCAACAGCAGATTCTTGCGCTCCTCGATGCTCCCCACCGAGAGGATGTAATGGTCGGGCAGCGCATGGCGCCGGCGCACGTCGTCGAGCAGCGCCGCATCGACCGGATGTTTGAAACGCTCGTCACACCCCTGGTAAATCACGTCGATTTTCTGCTCCGGAATACCGAAGAAGTGCATCACGTCGCGCTTGGTCGCTTCGCTGATGGCGATGATGCGGTCGGCACGGCGGCAGGCGCTGCGGAACTTGAGCGTATAAATCCAGCGGTCGACGGGCTTGTAATAGGCCGGGAAGCGCAGGAATATCAGGTCGTGAATCGTCACCACCGACCGAACGCCCCGCTTGCGGAGGCCCGAGGGCAGTTCGCCGCTCAGGCCGTGGAAGAGCGCCGTGTCGGGCGCCAGTTCGCGGCTCAGGCCGAACGAGCGCCACAACGCCTTGAAGGGGCCGTGCAGCGGCTTGCGCGGATAGCGGAAGGTGAGCTGCGGGATACCGTCGAGCCGCCGGCGCAGCTCATCGCGTCCCGGGTCGGGCGTATAGAGGTCGTAGCGGTTCTGCGGCGCAAAGCGGGCCAGCATGGCGACCATCGTCCGGCCGTAGTTACCCAGACCCGTAGCGTTGTGGGTGATGCGCTTGGCGTCGAATGCGATGCGGAGGCTTCGGAAATCCAGATTCATGACGGAATAAGCATCTTATGCGTAAAGATTGAGGTATCGTGCGTAGAGGTGGTCGTAGGAGAAGCTGCGCTCGAAATCGGCGCGGGCCTCGCGCCCCATGCGTTCACGCAGAGGGGCATCGTCGAGCAGCCGCCGCAGCGCCTGCGCCAACGCCTCTTCGTCGCCCGGGTGCACAAGCAACCCCGTACGCCCGTCGTCGATGAATTCGGGCTGCGAGCCGTTGTCGGAGCAGACCTGGGCGCGCCCCGCCTGCATCGCCTCGAGCACCGTCAGACTGCCCGCCTCGCTGACCACCGAGGGCGAGACGCAGAGGTCGGCCTGCGGCAGCAGCCGGTCGGCCCCGCGGACGAAGCCCGCAAAGAAGACCTTGCCGCGCAGCGCCTCTTCGGAGGCCGTTTCACGGAGTGCGGCGACGAAGCGCTCCTCGCCCGTGCCGACCAGCACCAGCGCGAAGTCGTGCTCGGCCAGCCGCGCGCAGGCGCGCAGCAGCACGTCGCACCCCTTTTCGGGGACCAGGCGGCCGCAGAAGAGCAACAGCGGCGTAGCGGGCGCAATGCCGAAACGACGGCGCAGGTCGGCGGCAGGCTCCCCGTCCGACGCCGCAACGGGCTCCGGAACGCTGTTGTGGATGACGCAGAGCCTGGCCGGGTCGACCGGCGGCTCGCCCGCGAGGAACTCGCGTCGGGCCAGCTCCGAGACGAAGGCGATGCGGTCGATGCGGCCGTAGAACCAGCCGTAGAGCCATCCCCGCTTGCCGCGCCGCACCAGATGGCGCGTCAGAACGATGCGGGGCCGCACGCCGAAGAGGCGGCTCAGCAGGCAGGCATAGGCCGCCGTGAAGGCATCCTTGAAGTGGTGGACATGGACCACCGAGGCCCGCGTCCGCAGAATCAGCAGCGCCAGCAGCAGCGCCGACCAGAGGTCGACGGCCCCCTTCAGGGGCATCGTGCGGCACCCGGTCCCGAGGCCCGCCGTGCGCTCGCCGATGATGCGGCTCCGGCGCGAAACCAGCTCCACGCGCCGGCCGTCGGCCAGCAGGCGGCGCGTGAGGTCGTAGACGAACTGCTCGCCACCGCCCCACGCGGGGGTCGCGAATATCTGGATGATGGTTCCGGAGTGCTCCATAAGGACAAATATAGTGAAAATTTTCAATGCGCCATACGGCGGCGGAGACTCGTGCCCCAGCGGCGCGCCGTGAGCAGGAGCACGACTGCCGGCCGCAGCGCATGCCAGCGGTCGAGGGCGAACATCAGCAGCTCGCTCCGCGAGAAGAAGCCGCTCAGAATGCGGTGCAGCCCCCGCGTCTGGTCGCGCAGCCGGCATACGTAGGGGTCGCCGCCCCGCCAGGGGCTGCTGCTGCGGTCGATGTAGCGGATGTACCACCAGAGCTCGTTGACCAGCCGGTAGAGGTCGGCGCCGCTGTCGGCAAGCCGCACGGCGTTGCGGCGGAAGATGTCGTCAACCACCTCGGCGTAGCTGCGGCAGTAGTCGAAGCTGATGCGGCGGTGAATCTCCGAACCGGGGCGCTGCAGGTAGTTGTACCCGGCGTAGTCGATGAAGCGCACGTGCGGCGCGCGGCAGGCAATCTGGATGTTGACCAGCGTATCCTGCCCCCGGCGCATGGGATAGTGGAGCAACGTGCCGTCGAAGAGCGAGCGTCTGAAGAGCTTGCCCCACAGCGAGGGGGCGACGCCGAAGGTCATCACCTCGCGCAGGTAGCCCAGCCCCTCGAGGTCGGCCGTGCGTCCCTCGCGGACGACCGTCCGGTAGGAGGCGCAGACGCGCGTGTAGTTGCCGCAGACGATGTCGCAGTCCGCACGCTCCTCGATGGCCGCAACCATCCGCTCGAGCATGTCGGGCTCCCACCAGTCGTCGCCGTCGAGAAAGCAGACATACCGTCCACGGGAGCGCGACAGCGCCGTCTCACGGGCGCGGGCCACGCCGCGGTTCTCGGTCGAGAGCACCACGAAGCGGTCGTCGCCGGCGGTCAGGCGCCGGATTTCGGCCAGCGAGCCGTCCTTCGAGCCGTCGTCGACGACGATGGCCTCGAAATCGGGGTAGCTCTGGCGCCGGACCGATTCGATGCAGGGGGCAAGGTAGCCCTCAAGGTTGTAAACCGGGATGACGACCGACACCGCGGGGGCGGCAAGTCGGTCGTTTGAAAGGGAGGGGGTATCCATTGAATCGAGTTATTTGACGTAGTTGCGGACGGCCTCGGCAATTCGTTCGCCGTCCATGGCCGCCGAGATGATGCCTCCGGCATAGCCGGCACCCTCGCCCGCCGGGAAGAGCCCGGCAGCTTCGGGGTGCATGAGCATCGCCTCGTCGCGCGGGATGCGCACGGGCGACGAGGTGCGCGACTCGACGCCGACGACCACCGCCTCGTTGGTCAAGAAGCCGCGCATGCGCCGCCCGAAGGTGGCGATGCCCGCCCGCAGCCGCTCGGCGATGAAGCGGGGCATCCACTCGTCGAGACGCGAGGGGGTGATGCCCGGCAGGTAGGAGGTCGCCGGCAGCGTCGTGCTGGGGCGTCCCGCCACGAAGTCGGCCACACGCTGTGCGGGGGCCACCTGGTGGTCGCCGCCCCGCTCGCGGGCCAGCTCCTCGAACTGCTGCTGGAACTTCAGACCGGCCAGCTCGCCCCACTCGTCGCGCAGGTGGGCGAAGTCCTCGAGGCGGATTTCGGTCACCAGTCCCGAGTTGGCGAAGGGCGACGTGCGGCCGCTGGGTGACATGCCGTTGACCACCGACTGCGCCGCATCGGTCATCGCCGGGACGATGAATCCGCCGGGACACATGCAGAAGGAGTAGACGCCGCGTCCGCCCTCCTGGCTGACAAGCGAGTAGGCTGCCGCCGGGAGGTACTCGCCGCGCCGCTCGCAGTGGTACTGAATCGAATCGATGAGCGCCTGGGGATGCTCGATGCGTACCCCCATGGCGAAGGGCTTCGCCTCGAGCCGCACACCGCGGCGCGCCAGCAGCTCGTAGATGTCGCGCGCCGAGTGGCCCGTGGCGAGGATGACGGCCGCCGCATCGATGCGTTCGTCGCCGCAGCGCACGCCCGTCACGCGGCCGTCGCGCAGCTCGAGGTCGGTCACCCGCCGCTCGAAGAGGAACTCTCCCCCGGCATCGAGAATCGTCCGGCGGATGGCCCGCATGATGTAGGGCAGGCGGTCGGTGCCGATGTGGGGATGCGCCTCGTAGAGTATCGAGGGGTCGGCGCCGTGGAAGACCAGCGTCTCGAGCGCCTTGTGGTAGTCGCCGCGCTTCTTGCTGCGCGTGAAGAGCTTGCCGTCGGAGAAGGTTCCCGCGCCGCCCTCGCCGAAGGCGTAGTTCGAATCGGGGTCGACCGCTCCGTTGCGGTTAATCTGTGCGATGTCGCGCTTGCGGGCCGAGACGTCGCGCCCGCGTTCGAGAATCACCGGCCGCAGCCCCAGCTCGATGAGGCGCAGCGCGGCGAAGAGGCCGGCCGGGCCCGAGCCTATGACAAGCACCTCCGTACGGCCGGCCACCGAGGGGTAGTCGAAGTGTACGGGTGCGGGCAGCGGCTCGCGGTCGACGTAGACCTCGAGCGTCAGGTTGACTTTGGGCTGCCGCTGGCGGGCGTCAATCGAACGCTTGACGACACGCACGAGGGCCACCTCGTCGGCGGCAAGGCCGAGACGACGCGCGGCGAGCGTATCGCACAAGCGGGTATCCGCCGCCTGTTTGGGCGAAAGGACAAGGGTAACAATCTGAGGCATAATGACTCGGTTGGGGGTCACAAAAATAGCGAAAAAAAAGCAGAAACGGCCGCCCCGGATTGGGATTTGTGAATTTTTCGCTACCTTTGTCTTTCGAACGCGGATATGGTGTAATTGGTAGCCACGTCAGACTTAGGATCTGATGCCTTACGGCGTGGGGGTTCGAGTCCCTTTATCCGCACTCCGGGGAGCCTTCGTCGAGGCTCCTTTTTTGTGGTGTGTGCGGTCGGAGGAAGAGGCCGAGGGCCGGGCCGGCATACAAACGGCGGACTGCGGACAGCATGCGGACGGACGGCAGACGGGCAACGGGCGACAGACGGCTGACGGCTGACGGAGAAAAAACGGGGCGGCGGCTTTGATGTGTCGCCGATTTGCCGTAATTTTCGAATGCGATTCATTTTTTTTCAAACGACACTGCATTATGAGAAAGGATTTCGGAGCTAAGAGCTGGCTCTATCCCATGCCGGTACTGATTGTGGCGGCCTACGACGAGCATGGTGTGCCCAACGCCATGAATGCCGCCTGGGGCGGGATGTTCACCGACGAGACCGTCGGCCTCTGCCTCTCGGCCGGGCACAAGACCACGAAAAACATCCTTGCCACGCGCGCCTTCACCGTCAGCATGGCCACCGTCGAGACCATCGAGGCGTGCGACTATGTGGGCATCGTCTCGGGCAACCGCGTGGCCGACAAGTTCACCCGGGCGGGGTTCCACGCCACCCGGTCGCCGCACGTCAACGCCCCGCTCATCGACGAGCTGCCGATGACGCTCGAGTGCGAGCTGCTCGCGTTCGACCCCGAGAGCTGCCACCTGACGGGGCGCATCGTCAACATATCGGCCGACGAGCGCATCCTCACCGACGGGCAGATTGACCCGGCGCTGCTGCACCCCGTCACCTACGACCCCGTCCGCCTCGAATACCGCGCGCTGGGCGCCCCGCTGGCCAAAGCCTTCGCCTGCGGCAAACGGCTCGACGCGGCGAAAAAGTGACCCGGCGGGGTACGATTCCCCGAAAATTCGATAAATTTGCCGTATGACTGCACTCTATCACGACATCATCTTCGGCCCCGTCCACTCGCGGCGGCTCGGCCTCTCGCTGGGAGTCAACCTGCTCCCCGTCGAATCGAAACTCTGCAGCTTCGACTGCATCTACTGCGAATGCGGCTGGAATGCCGAGCACCCCGGAGCCCGGCGCTTCAACCCCCGGGAGGCGGTGCATGAGCACCTCGCAGCGACGCTCCGCCGCATGGTGGCCGACGGCACGCCGCCCGACGTCATCACCTTCGCCGGAAACGGCGAGCCGACGCTCCACCCCCACTTCGAGCAGATTATCGACGATACGCTCCGTCTGCGCGACGAGCTGTGCCCCACGGCACGGGTCTCGGTCCTCTCGAACGCCACGCAGCTCCACCGTGAGGAGGTGCGCCGCGCCCTGCGCCGCGTGGACAACAACATTCTGAAGCTCGACTCGGCCTTCGACGCCACCGTACGGTTAATCAACAACCCGCAGAGCCCCGACTACCGTGTGGCACGCATCGTGGAGCAGATGAAGCTCTTCGAGGGGCAGCTCATCGTCCAGACGATGTTCCTGCGCGGCGAGTGCAACGGACGGCGGGTCGACAACACCACCGAGGAGGAGGTCTCGGCCTGGCTGCGCCTCATCGGCGAGATTCGGCCGCGGCAGGTGATGGTCTACTCGCTCGACCGCGACACCCCCTGCCCGACGCTCGAAAAGGTTCCGCGCGAGGAGCTCCGTGCCATTGCCGCACGGGTCGAGGCGCTCGGCATCGCCTGCTCGGTAGCCTGACGCACCCGAAAAAGACGACACACCATGCAGATACTCCTCTCCTGCGCCAAGACGATGTCCTCCGAGGGCTCCTTTGCGGCGCCCCGCACAACCGCCCCGCGCTTTCTCCGCGAGGCCGAAGAGCTGGCTGCCCGCATGGCCGCCCTGACGACCGACGAGCTGGCCCGCCTGCTGCGCGTGAACGGCACCCTGGCGGCCGAGAACCGGCAGCGCTACCTCCGCTTCCACGACCCCGACGGCGAGGCCGTAGCCGCGCTGGCCGCCTACACGGGCATTGTCTTCCGCCACATCGCCCCCGAGCGCTTCACGGCCGACGACCTGCACTATGCCCAGCAGCACCTCCACATCACCTCGTTCCTCTACGGACTGCTGCGGCCGCTCGACGCCATCCGCCCCTACCGGCTCGAGGGCGACGTGCGGCTGCCGGGGCTCGACGAGCCGCTCTTCGACTTCTGGCGCACGCGGCTGACCGACCCCCTCATCGAGCAGGTGTGGGCCGACGACGGCGTGCTGGTCAATCTGGCCAGCGCCGAGATGAAGCGTCTCTTCGACTGGAAGCGCCTCAGCCGCGAGGTGCGGGTGGTGACCCCCGAATTCCGCATCCGCGAAGGGGAGCGGCTGCGCACCGTGGTCGTCTATACGAAGATGTGCCGCGGCGAGATGACCCGTCGGCTGCTCTGCGGCCGGCTGCGCGAGCCCGACGAGCTGAAGGACTTCGACTGGGAGGGGTTCCGCTTCGACCCGGCGGCAAGCCGCGGCGACAGCTGGTGCTTCACGCTCGGATAGCAACCCGGCGGCGCGGCGGCGAGCAAACAAAGATTTCGCGGCAACCCGGCGGCAAGCAAACAAAGGTCCCGCAGCATCCCGGCGGCGCGAAAACAGTCCGGAAACAACGCGGCAGCAACCTGGCAGCACGGCGGCGCCTCCCGCCCGGACAGCATCCCGGCGGCGCGAAAACAGTCCGGGAATAGCGCGGCAGCAACCCGGCGCACGCACACCTCCCTCAGCCGCAGATACGAACAAGGGCGGCATCGACTCTTCCCCGATGGGAAGGAGCGATGCCGCCCTGTTTTGTCGTATGGTCCGCGCCGCCGCTACCGTCCGAGCAGCGCGCGCAGAATCGCCTCCTCGTCGTAGCCGCAGAGGGCGTAGAGTTGGGCCGGCGTGCCGTGCTCGACCCATGCGTCGCCCACGCCGAGCGCATGCACCTCGACCTGGTAGCCGCGCCGGTTGAAGAAGGCCGCAACGGCCTCGCCCACACCGCCGCGCAGCGAGCCGTCCTCGACGGTCACCACCCGCTTGAAGGTGCGTCCCACCTCGTCGAGCAGCTCCTCGTCGAGCGGCTTGACGAAGCGCAGGTCGTAGTGTGCCGCCTCGACCCCCTCGCGGGCGGCCCGTTCGGCGGCGCGGGCCGCAAAGTTGCCCACCGGACCGACCGTGAGCAGCGCCACGTCGCGCCCCTCGCGCAGCCGCCGGCCGCGCCCCACGGGAAGCGTCTCGAAGGGGCAGCCACGCCACGGGGCGCCGACTCCGTTGCCGCGCGGATAGCGGAGCATGAAGGGTCCGCCCCACTGCAGCGCCGTGTACATCATGTTGCGCAGCTCCGTCTCGTTCATCGGCGCGGCGATGACCAGCCCGGGAACGGTGGCGAAGGCGACCATGTCGAACAGACCGTGGTGCGTCACGCCGTCCTCGCCCACGATGCCGCCCCGGTCGAGGCACAGCACCACGGGCAGATGCTGTATGGCCACGTCGTGAATCACATTGTCGTAGGCGCGCTGCATGAAGGTCGAGTAGATGTTGCAGAAGGGGACCATCCCCGCGGCGGCCAGACCGGCCGAGAAGGTGACGGCGTGGCCCTCGGCGATGCCCACGTCGAAGCAGCGCTCGGGCATCTCGCGCATGAGGATGTTCATCGAGCAGCCCGAGGGCATGGCCGGCGTGATGCCCACCACGCGCCGGTCGAGCCGCGCCAGGTCGAGGAGCGTCTCGCCGAAGACATCCTGGTAGCGCGCCGTGCCCGACGGTGAGACGATGCGCTCGCCCGTATCGAGGTTGAAGCGCCCCGGGGCGTGCCATACGGGCTGGTCGTGCTCGGCCGGCAGGTAGCCCTTGCCCTTGACCGTCATGACGTGGAGCAGCTTCGGGCCGCCGATGTCGTGCAGGCCGCGCAGCGTGCGCACCAGCTCCTTGAGGTTGTGGCCGTCGACCGGGCCGAAGTAGCGGAAGTTGAGGCTCTCGAAGAGGTTGCTCTTGTTGAGCAGCCCCTGCTTGATGGCGTTGCCCGTCTTCTGGCAGAGGCGCAGCAGCCGCGGCGTATGCGACAGCACGCCCCAGAGCCGCTGCTTGAGGCGGTTGTAGTGGACCGAGGTCGAAATCTTGAGCAGGTAGTTCTTCAGCGCGCCGGTGGCCTGGTCGATGGCCATGTTGTTGTCGTTGAGAATCACCAGCAGGTCGGTGCCCTTGCTCGCCCCGGCGTTGTTGAGCCCCTCGAAGGCCAGACCGCCCGTCATGGCGCCGTCGCCGATGACGGCCACCACCTTGCGCCGCTCGCCCCGCAGCTCGGCGGCCTTGGCCATGCCGAAGGCGGCCGAAATCGAGACCGAGGCGTGGCCCCCGCCGAAGGCGTCGTACTCGCTCTCGGCCATGCGCGGGAAGCCGCTGATGCCCCCCAGCTGCCGCTTGTGGCGGAAGGCCTCGCGGCGGCCGGTGATGATTTTGTGGGGATAGGTCTGGTGTCCCACGTCCCAGACAATCTTGTCGTCGGGCGTGTCGTAGACGTAGTGGAGCGCCGCGGCAAGCTCCACGGCACCGAGGCTCGAGGCCAGGTGGCCGGGGTTGACCGAGCACTGTTCGATGATATAGTGGCGCAGCTCGTCGCAATAGCGGCGCAGCTCCTCTTCGGAGAGGCGCTTCAGGTCGCGCGGCGAGTCGACTTTGTCAAGCAGTTTGTAGTAATCGGAAGGCATGTCTGTACAAAAGCTGTACAAAGATAGTGATTTTTGCGAAACGCGTGCATGCCGGCCCCATTTTCGCCCGGCGGAGGCGCACCGCCGAATTTCATTCCTCCCTTTTCGTGGACGTTTTTGTCGCGGGAAGCGGATTTTTTCGTATCTTTGGAAAAGAGCGCATGCGGTGTGCCGCAGCAGCCTCCGACGGTGTGGCGCAACACGCCGCACGTCTGCAACAGCAGCCGCTTCAGAACAGAACCCCAAACCATCCGCCCATGACCCGAAACGCCTCCGGCAGCGGAACCGAGCATCCCGCTTCCGCCGACAAACAGCCCCCGCGCAGGGACGCGGAGCAGCCCGAACGGCTCATCGTCCGCATCACCCGCTACCAGCCCTTCATCGACATCGTCTCCGACCGCCGCAAGATTGTCAACGCAGCGCTGCTCATCACGCTCGTCACCTGCCTGATTTTCATGGCACTGCTGGCCATCGTCCTCACCGTCAAGCGCATCTACCCCTACAACGACATCCAGACCAACGCACTGGGAGCCATGACCATCAAGGATGAGGACAAGGAGGTGACCTACTGGCTCTTCAACACCGCCGAGCTCTGGGCCAACTCGGGCATCGCCGTCAAGCGGGGCGACGTGCTGACCATCCGCGCCTCGGGCCTCTCGCACTCGGCCATCCACCACCTGCAGGAGGACACCGAGAACAACAGCCGTCTGCGCGACCCGTGGAGCGACACCGAAGGGTTCCACGCCTCGGCGCAGCGCGACCCGCTGCGGGCCAGGTGGCGCATCATTCCCCAGCAGAAGCAGGATGCGCTGCTCATGCAGGTCATCCCGGGCGGCATCGCCAACAGCGGCACGGTCGACGTGCGCCATCTGACCGCCTTCTCGCTCACGGAGGACGGTGCGCACGAGACCAACGACCTCTACCTGATTGGCAAGGAGCGTACGGAGCTCCACATCAACCAGGACGGCATCCTCCATTTCGCCGTCAACGACATCGTGCTGACCCCCGACATCATCTACGAGATGGTGCTCGACAACCTCCACTGCATCGGAGGCGCCGAGCCGGCCGTCGACCGCTTCATCCGGGAGTTCCGCGCGCAGCATCCCGCCGGGCAGGGGTGGAACTTCGACAAGTCGCGCGAGCGGAACTTCCGCCTCTTCGAGGCGCTCGGCAAGGAGCCTGCTCTCTGTGCGCTCTACCGGGCGCGCAACGGCGCGTGCTACAACTTCGGCCCCTATCCCGCCCTCGACGGGCAGGAGCCCTGCAACACGCTTTCGCGCAACGAGATGAGCTACTACAACGAACAACGGTACTACAACGCGTGGTACGACGACAACGTGGGGTCGTTCCTCATCGTCGTCGAACGCAAAAAATAGCGGGCCATGAAACATCTGCGCGAAGTATTGCAGGCGGTTTCCCCGCGGAAACGGCTGCGCGACCTCTCCATCGAGGAGGAAGACCTGCTCAACGCCGTCATCGAGCGGAGCCGCCGGGAGCAGCTCCGTCTCTGCACGCTGCTGGCACTGGCCGTCGGCTGCCTCATCTTCCTCGTCTCGCTGGCCATCTTCCTCATCCACGACGTGGTGCTCTACCGCAACGACATCGCGGTGAGCCGCACGGGGGCCCTCATGCCCCGCAAGGCCTGCCAGTGCGAACAGGCGCTCTATCTGTTCAACACCTCGCAGCTCTGGGCCGACACCGGCATCACCCTCAACGAGGGCGACCGCGTCAAGATTTCGGTCTCGGGCGCCTTCCACAGCTCGCTGCCCCAGCTCGTGCGGGCCGCACGCGAAAACCGACGCCCGCCCTACGCCTGGCTGGACGCCTCCGCCGCGGACGAGCAGCGCTTCGTCGACACCGACTCGCTGCGGGAGGAGCCGGGCGGAGGCGCCGGAACGGGCCGGCAGCCCTCCGTCGTGGCCGGAAGCGAGGAGTGCATCGTCCCCGAAGCCTGCTTCGGCGCAATTCTCTACCAGATTGTCCCCGACGCGGAGCCCTGCAGCTCGGACCACACCGCCGCCGGTTTTGCGGAGCGCGTCCAGGTGCTGAGCCCCGACCAGGGACGCGAATTCCGCCCCGTGACCCGAAGCGGGACCCTCTATCTGGCCGTCAACGACATCTACCTCAACGACTCAATCATCGAACGGCACGAACGGGCCAACCGCCTGGCCGCACAGCGCTTCTTCGAGCGGCACGCAATGGCGCACGACGGCGACACGACCCTCCTCGAAAAGCCCCTGGCCGGCGACCCGAAGCTCATCGACGCCTTCCTCGCCGAGAGCGGAATCGAGCTCTACCACCGCCCCCATCGGGACACGCTCCTCTTCGCAGGGTGGCGCTTCCGCGACTACTTCCGCCACAACCGCGAGGTCTGGTTCAGCGACAACCTCGGACAGGTCGCCCTCTCGGTCGACATCCGCCGCCGCATCCGCTTCTACAGCCACGCGCTCTGGTACCGCAGCCTCGAGACGCAGCTGGCGGCCGCCATCGACGAACGGCACGACGTCCCCGTCATACGGACCCTCGGACGATGGCTGCTGCTCATGACCGAATTCTTCATCGCCATTCCGCTGCTCTTCTTCGCACTCTCGGCCCTCGCCGCAATGCTCATCTACGCCATATCGGCTCTGCTGCTGTGGCTCATCAGAGGCTTCATGGCTCTGCCGCTCAGCATCTTGCACCGGGTCGAGCGGCGCAGGCTCCGCCGCAGGAGCCGTCCGGGCCCCTCAAATGAATGAAATGGCGCTCGATTTTTTCCGAAAAAATTTCCTATCTTCGCAAAACGATAACTGTCATCTTGCATGAAATACAGACGAATTCTTCTGAAACTGAGCGGTGAATCGCTCCAGGGTTCCCAGAAATACGGGCTCGACCCGGCACAGCTCCAGTCCTACGCCGAGCAAATCAAGGCGGCTGCGGCCGAAGGCTTCCAAATCGGCATCGTCATCGGCGGCGGCAACATCTTCCGCGGGCTGAGCGGCGCCAAGCGCGGCTTCGACCGCGTCAAGGGCGACCAGATGGGGATGCTGGCCACCATCATCAACTCGCTGGCACTCCAGTCGGCGCTCGAGGACAACGGCGTCAAGGCGCGCGTGCTCACCTCGATTCGCATGGAGCCCATCGGCGAATACTACTCCAAGGCGAAGGCCATCGAGTATCTCGAGGCGGGCGAGGTGGTCATCATCGGCGGCGGCACGTCGAACCCCTACTTTACGACCGACTCGGCGGCGGCGCTGCGCGGCATCGAAATCGAGGCCGACGTGCTGCTCAAGGGGACGCGCGTGGACGGCATCTACACGGCCGACCCCGAGAAGGACCCCACGGCCACGAAGTTCGACCGCATCTCGTTCGAGGAGGTGCTCGACCGCCGGCTGAAGGTGATGGACCTGACGGCCTTCACGCTCTGCCGCGAGAACGGGCTGGGCATCGTCGTCTTCGACATGGACACGCCGGGCAATCTGGGCAAGGTGCTTGCCGGAGAGCCCATCGGCACCGTCGTCGGACGATAACGCCGCGCTGCCGCCATGCGGAAGCGGAGCGATACCGACCCCGCCCCCAGGGGCCCGGAGTCGAAACCCGAGGTAAGGGACGCGAAGACGCAACCCGGGGCAAGGGAGCCGGAGGTACGACCCGATGCGATGACGCCGGAACCAGCTGCAAGGGACGCGGAGGCACAACCCGGGGCAAGGTACGCGGAGGCGCAACCCGGGGCAAGGTACGCGGAGGCGCAACCCGGGGCCATCCGGGAGCAGGCCGAAGAGGGCAGAGGAGGCAGAGGCCGCCGGGAGGTATGCTATCTGCGCCGCCACGCATGGGCCGTCGGCCGGCTGCTGTGCGGCGCGGGGGCGCTGGCGGTACTCGGAACGCTGCGCGGCGAGGTGCCGCTGCTCTTTGCGCTGCTGGCCCTTTGGGGCGCTGGCGAGCTCCTCTACGGAGCACTCCGCCGCCGGGAATAAGGGCGGCGAATAAAGAGGTGCAGGAAATAATAAGGGGCGCCGGGGATAAGGGATGCCGAAACCGGCACGTGACACCGGGGAGGGAAGGAACAGCCGACCCGCCGGAAGGGAGCGGAGGATGGACCAACCGCAGGGAAGGCACTCGACCCGCCGGAAACCGAGCCCAAAATGAACCAGACAACCAGACAAGAAACGAATATGGCAACAAGAACCAAAAAGAGAAGCAACAACACGCTGTGGCTCCTGCTCGTACTGCTCGTCGTCGTGGGCGCCCTGGTCTATCTGCTGCCCGATGGCGGCGAAAAGAGTACGGCCGCCGAGGGGGTGACCACCGAAACGGCCGCCGCGACGGAGGAGGAGATGCCCGTCGAGGCGACGCGCGTCCAGGTGGGCGACATGGCTCCCGACTTCACCGTCGAGATGTTCGACGGCAGCCGCACCACCCTCTCGTCGCTGCGCGGCAAGGTCGTGCTGCTCAACTTCTGGGCCACGTGGTGCCCGCCCTGCCGCAAGGAGCTGAAGCGGGTACAGCACGACGTCATCGACCGCTTTGCCGGCCGCGACTTCGTCTTCCTGCCTGTATCGCGGGGCGAGGAGCGCTCGGCCGTCGAGACCTTCCGCCGCAAGACGGGCTACACCTTCGCCATGGGACTCGACCCCGACCAGCAGGTCTACGACCTCTACGCCGAGAACTACATCCCGCGCAACTTCCTCATCGACCGCGACGGCCGGATTGTCGCCCTGAGCGTGGGCTACGAGGAGCAGGAGTTCGATGCCCTGCTGGCCAAGATTGAACAGACGCTCGGCAACTGACGGCGCAACACACTACGAACAACAATACAACAAACGCATAAAAACATGGATACCAAAACGATTCTCAACGAAGCCTCCGCACGCATGCAGAAGGCCATCGACCATCTGGAGGAGGAGCTCATCAACGTACGCGCCGGCAAGGCGTCGCCCACGGTGCTCAACGGAGTGATGGTGGACTACTTCGGTTCGCAGGTACCCGTATCGGGCGCCGCGAGCGTCACGGTTCCCGACGCGAAGACGATTCTCATCCAGCCGTGGGACAAGAAGATGCTGCGCGTGATTGAGAAGGCGATTCTCGACTCGAACATCGGACTCACCCCCTCGAACAACGGCGAGCAGATTCGCCTGACGATTCCGCCGCTGACCGAGGACCGGCGCAAGGAGCTGGTCAAGCAGGTGCGCGGTGAGGCCGAGACGGCCCGCATCAGCCTGCGCAACGCCCGCCGCGACGCGGTGGAGGCCTTCAAGAAGGCTCAGAAGGAGGGCATGCCCGAGGATGAGTCGAAGGATGGCGAGACGCAGACGCAGAAGCTGCTCGAGAAGTTCACCAAGCAGCTCGACGGCGTTCTGGAGCGCAAGGAGAAGGAAATTATGACCGTCTGAGTCAGGCCCTTCCCGAGGCAAGCTCCCGACGGGGTATCGGGCATAAGGTCGCCGCAGCCGAAGAGAGCCTGTGGCAGCCGACTGCTGCCGGAAAGGCTTCGACTCGTTGTCGAAAGACCGCCCGTCCCAGCCAACAAAACGCAAAATGAAAGCACCGCCCCTCACAATGGGGACGGTGCTTTTTTCATGTCCAGCGGTCCCGTCTCCGTGTCTGGGCCCCACCCGCCAATAGGCACCACGCCGCGGCTCGCACCAAAGGCCCGGACCGGCCGACAAGCGGACCCGCGCCGCAGCCCACATCAAGGGCCCGGCGGAGCTTCCCTTCCCGCACCCTCCATCCGAAAGCGGGCGGAACCCGGGGTATCCGCGAAGCCACCCCCCCAAAAAACGGCAGGCAGAGGCCAAACGGCATCCGGGCATGGACCTCTCCCACGCCATTCCATCCAAAGCGGACAGAAAACCGGAGGCTCCGGCAAAGGCCGCAAACAGAGGAGAAGGAGGGACGGAGGGGACGGAGGGGAAGGAGGGGAAGGAGAAAAGGGGGAAGGAAGCCAGAAAGCAGGAAAGCAGAAAAGCTGAGAAGCAGGAAGCCGGAAAGCGGGGAAGCCGGGAAGCGGGCGGAGGCATAAAAAAACGGAGGCGCACCGTCGGGTGCACCTCCGCCTGCGGCTCTCAGCAGAGCCTTGCGTATCGGAATTACTTGTTGCGGTAAATCTTCTTGTAGCCGTAGATAGCCTCGTCGCCGAGCTCCTCCTCGATACGGAGCAGCTGGTTGTACTTGGCCATACGGTCCGAACGCGACATCGAGCCGGTCTTAATCTGGCCCGAGTTGGTAGCCACGGCGATGTCGGCAATCGTCGAGTCCTCGGTCTCACCCGAACGGTGCGAGGTTACCGACGTGTAGCCGGCGCGGTGTGCCATCTCGATGGCGTCGAGCGTCTCGGTCAGCGTACCAATCTGGTTTACCTTGATGAGAATCGAGTTGGCGCAGCCCATCTCGATACCCTTCTTCAGGAAGTCGACGTTCGTTACGAAGAGGTCGTCGCCCACCAGCTGGCACTTGTCGCCGATTTCGGCCGTCAGCATCTGCCAGCCTTCCCAGTCGTTCTCCGACATACCGTCCTCAATCGAGTCGATGGGGTACTTGGCAATCAGGCCCTTGAGGTACTCTACCTGCTCCTTCGAAGTGCGCTTTGCACCCTTCTCGCCCTCGAATACCGTGTAGTCGTAGATGCCGTCCTTGTAGAACTCCGACGAAGCGCAGTCCATGCCAATCATGACATCCTTGCCCGGAACATAGCCGGCCTTCTCGATGGCCTTGATAATCGAATCCAGAGCATCCTCCGTACCGTTCAGTGCGGGAGCGAAGCCGCCCTCGTCACCTACGGCCGTCGAAAGACCGCGCTCGTGGAGCACCTTCTTGAGGTTGTGGAAGACCTCGGCGCCCATGCGCAGACCCTCCTTGAGCGAGGGAGCGCCCACGGGGCGAATCATGAACTCCTGGAATGCGATGGGGGCATCCGAGTGCGAACCGCCGTTGATGATGTTCATCATCGGAACGGGCAGCGTCTTGGCGTTGGCACCACCGATATAGCGGTAGAGGGGCATGCCGAAGTAGTCGGCAGCAGCGCGGGCCACGGCCAGCGAAACGCCCAGGATGGCGTTGGCGCCGAGGTTCGACTTGGTCTTCGTGCCGTCGAGGGCAATCATCGCCTTGTCGATGCCGACCTGGTCGGAAACGTTCATGCCGATGATGGCGGGGGCGATTACGTCGTTGACATTCTGCACGGCCTTCTGTACGCCCTTGCCCAGATAGCGGCTCTTGTCGCCGTCACGGAGCTCGAGGGCCTCGTTCTCACCCGTCGATGCGCCGCTCGGAACAGCTGCGCGACCGAAGGCGCCGGATACGGTACGAACTTCGACCTCAACGGTCGGATTGCCTCGCGAGTCGAGGATTTCCCTTGCGTGAATCTCTACAATCTGCATAGTCGTAATAATTTTATGGTTTGAATAACTTAATTTCCAATCGGTTTCGTGCGATTTGCACCGCAAAGGTACAAAATTATCGGGAAAAGAGTATTTCCTCTCCGTTATTTTTTCACACAAAGCGGGCCGCAAATTTGGCAATTCGCCGCAAATTTCTATCTTTGTTCCCCAACATCAACCCGCAAACCCTTAAAAAAACGCCTCAGGCATCCCGCCCATGCGCAAAGTTCTCTCCTTTTCCCTGCTTCTGATGCTGGGACTCGTCGCCTCGCAGCTGCTCCCCGGAGTGCTCGGCGAGGGCTACGCCGCCTTCAAGACCGGCTCCGACACGCTGCTCTACATCTGTCTGGCCTTCATCATGATAAACGTCGGACGTGAGTTCGAAATCGACAAGTCGCGCTGGAAGAGCTATACGGCCGACTACTTCATCGCCATGGCCACCGCCGCGCTGCCGTGGCTGCTCATCGCCCTCTACTACGTCTTCGTGCTGCTCCCCTCCGACCTCTGGAGCTCGCCCGAGGCGTGGAAGGAGAACCTGCTGCTGAGCCGCTTTGCGGCCCCCACCTCGGCCGGCATCCTCTTCACGATGCTGGCGGCGCTGAGCCTCAAGTCGAGCTGGATTTACCGCAAGATTCAGGTGCTGGCCATCTTCGACGACCTGGACACCATCCTGCTGATGATACCGCTGCAGATTATGATGATAGGGATGCGCTGGCAGCTCTTCGCCGTGCTGCTGGTGGTCATCGTGCTGCTCACCTTCGGCTGGCGGCGGCTCGGGCACTACGACGTGCGGCAGGACTGGAAGGCCGTGCTGGGTTACGCCGTGGTGGTCTTCGCCGCCACGCAGATGGTCTATCTGGTGACCAAGCACCTCTACGGCCCCGAGCACAGCATCCACATCGAGGTGCTGCTGCCGGCCTTCGTGACGGGCATGGTCATGCGCCACCGCCACATCGACACCCCCGCCGAGCAGCGCGCCTCGACCGGCGTCTCGTTCCTCTTCATGTTCCTCGTCGGGCTGAGCATGCCGCTGGTCACCGGGGCGCCCCATCCGGTCGAGAGCCTCGCCGGAGGCCACTCGGTCACCGGTTCGCAGCCCGTCATGCCGTGGGGCATCATGCTGCTCCACGTGGTGGCCGTCTCGGCGCTCTCGAACCTGGGCAAGCTCGTGCCGATGTTCTTCTACCGCGACCGACGCAAGAGCGAGCGTCTGGCCCTCTCGATTGGCATGTTCACCCGCGGCGAGGTGGGAGCCGGCGTCATCTTCATCGCCCTGGGCTACAATCTGGGCGGCCCGGCGCTGATTATCTCGGCGCTGACGCTCGTGCTGAACCTCATCCTCACGGGCGGATTCGTCGTCTGGGTCAAGCGGCTGGCGCTGCGCTCGGCCGCACCCGAGGAAGGCCCCGCAGCGGGCTCCGAAACGGCCGCCTGAGCCCAGCTCTACCGCCCGCGCCCGACCGACCTGCCGGTACGGACTTGCCGACCGGTACAACCGACCTTCATCGATGCGGCCTCGCCGCCCCCGCCTCGGGCAGGGCAACGTTCCCGACCGACCGGCTTCCTCCAACATAGGCATAAAAAGCCCCGGACCCTGCTGCGGGTCCGGGGCTTTTTCCTCGAAGTCCGGGGCTTTTCCCTCGGAGTGCGGGATACGCACGGCCGCCAAGATGCGGCATGCGGCACGCCCGGGGGTTCTTCTTCGGGATGCCGCAGCCGGCGCGACCTGTTCAGAGCACCGCCCCGGCGCAACCTGCTCGGAGCGACGCGCCGGGGCCGGGGCGCCGTTCTCAGAGCGCCGTAAGGCGGTAGTCGCCGGCACGCTCCGCAACCACACGCTGCAGCTGCTCAGCCGTGATGACCTCGGCGCAGCGCACCGTCGCCACGGGCGGCTCCAGCGTCACGCTGGCCTGAACGCCCTCGATGGAGTTGAGCGCCTGCTCGACATGCGTCCGGCAGTGGTTGCACATCATCCCTTCGACCTTGAATTTCATCTCTTTTTCCATAATATTCCTGTTTTGATTGTTTGTTGACTCCGTGTCAATCGTCCGCTCCGAAGAGGCACCCTCGGCCGGGGCCTGCCCGGAGGGCTCTTTACGCGCCGTGCACTCCTGCGCCCGGGCCGTAGAGGGCTCCACCGGGCAGACTGCCGCAGCAGGCTCCGCCGGACGCTCCTTCCCGGCCTGAACCGGACATTCCCTCTCCGCAGACATCTCCGCAGTCGGGCGCTCCTCTTCGACAGGCTCTTCGGCCGGCTCATCCGCCGGGGAGAGCGAGCCGCGGCGCAGCCGGAGGCTGTTGGTCACCACGCTGACGCTGCTCAGCGCCATCGCCGCGCCGCCAATCATCGGGTCGAGCAGGAATCCGCAGCAGGGGTAGAGCACGCCGGCCGCAATGGGGACCGCCGTCAGGTTGTAGATGAAGGCCCAGAAGAGGTTCTCGCGGATGGTGCGCCGCGTCCGCTGCGAGAGGGTCATCAGCTCGTCGACCTTGCCCAGGTCGGGGGTCAGCACGGTCACCATCGCCGCATCCATCGCAATGTCGCTGCCGCTGCCCATCGCCACGCTGAGGTCGGCGGCCGCCAGTGCGGCGCTGTCGTTGATGCCGTCGCCGACCATCGCCACGCGGTGCCCGGCGGCCTGCAGCTGCCGCACGAAGTCGCACTTACGGTCGGGCAGCACCCCCGCCTCGACCCGCTCGATGCCGACGGCGCGGGCCACGGCACGGGCGGCATCCGAACGGTCGCCCGTGAGCATCCACACCTCGACGCCCCGCCGCCGCAGCCGCTCCACCGCCCGGCGCGAACCGGGCCGCACGCGGTCGGTGACGGCCAGCAGCGCCAGCGCACGCCGCTCGTCGGCGAACCACACCAGACTCTTCGCCTCGCGGCTCCACGACCCGGCCCGGCGGAGCATCGCCTCGTCGGGCTCGATGCCCGCCTCGCGCAGCATCGCCTCGCTGCCGACCCGATAGCGGCTCCCCGCAACGCTTCCCGCAACGCCGCGGCCGGCCTGCGTCTCGAAGTGCTCCACCTCGAGGCGCTGCCGCTCGCCCAGCGAACGGGCCACCGCCTCCGAGAGCGGATGCTCCGAGCGGAGCGTGAGGGCGCTGAGCACGTCGCGCAGGCGCTCCTCCTCATCGGCCGGCAGTTCGGCCCAAAGGGCGTCGCTCACCTCGGGATGCCCCTCGGTGAGGGTTCCCGTCTTGTCGAGCACCACCGTGTCAATGCGTCCGGCCGTCTCGAGGCTCTCGGCGTCGCGCACCAGAATGCCCGCCTCGGCCCCCTTGCCGACACCCACCATCACGGCCGTCGGCGTGGCCAGCCCCAGGGCGCAGGGGCAGGCAATCACCAGCACCGTCACCGCCGCCAGCACCCCGTGCGAGAAGCCCTCCTCGGGGGCCAGGAGCCACCATGCGGCAAAGGAGAGGAGCGCCACGGCGAAGATGACCGGCACGAAGACGCGGGCGACGCGGTCGACCAGTTGCTCGACCGGCGAGCGGCTCCCCTGCGCCTCGCGCACCGCACGGACGATGTGGGCCAGCAGCGTCGCATCGCCGCGCCGCGTCACCTCGAAGCGGAAGCTGCCGCTGCCGTTGACCGTGCCGGCAAAGACGCGGTCGCCCGGATGTTTGGCACTGGGAAGCGGTTCGCCCGTGAGCAGGCTCTCGTCGACGTGCGACCCGCCGGAGATGACCCGGCCGTCGGCCGCCAGCCGCTCGCCCGCACGCACCTCGACCACGTCGCCCGGCTGCAGCGCCGCCAGGGGGATGAGCTCCACCCCGTCCGGCCGCTCGACGCGCACCGTTGCGGGCTGCAGTCCGCTCAGCTTGCGCACGGCATCCGAGGCGCTCCGGCGGGCCCTCATCTCGAGCATCCGCCCCAACAGGATGAAGGCCACCACGACGCTAGCGGACTCGAAATAGAGGTGCGGCTGGACCCCCCGTTCGAGCCAGAAGCGGGGGAAGAGAAGGTTGAAGATGCTGAAGAGGTAGGCCACTCCGGTGCTGGCCGCCACGAGCGTGTCCATGTTGGCGGCGCCGTGGCGGAGCTGGCGCCAGGCGCGGCGGAAGAAGCCGCCGCCCAGCACGAAGACCACCGGTGTCGAGAGCAGCCACAGCAGGTAACCGGCCCACGGCTGTCCTCCCCAGACCATTCCGACGACCGCCACGGGCACCGCCAGAGAGAGGGCCCACACGGCACGGCGGCGCAGCGCACGGTATTCGGCTTCGCGTTCGCGCTCGGCGGCGTCGAACGCCTCGCCCTCGCTGGAGAGAAGCAGGTCGTAGCCCGCCTCCTGCACCACGCGGCGCAAGGTCTCGGGGGTGCAGAGCGCCGGGTCGTAGCGGACGCCGGCCGTTGAGGCGGCATAGTTGACCGAGGCCTCGGCGACCCCCTCCTGACGGCGGAGCACCTGCCCCACCCGTGCGGCGCAGGCCGCACAGCTCATGCCCGAAACGGGGAAGACCGCATCGACGGTGCGGTTTTTTGACGAATTCATGGATGCACGTTGTTTCATACGCCGGCAAAGATAGGTAACTGGCGGCGTTGACTCGTTACAGAATCATGGATAAGATTTATATCCGGCCGGAAAAGGGCGCCGAAGTGGAAGGGCGAAAAGAGAGGGAAAGAGTGGAAGAGGGGAAGAGGGGCGGAAAGGCCGGGGAAAATCGGAGGGGCGGACAGGCGTCACTTCACCTTGTCGAGCGGCAGGCGGGGGTGGGTGCCGAGGCGGCGGAAGGCGCTTGGCGTGAGGCCCGTTTCGCGGCGGAACTGCGCGCTCAGATGGGCTACGCTCGAGTAGTGGAGCAGGTCGGCGATTTCACCCACGGTGAGCTCCCCCTCGGAGAGCAGCTCCTTGACCCGTTCGATTTTCTGGGCAATGCAGTAACGCTCGATGGTGGTGCCGCACGCCTCGGTGAAGTGCTTGCTCAGCAGGCTGTAGTCGGCATGGCAGCGGCGGGCGAGGTAGTCCGAGAGGTTGACGCGGGCGGCCGAGGCGTCGTAGTGGACCAGTTCGATGACGGCCGTGCGGATTTGCTCGACCAGCCGCTCGCGCGGGTCGTCGAGAAGCTCGAAGCCGCACTCTTCCAGCGCCCTGCGCACCTCGTCGCGCCGGGCGGCTGGCAGCGGTTCGGCCAGCTCGGCCTCGCCCAGCTCCACGCGCACGGGGTGCAGCCCCAGCCGCTCGAGCAGCCGGGTGACCACCATCACGCAGCGGTCGCAGACCATGTTCTTGATAGAAAGGATATGCGTTTCGTCCATCGTTTCGTGGCGCCGCCTGCCAGAGAGGCGGCCCTCCGTGCAAAGATACGTTTTTTCGCCACACCGCACCGGCTGTACCCGCCGGAATGGGGCCGCACCACACCGGAGCCGTCTCACCGCACCGGGACTGCCGGCTCCGGAAGGGGCTGCCAGCTGCGCCTACCCGGGATGAGGCCGCCTCGCCCTACGGCATGAGCAGCGACGAGTCGCCGTAGCTCAGGAAGCGGAAGTCGTGCTTCAGGGCGTAGTCGTAAATCCGCCGCCAGTCGTCGCCCACGAAGGCCGAGACGAGCAGCAGCAGCGTCGACTTGGGCTGGTGGAAGTTGGTGACCATGCGGCTCACAATCCGGAAGTGGTAGTCGAGCGGCGTAATCATAATCCGGGTGGCCGCCTTGATGCGGTCGACGCCCCGGGCATCCATCCACCCGAGCAGCGTCTCGAGCGCCTCGCGCCCCGTGAAGGAGGCGGGGATGTCGTAGAGCTCCCACTGCCCGATGACCCGGTCGGCATCGGGCTCCCCTCCGCAGCGGATGCGCCACGCCAGGGCCGGCAGCGACTCGAGCGTCCGCACCGAGGTGGTCCCCACGGCGGTGATGTCGCCCCAGCGGTCGAGCAGCCGGACGACGGTCGTCCGCCGCACCTCGAAGTGCTCGGTATGCATCGGGTGACGCGCCGCATCGTCGTCCTTGACCGGCAGGAAGGTCCCCGCCCCGACGTGGAGCGTCACCTCCTCGAACTCGAAGCCCCGGGCCTTCATCCGCCCGATGAGCTCCTCCGTAAAGTGCAGCCCGGCGGTGGGGGCGGCCACCGACCCCTCGAACTTCGAGTAGACGGTCTGGTAGCGCGTGTTGTCAATCTCCTCGCTCTCGCGGTTCAGGTAGGGCGGTATGGGGATGCGGCCCAGCGTCTCGAGCAGCTGTCCGAAGGTCATGTCGGCCGACCACTCGAAGCGCACCCGCTGCTCGCGGCCCCCCTCTCCCACGCGCCAGGCGCGCAGGTACTCGGCGCGGCCCTCGTGGTCGAAGTTGATTTCGACGTACCCCTCCTTCCACTTCTTGAGGTTGCCCACGATGCACGACCACTCGCAGCTCCCCTTCACGGCGAAGGCGCGCTCGTAGTCGGCCGGCTCGCAGGGCTCGAGGCAGAAGACCTCAATGCGGGCCCCCGAGGGCTTGTGCATGATGATGCGGGCGCGGATGACCTTCGTATTGTTGAAGACCAGCAGCTGCCCGGCGGGGAGCACCTCGCCGATATCGGCGAAGCGGCGCTCCGAAATCTCGCCGTGACGGTAGACCAGCAGCTTCGAGGCGCTGCGCTCGGCAAGCGGGAACTTGGCGATGCGCTCCTCGGGCAGGTCGTAGTCGTAGCGGTTGATGTCGATATGTCGTTCCATGGCGGTCGTGTTTCTCTCGGATTCGGGGGCAAAGATACACAAAAGATGGTGAAAGAGATACAAAAGAGGGACATCGGAGGGTGCTCCGGCCCCGCAAAAGGGGGACAAAGCGCCCCGCCGCACACGATTCGACGACCGGATGGAGGGCATTCCCGATATTTTTTGTAACTTTGCAGCGCTTTAATGCTCTGAAAACTTATGAAAACCGACTTTCTGGTTATCGGTTCCGGCGCGGCAGGTCTCTGCTTCGCGCTGAAGGCCGCCTCCCACGGGCACGTCACCCTCGTGACCAAAGGCGAAATGAACGAATGCAACACCAACTACGCACAGGGCGGTATCTGCTCGGTGACCTACGCTCCCGACACCTTCGAGAAGCACATCGAGGACACGCTCGTCTGCGGCGCCGGCAAATGCGACCGGAAAGCGGTCGAGCTGGTCGTTCGCCGCGCCCCCGAGCTCATCGCCGACCTCATCGCCTGGGGCACGCGCTTCGACAAGACCCCCGACGGCCGCTTTGAACTCAACCGCGAGGGCGGACACTCCGAGCACCGCATCCTCCACCACGAGGACCTCACGGGTGCCGAAATCGAGCGCGCCCTCATCGAGGAGGTGCGCCGCCACCCCAACATCACCGTACTGGAGCACCACTTCGCCATCGACCTGCTGACGCAGCACCATCTGGGCGAGTTCGTCACCCGCCACACGCGCGGCCTGGCCTGCTTCGGCGCCTACGTGCTCAACCTCGACACGAACGAAATCGAAACCATGCTTGCCAAGGTGACCGTCGTGGCGACGGGCGGCTGCGGCAACATCTACTCCTCGACCTCGAACCCCGTCGTGGCGACGGGCGACGGCATCGCCATGTGCCACCGCGCCAAGGCCATCACCGAGAACATGGAGTTCATCCAGTTCCACCCCACGACGCTCTACCACCCCGGCGAGAAGCCCAACTTCCTCATCACGGAGGCCATGCGCGGCTTCGGCGCCATCCTGCGGCTGCAGAACGGCGAGGAGTTCATGGACAAGTACCACCCCATGAAGTCGCTCGCGCCGCGTGACGTGACGGCCCGCGCCATCTACCGCGAGATGACCAAGCGGGGCGAGGACTTCGTCTACCTCGACGTGACGCACAAAGACCCCGAATCGGTCAAGAGCCACTTCCCCAACATCTACGAGAAGTGCCTTTCGATTGGCATCGATATCACGCGCCAGTGGATTCCCGTCACCCCGGCGGCGCACTACTGCTGCGGCGGCGTGAAGGTCGACACCAACGGCGAGACCTCCATCAAGCGGCTCTACGCGCTGGGCGAGACCTCATGCACGGGGCTGCACGGTGCGAACCGTCTGGCCTCCAACTCGCTCATCGAGGCGCTGGTCTACGCCGACCAGGCCGCCCGCCACGCCTCGGAGCAGCTCGAGCACACCGACTTTCAGGAGGGAATTCCCGACTGGGACTTCGAGGGGACGCAGCACACCGAGGAGATGCTCATGCTCATCCAGTCGAAGCGCGAGGTGCAGCAGATTATGTCCAACTACGTGGGCATCGTACGCTCGAACCTCTCGCTCAAGCGCGCCATGCGCCGGCTCGAGATTCTCTACGAGGAGACCGAGGAGCTCTACAACAAGACGAAGCCCAACCGCGAGCTGTGCGAGCTGCGCAACATGATTGCCGTGGCCTACCTGGTCATCAAGCAGGGCCGCGAGATCAAGGAGTCGGTGGGCTGCCACTACAACATGGACTACCCGAAGGCCTGAGGCCCGGGGGCTGTACGCTCCGCAGGCGCGGCAGCGGCGGTATGAAGAGCCCTTCTCACCGCCCCTCGGGGGCGGTGAGCGCATTGCCCGGGAGCCGCTTCCCGGGCAATACGTTGCGGGTCCGGAGCCTTCCCGCCGGACCATCCGTGAGGAGAGGGAGGGGCGAGCATCCGGCCGGGAAATCGGACCGGAGGAAGGAGAACCGGGAAGACCGGGAAGGACCGGGAAGGACTGAGAAGGACCAGAGAAACCGGAGGAACCGGAAAAGATAGCCGGAGACGGCCGGGAGGTTTGCCCCCAAGACGGCCGGGAAATGGCCGGAAAGAGAGCCGGAAAACCGGACCGGAAGACGACCGGGAGAGAACCGGGAGACCCGGAAAGCGGCAACAACGGTGCGGCGAGAGACGACAGCGCCGCCACAACAACGACACGACAACGAACGCATGACCTTACAGGAAGAGATTACACGCCGGCGCACCTTCGCCGTCATCGCACACCCCGACGCGGGTAAAACGACCCTTACGGAGAAACTGCTCCTCTTCGGCGGCGCCATCCATGTGGCGGGAGCCGTCAAGAGCAACAAAATCAAGAAGGGAGCCACCTCGGACTTCATGGAAATCGAGCGCCAGCGCGGCATCTCGGTGGCCACCTCGGTGATGGGCTTCGAGTACGAGGGGTGCAAAATCAACATCCTCGACACGCCGGGCCACGAGGACTTCGCCGAGGATACCTACCGCACGCTGACGGCCGTCGACTCGGTCATCATCGTCATCGACGGCGCCAAGGGCGTCGAGGCCCAGACGCGCAAGCTGATGGAGGTCTGCCGCATGCGCTCGACGCCGGTCATCGTCTTCGTCAACAAGCTCGACCGCCCCTCGAAGGAGCCCTTCGACCTGCTCGACGAGGTGGAGAAGGAGCTCCACATCCGCGTCCGGCCGCTGGCCTTCCCCATCTCCAACGGCCCCACCTTCAAGGGGGTCTACAACCTCTACGAGAAGCACCTCTCGCTCTTCACCTCCGACGAGAAGCTGACGGCCGACGCCTCGACGGTCGAAATCTCGGACCTGAACTCCGCGGAGCTCGACGCCCGCGTGGGGAAGCAGTATGCCGACCAGCTGCGCTCGGATGTCGAGCTCGTCGAGGGGGTCTACGACCCGTTCGACCGCGAGGCCTACCTGCGCGGCGAGCTGGCGCCCGTCTTCTTCGGCTCGGCGGTCAACAACTTCGGCGTGCGCGAGCTGCTCGAGTGCTTCATCCGCATCGCCCCCTCGCCCCGTCCGGCCCCGACCCAGACGCGCATGGTCGAGCCCTCGGAGCCGCGGATGACGGGCTTCGTCTTCAAGATTCACGCCAACATGGACCCCAACCACCGCGACCGAATCGCCTTCCTGAAAATCTGTTCGGGCATCTTCGAGCGCAACAAGAACTACCTCCACGTGCGCAGCGGCAAGCAGCTCAAGTTCTCGTCGCCGACGGCCTTCATGGCCGAGAAGAAGTCGGTCATCGACGTCGCCTACCCGGGCGACATCGTGGGTCTGCACGATACGGGCAACTTCAAAATCGGCGACACCTTCACCGAGGGCGAGAAGCTCAAGTTCACGGGCATCCCCTCCTTCGCTCCCGAGCAGTTCCGCTACATCGAGAATGCCGACCCGATGAAGTTCAAGCAGCTGGCCAAGGGCATCGACCAGCTGATGGACGAGGGCGTGGCGCAGCTCTTCACCTCGTCGCTCAACGGCCGCAAAATCATCGGCACGGTGGGCGCCCTGCAGTTCGAGGTGATTCAGTACCGCCTCGAGCACGAATACAACGCCTCGTGCCGCTGGGAGCCGATTTCCATCTACAAGGCGTGCTGGATTGAGAGCGACAACGCCGAGCAGCTGGCCGACTTCAAGCGCCGCAAGCATACCAACATGGCTGTCGACAAGCACGGCCGCGACGTCTTCCTGGCCGACACGAGCTATGCGCTGGCGCTCGCCCAGGAGAACTTCAAGGATATCCGTTTCCACTTTACGTCGGAGTTCTGACCGTCCCCGGAACCCCGATTCACCCTTAACCGCACCTAACAAAACTCCGGAGTACCACCCCCTGCCCGGAAAGCATCGTTGTCCCCATGAAGAACAACCGATTCTCTCCGCAGGAAACCGCCCGCCGCAAAAGGGCCGAAGAGAAGACCGCGCAGGAGATGAGCCGCAACCGGCTCATCCAGCTCTTCTGCCTGCTCTTCTTCCTCAAGTTCCTTCTGTTCGACCTGCTGTGGTGTCTCGACACCACCTTCTCGTCGTTCTCCTATCCGATTGCCTACCTGAGCAAGAGCATCCTTGCGCTGCTGCTCACCCTGCCGCTCGTGCTGCGGGCGCCCCGCTGGGTCGAGGCGGTCGTCGCGCTGGCCACGGACCTCTTTCTGGTGGCCAATCTGCTCTATTTCCGCACCTACTACACCGCCATTCCGCTCGAATCCTACGCACTGGCGGGCAACCTCAGGGACTTCACCGCAAGCGTCACCGAGTCGCTGCGGTGGCCCGACCTGCTCTTCCCGCTCTCGACCGCCGCGGCGCTCCTCGCCGCGCGCCGGATGCCGCAGCCGCGGCTCCCGCGGCGGGGGCTTGTGCGCTACGCCAACGCCCTGCTGCTGAGCTCGCTGCTCACGGCGGCGCTCCTGGTCGGCAAGGGGGCTTCCGCCGCAGCTACGAGGCGATGCTCGTCCACAGGCAGCTGAGCGCGACGACCACCTACTCGCTCTTCGGCACGCTGCTCTACGAGGCGCTGCGCGAGCGGGTGGAGTTCACCCCCGAGCTGGCCGGGGAGGTCGAACGCTGGCTCGCCGCCGGGCGCCCGGCGGCCGATGCTGAAGAGGCCGCAGAGGAACTGTCGGCAGGCGGAGGCAGCGCGGCAGGCGAAGAGGCGACCGGCAGAGGACACAGCACGGCCGACGCGCTGTCGACCGACAGCGATGGCGAAGAGGCCGATGCGCTGCGCACCGGTGCGCTCGCTGACGCACCGCACGCCGCGCATCCCGACACAGGCCTCAAACCCCATTCCGCCGCGCAGCCCGGCACAGACTCCAGCATAGGCCCCGATGCCCATTCCCCCGCACCTCTCGCCACACGCCCCAGCGCACACCCCGCCACTCGGCCGAAAACACTCCCGGGCGACCGGCGCCGGGTGGTGGTCATCTTTGTCGAGTCGCTCGAGAGCTGGGTGCTCGAGCGGAGCGTCGAGGGGCAGGAGCTCACCCCCTGCCTCAACCGGCTGCTGCACGAGGAGCGAACGCTCTACGCCCCGCAGGTGGTGACGCAGGTCAAGGGGGGCCGCTCCATCGACGCACAGCTGCTCGTCACGGCCGGCCTGCTCCCCCTCGAGAACGGCTGCTGGAGCGCCCGGTGCCCCCATACGGCCTACCCCTCGCTGGTCAAGGCCTTCCGGCAGCGCCACCCCGGCGCCCGCGCCCTGCTCTTCACCCCCGACAAGGAGATTGTCTGGAACCAGATGATTGTCGCCCGCGAGTTCGGCTTCGATTCGCTCCTCTCGCACAAGCACTTCCGCAACGACCGGACCACCGGAACGGGCTCCCGGCGGAGGCTCTGCGACGGGGCCTTCTTCGACCAGTGCCTCGAGAAGCTCGCCGAGCCACAGATGCTGCCCGACACGGCGGGGGCCTGCTACCTGCAGTTCGTCACCTACTCGAGCCACCACCCCTTCGTCATCCCCGAGGAGCTGCACCGCATCCGCCTGCGGCAGGAGATGCCCCGGCGGCTGCGCGACTACCTCACGGCGGTCAACTACGTCGACCACGCCCTCGGGGAGTTCATCGCGGCGCTGCGGCGCAATCCGCGTCTCTCCGATGCGATGATTGTCATCACGGGAGACCACGAGGGGCTCGCCTCGGAGCGCCCGGCCCTGGCCTCCAGTGCGGCGGGACGGGGACTGGTCAGCGAGGGGCGCTTCACGCCGCTCATCGTGGTCAACGCCCCCGCAGCGATGCGCTGCACCGACACGGTGGGGCAAATCGACATCTACCCCACGCTGCTCGACCTGCTGGGGCTCGACGACTACCACTGGCACGGGCTGGGACGCAGCCTGCTGCGCGCCGATGCGCCGCGGGCGGCCGTCGACCCGCGTCTCGAACGGGTGGGGGCGGCCGTTGACAGCACGACGGAACAACACCTGAGGCAGGCCTGGAGCCTCTCCGACCGAATCATCCGCAGCGACTACTTCCGCCACACGGGGCGAGAGTAGCCGCCTGCGGCGGGCCGCCCCGTTTTCGCTGCCGCCAGGGTCCGGACGCCTCCGCAGCCACACCCGGCCTTTCCGACACGCACCGTCGTTTCTCTCCATCCGTAAGCCTCACCCCGCACCCTCCAAGAGACGCCGCCGTTCCTTCCACGGCCTCCGTCCCCGCCCCATCCGGAACCGCAGCCGCCCCATCCGGGAACCGCAGCCGCCCCTTCCAGAGGCCTCCGTCCCGCCACCTTCCGGGACCGCAGTTGCCCCTTCCAGAGGCCTTCGTCCCCGCCCCCTCCGGAGCCCGCGGCCGTCCTCTCCCCCCCCTCTCACCCCTCTCTCCGCCGTACACGGGGACAAAAAAATTCCCGGAGCTTATCGCTCCGGGAATCTCTCTATCGAATCACACCCCTTGCGGGATGCAACCGCTCTGCTTAGTCAACCTTCGGGCCGGCTGCAACCAGCGACTTGCCCTCTTCGTTGCCGGTGAACTTGGTGAAGTTCTTCACGAAGCGGTTGGCCAGGTCAACGGCCTTCGTATTCCACTCGGCAGCATCCTTGTAGGTGTCGCGCGGGTCGAGAATAGCCGAATCAACACCCGGCAGCTCGGTCGGAATCGTGAAGTTGAAAATCGGCAGCTGCTTGGTCGGAGCCTTGTCAATCGAGCCGTCGAGGATGGCGTCGATGATGCCACGCGTATCCTTAATCGAGATACGCTTGCCCGTACCGTTCCAGCCCGTGTTCACGAGGTATGCCGTGGCACCCGACTGCTGCATGCGCTTTACCAGCTCCTGACCGTACTTGGTGGGGTGCAGCGAGAGGAATGCGGCACCGAAGCATGCCGAGAAGGTCGGCGTCGGCTCGGTGATGCCGCGCTCCGTACCGGCCAGCTTGGCCGTGAAGCCCGACAAGAAGTAGTACTTCGTCTGCTCGGGGGTCAGAATCGAAACCGGGGGCAGTACGCCGAAGGCGTCGGCCGAGAGGAAGATGACCTTCTTGGCAGCGGGAGCCTTCGATACCGGCTTTACGATGTTCTCGATGTGGAAAATCGGGTACGATACGCGGGTGTTCTCCGTTACCGACTTGTCGGCGAAGTCGATGGCGCCCTTCTTGTCAACCGTAACGTTCTCCAGCAGGGCGTTGCGGCGGATGGCGTTCCAGATGTCGGGCTCGTTCTCCTTCGAGAGGTTGATGACCTTGGCATAGCAGCCGCCCTCGAAGTTGAATACGCCGTCGTCGTCCCATCCGTGCTCGTCGTCACCGATGAGCTGACGCTTCGGGTCGGTCGAAAGCGTGGTCTTGCCGGTACCCGACAGACCGAAGAAGATGGCCGTCTCGCCCTTCTCGTTGGTGTTGGCCGAGCAGTGCATCGAAGCGATGCCCTTGAGCGGCAGCAGGTAGTTCATGTAGGAGAACATACCCTTCTTCATCTCGCCGCCGTACCAGGTGTTGATAATCACCTGCATCTTCTCGGTGAGGTTGAAGACAACGGCCGTCTCCGAGTTCAGACCCAGCTTCTTGAAGTTCTTCACCTTGGCCTTCGAGGCGTTGAGTACCACGAAGTCGGGCTCGCCGTACTTCTCCAGCTCGGCGTCCGTCGGACGGATGAACATGTTCTTCACGAAGTGTGCCTGCCAGGCAACCTCCATGATGAAGCGAATCTTCAGGCGCGTGTTCTCGTTGGCACCGCAGAAGGTATCAACCACGTAGAGCTTCTTGCCCGAGAGCTCCTTCGAGGCAATCTTCTTGAGCTCCTTCCAGGCAGCCTTCGTTACGGGCTTGTTGTCGTTCTTATACTCGTCGGAAGTCCACCAGATGGTATCCTTGGTGGTCTCGTCCATTACGAAGAACTTGTCCTTGGGCGAACGGCCGGTATAGACACCCGTCATCACGTTCACGGCGCCCATGTCGGTCAGCTGACCCTTCTCGTAGCCGCGAAGGCCCTTCTTCGTCTCCTCACGGAACAGCTCGTCGTAGGAGGGATTGTACACGATTTCCGTCACACCGGTAATCCCGTACTTCTTCAAATCCATTTTGTCCATAACTAAACTTATTTAATAAAACCTCAAATCCTTTGTCCGGTGGTCGTCAGCGCATTGCGGCGCCGGGCCCGGTCGTCGCCCCGCGCCCCGGCGGGCAGCGGCCCGCAGCACGGAGTTCGACGGCACAAAGGTATAAAAACTTTTAGGAATGTGAAAAAAATAACAATCAAAAATCGTGACAAAGCGGGAAGTGTGATTTTTTGCATTTTTTCCCGGACTATCGGGCAATTTTTCGGCCGAAAAGACGTTACGGGGCGCCGCGGCCGAACGGAGCGCGCACAACGGGGCGGGGAAGGGGTGCCGGAACGCGTAAAAGGGGGACACCGGGGAGTGCGCAGAGGTTTGCGCAGCAACACGGGAGGAACGTCGTCGGGCGCGGGAAAGAGGCGGGCCGGACGGGCGGCGGCGGCAAGCAGAGAGAAGGGGGCGGACGCAGCGGAGGCGGAAGGGGGAACGGGACGGAACGTAGCGAAGAGGGAAGAGAGGACGGGCACCGAGCAGGCGGGGGACAGAGCAGATTAGGAAGGGTCCGGAAGGTGCGGGGCAGCAGGCCGCGGAAGAGCTGATGGGACAACAAGGCCGGACGCAACGGGCGAGGCGGTGCCGGACAGGCGGCAGAAGAATTGACCGAAGCGAAGGCGAGCGCAAAACGAACGGCGGAACGAGCGGCGGGATAAGCGGCAAGACGGGCGGCGGAGCAGGTGGCGGAGCGGGTGGCGGGAAACGGACAAAGTCCGAGAAGAGCGCTGCGACTGAAAAACCGGCAAAGGCCGGGAAACGGGGCAAGGATGAAAAACGGGACCAATGCCGGAAAAAATCGGGCGCGAGGGCCCGCACCGAGGCTCCCTTTTCGCCACCTTTTTCGTATCTTTGGAGCATTATGGCCGGCATCTACCTTCACATCCCCTTCTGCAAGCGCTTCTGCGCCTACTGCGACTTCTACAAGAGCGCCCGCCTCGAGCTCCTGCAGCCGGTGGTCGAGGCGATGCTCCGCGAGCTCGACGCCCGTCTGGGCGAGCTCGACGGCGAACCGCTCCGCACCCTCTACTTCGGAGGCGGGACCCCCTCGCTCTGCCCGTCAGAGACGCTGCAGCGCTTCATCGACCGCATCCTCGAGCGGCGCCCCGACGCCATTCTCGAGGAGGTGACCGTCGAGGCCAACCCCGACGACCTGACGCCCGACTACCTCGCCCGACTGAGCCGCACGCGCGTCAACCGCCTCTCCATCGGCATCCAGTCCTTCGACGACGACTGCCTGCGGATGATGAACCGCCGCCACACGGCCCGCCAGGCGCTGGAGGCGCTGCACGAGGCGCGC
This sequence comes from Alistipes sp. An31A, assembly GCF_002159425.1. Taxonomy (NCBI): domain Bacteria; kingdom Pseudomonadati; phylum Bacteroidota; class Bacteroidia; order Bacteroidales; family Rikenellaceae; genus Alistipes; species Alistipes sp. An31A. The sequence continues at coordinate 48,121 of NZ_NFIO01000006.1, forward strand.
CGCGCGGGGTTCCGCAATCTGACAGCCGACCTCATCTTCGGCATCCCGGGCTTCGGCGAGGAGCCGCTCCGCCGCAGCCTCGCGCAGCTGCTCGAGGCGGGCGTCGAGCACGTCTCGGCCTACCACCTCACCATCGAGCCCGGCACGGCCTTCGGCCGCCGCGAGGCGCGCGGCGCGCTGCACGCCGTCGACGAGGAGCAGAGCGTGCCCGAATTCCTGCTCATCCACGAGACGCTGACCCGGGCCGGATTCGAACACTACGAGGTCTCGAACTTCGCCCGCCCCGGCTTCCGCGCCCGCCACAACAGCGCCTACTGGAGCGGCGACCCCTATCTGGGCATCGGCCCCGCGGCCCACTCCTACGACGGCGCCGTGCGCCGCTGGAACCCATCCTCGGTCGAGGGCTACCTGGCCGGCGAGGAGGGCGGCAGCGAGCGGCTCACCGAGCGCGACCGCTACAACGAATATGTGATGACGGCGCTGCGCACGGCCGAGGGCATCGACCTCGAACGGCTCGCCGCACGTTTCGGTCCGCACCGCCTCGAAAGCGTGCGGCGCACGGCCGAACGGTTCATCCGCGCCGGAGAGCTCGCCGAGCAGAGGGGAAGGCTCGCAATACCCCCCGAACGGTTCCTCGTCTCGGACGATGTCATCGAGCATTTCTTCGAAACGTAACTCCGCAACGCAACCAAATGTAACTTAAAGCATAAGGCCACGCAGGGCACATGACTTTAAGTTATTTTTTTAGTTGTTTTATATAAATATAAGTGTTACCTTTGCGGTCGGGATTTTTCCATCCCTGCTTGAAACCAAAATTTCAGACTAACGAATCATACCATGAGCAACGCGAAAACAACTCCCGACTACCTGTTCGAGGTAAGCTGGGAGGTATGCAACAAGGTGGGCGGCATCCACACCGTCATCTCCACCAAAGCCTTGACCGCAACCCGCAAGTTCGGTGACCACTATATCCTCATCGGTCCCGATTTCCAGCACGAGGGAACGAACCCCGAATTCGAGGAGGACCTCGAGCTGCTGAAGTCGTGGCGCCAGAGCGTCTACAGCGAGGGACTGCGCATCCGCGTCGGCCGCTGGAAGGTCCAGGGCAGCCCGCTGGTCATCCTCGTCGACTTCACCTCGCTCATCCCCAAGAAGGACGACATCCTCAAGCACCTCTGGGAGACCTACCACGTCGACTCCATCTCGGGTCAGTGGGACTACATCGAGCCGGTGCTCTTCGGCTACGCCGCGGGCATCGTCATCGCCTCCTACACCAAGAACTTCTGCACGGCCACCGAGAAGGTCGTGGCCCACTTCCACGAGTGGATGACCGCCGCCGCCGGCCTCTACCTGCGCCAGGCCACCCCCTACATCGCCACCGTCTTCACCACCCACGCCACGGTCACCGGCCGCTGCATCGCCGGCAACGGACTCTCGCTCTACAGCGAGCTGACGAAGTTCAACGCCGACAGCCTGGCCCGCCAGTTCAACGTCGTGGCCAAACACTCGATTGAGAAGATGGCCGCCACGTACCACGACGTCTTCCTGACCGTGAGCGACATCACGGCCAACGAGTGCAAGTACCTGCTGGGCCGCGAGGTCGACGGCGTGACGCCCAACGGTTTCGAGAACGACTTCGTATGGAGCGGCGCCGAGTACGACACCAAGCGCGCCGAGGCCCGCAAGGCGATGATTACGGTAGCGGAGGCCTGCCTGGGCGAGAAGTTCGCCTCGGACCCGCTCATCGTCGGCACCAGCGGCCGCTACGAGTTCCGCAACAAGGGGCTCGACGTCTTCATCGAGTCGCTCAAGCAGCTGGCCTCGTCGGACCGTCTCCAGCGCGAGGTGCTCGCCTACATCACCGTGCCGGCCGGCAACCGCGGCCCGCGCCGTGACCTGCAGGCCCATCTGGCCGACCCCTCGAAACCCATCGACGGCAGCCAGTACAAGTACTCGACCCACTACCTCGAGAACCAGACGTGGGACCCCATCGTCAACGCCATCAACGGCAGCGTGCTGACCACGGCCGGCTCGAAGGTCAAGGTCATATTCGTCCCCACGTACCTCAACCAGAACGACGGCATCTTCAACAAGAACTACTACGAGCTGCTCGTGGGCATGGATGTCACGGTATTCCCCTCCTACTACGAGCCGTGGGGCTACACGCCGCTCGAGTCGGTGGCCTTCTCCGTGCCGACCATCACCACGACGCTGGCCGGCTTCGGACTGTGGGTCGCCTCGCACAAGGAGCACGACGGCGTGGAGATTATCCGCCGCGACGACTTCAACGCCCGCGAGGTCGAGGGCAAAATCGCCGACGCCCTCATCCGCTTCAGCGAGCTCCCGGAGGAGCGCGTCAGGGAGGTGCGCGCCTCGGCCGGCGAAACGGCCAAGACGGCGCTCTGGGAGCACCTCTACGCAGCCTATGAGCGCGCCTATGCCGAGGCGGTGGAGAGCTCCGTGGAGCGCACCAACCGCACCGTGCCCACCGACGGCGGCAGCAAGACCGAGCAAATCAACTTCGTCCGCCAGCAGCTCTTCGTCGAGAAGCCCAACTGGAACCGCATGATGGTCGACAAGACGCTGCCCAAACGACTGCGCGCCCTCGAGGAGCTCTCGCGCAACCTCTGGTGGTGCTGGAATCCCGGCGCCCGCGACCTCTTCGAGGAGATTGACCCCGTGCTCTGGAACGAGTGCCAGCGCAACCCCATCGCCTTCCTCGACAAGCTGAGCGTCGAGCGGCTCAACAAGCTGGAGAAGGACCCCGAATTCCTCGCTCACCTCGATACGGTATACGCCCAGTTCCAGGCCTACATGGCCGAGAAGCCCGCTCCGGGCGCCACGAGCATCTCCTACTTCTCGATGGAGTACGGACTCCACTCGTCGCTGAAAATCTACTCGGGCGGTCTGGGCATCCTGGCCGGCGACTACCTGAAGGAGGCCTCGGACAAGAATGTCCCGATGACGGCCGTGGGCCTGCTCTACCGCTACGGATACTTCACGCAGCGCCTCTCGGCCCAGGGTGCGCAGGAGGCCACCTACGAGGCCCAGAACTTCTACAAGCTGCCCATCTCGCCCGTGCGTGACGAGAGCGGCGGCTGGGTCACGGTGACCATCGCCTTCCCGGGCCGTACGCTCTCGGCCCGCGTCTGGAAGTGCCAGGTGGGCCGCACGGACCTCTACCTGCTCGATACGGACTATGAGGCCAACCTCGAGGAGGACCGTCAGATTACCTACTACCTCTACGGCGGCGACTGGGAGAACCGCCTCAAGCAGGAGATTCTGCTCGGCATCGGCGGTATCCGCGCCCTGCGCAAGCTGGGCATCAAGAACGATGTCTACCACTGCAACGAGGGCCACGCCGCCTTCATCGGCATCGAGCGCATCCGCGACCTGGTGAACCACAAGAAGCTCAGCTTCTCGGAGGCCCTCGAGGTCATCCGCTCCTCGTCGCTCTTCACCACCCACACCCCCGTGCCGGCCGGCCACGACGCCTTCCCCGAGTCGATGATTCGCCAGTACATGGCCCACTACCCCGACGTGCTGGGCATTACGTGGGAGCAGTACATCAACCTGGGCAAGACCAACCCCAACGACCCCAACGAGAAGTTCTCGATGTCGGTGCTGGCCTGCAACCTCTCGCAGGAGGTCAACGGCGTATCGTGGCTCCACGGCGAGGTCTCGAAGGAGATTCTGGGCAGCATGTGGCCCGGCTACTTCAAGAACGAGCTCCACATCGGCTACGTCACCAACGGCGTGCACTTCCCGACGTGGATTGCCTCGAGCCTGCGCCGCCTCTACGCCCGCTACTTCCCCGAGGGCTTCGAGAACCACGACTACGACATCCCGGCCTGGCAGAAGGTCCACGAGATTCCCGACCGTGAGCTGTGGGAGGAGCGCATGTTCCTCAAGAACAAGCTCATCACCCACATCCGCAAGCGCTACAGCGACCCCTCGCAGGTGCGGCTTGAATCGCCGCGCCAGATGCTTCAGGTCATCGAGGGCATCAAGCCCGAGGTGCTGACCATCGGCTTCGCACGCCGCTTCGCCACCTACAAGCGCGCCTACCTGCTCTTCACGAACCTCGACCGTCTGTCGGCCATCGTCAACAACAAGGAGCGCCCCGTGCAGTTCATCTTCGCCGGCAAGGCCCACCCCAACGACAAGCCGGGTCAGGACCTCATCAAGCGCATCGTCGAGGTGGCTGCCATGCCTCAGTTCGTGGGCAAGATTATCTTCCTGCAGAACTACGACATGGAGCTCGCCCGCCGCATGGTCCAGGGCGTCGACGTATGGCTCAACACCCCGACGCGTCCGCTCGAGGCCTCGGGTACGTCGGGCGAAAAGTGCGTGATGAACGGCGTGATGCAGTTCTCGGTGCTCGACGGCTGGTGGGTCGAGGGCTACCGCGAGGATGCCGGATGGGCTCTGCCCATGGAGCGCACCTTCGCCGACCAGCACTATCAGGACGAGCTCGACGCCGAGATGATTTACAACACCATCGAGGAGCAGATTGCCCCGAAGTACTACAAGCGCAACAGCGAGGGCATCCCCTACGAGTGGGTCGCCTCCATCAAGAAGTGCGTGGCCGACATCGCCTCGAACTTCACCACCAACCGCATGCTCAAGGACTACGAGGAGCGCTTCTACAACAAGCTGGCCGCCCGCAAGCATGAGATTGTGGCCGACGGCTACCGCCTGGCGCGTGAAATCGCCGCCTGGAAGCGCAAGGTTTCGGCCGCATGGGACCGCGTGCGCGTCGTCGAGTCGCAGCGTCTGAAGATGGACAAGGAGGCGGTCTTTGTAGGCGAGAAGTACCACTTCGAGCTGAAGGTCGACGTGGCGGGCCTCAACCCGGGCGACATCGGCGCCGAGCTGGTCATCGCACGGCAGATTGTCGGCGGACAGAGCGTCAACGTGCTGCGGACGATTCCCTTCACGCAGACGGCCGTCGAGAACGGACTGGTCACCTACACGCTCGACTACACCCCCAGCGAGACCGGTACGTACGACTTCGCGCTGCGCGTCTTCCCGCAGAATCCGCACCTGCCCCACCGCATGGACTTCGCGCTGGTGAAGTGGGCCTGAGGCGGCGGAGCAGGGGCCGGGCGTCGAAGCAATTTTTCGACAAAACCGTTGCTCGTTTGAGCTTTTTTGATTAATTTTAGAGACCGAATATACTTAATACTACTATATGTCAGCATTAACCTTCGACAAAAGCGAATTAGGCAACCTGGAGTACTCGCTCCAGCGCGAAATGCTTTCGACAGACCGGTTGGGCGGCTACATGAGCACGACGATAGTCTGCTGCAACACCCGCAAGTACCACGGTCTGATGGTCTCGCCCATCGACGACAGCGACCGTACCTACGTGCTGCTATCCTCGCTCGACGAGACAGTCATCCAGCACGACCAGTCCTTCAACCTGGCCCTGCACCGCTACCCCGGCGTCTATGAGCCGCGCGGCCACAAGTACATCACCGACTTCGAGTACACGCCGACCCCCACGATTACCTACCGTGTGGGCGGCGTCATACTCCGCAAGGAGATGCTCTGGATTCACAAGCGCACGCAGCTCATGATACGCTACACGCTCGTCGACGCGCACTCCCAGACCCGGCTGCGGCTGCGTCCGTTCCTCGCCTTCCGCGACAAGCACGCCCTCTCGAAGGCCAACATGGAGGCCGACGGCCACTCCTATCCGGCCGTCAACGGCGTGAAGTGCCGCCTCTACGGCTCCTTCCCCTGGCTCTACCTGCAGACCGACAAGGAGGATGCCGAATTCGTACCGGCACCCGACTGGTACTACAACTTCGAGTACCAGCAGGAGCTGGCCCGCGGCTACGAGGGCCACGAGGACCTGCTCACCACGGGCTACTTCGAGATGGAGCTCAAGAAGGGCGAAAGCGTCATCTTCTCGGCTTCGCTCGACGAGATGGGCTCGACGAAGACCATCCGCGAGGTCTTCGAAGCCTCGATTGCCCGCCGCACCCACAAGATTGACTTCATCAGCTGCCTGCGCCACTCGGCGCGCCAGTTCGTCATCCGCCGTCCGGGCGGCCGCACCGAGGTGCTGGCCGGCTATCCGTGGCTCGGCGTCATCGGCCGTGAGACCTTCATCGCGCTGCCGGGCATCACGCTCGAGCAGGACCACAAGGAGGACTGCATGGATGTGCTCGACACGCTCGTGCGCGAGATGCGCGACGGCATGTTCACCGGCTCCTACTCCGCAGCGGCCGAGGCCGACGCCCCGCTGTGGTTCTTCTGGACGCTGCAGCAGCTCGAGAAGCAGGTGGGCGCCGATGAAATCTGGAAGCGCTACGGCGAGGTGATGAAGCAGCTGCTCGAGGCCTACCGCCGCGGCATCGACGGCCGCGTACGGCTCCACGACAACGGCCTTATCTGGGCCTGGTCCGACGCGGAGCCCCTCACCTGGATGGACGCGATGGTCAACGGCCGCGCCGTCACCCCGCGCAACGGCTACCAGGTGGAGGTCAACGCACTGTGGTACAATGCCGTATGCTACGCGCTGTCGCTGGCCCGCCGTTTCGGCGACACCCCCTTCGTCCGCGAGTGGGAGGAGCTTCCCGCCCGCACGAAGGTCTCGTTCATCGAGCACTTCATGCTGCCGGAGGGCTATCTGGCCGACTACGTCAACCAGATGGAGTGCAACAAGTTCATCCGTCCGAACATGGTCATCGCCTGCAGTCTGGACTACAAGATGCTCGACGAGGAGCAGCAGCTGAGTGTGCTGCGCGTCGTGCGCCAGCACCTGCTCACCCCGCGCGGCCTGCGCACCCTTTCGCCGCGCAACCCGCTCTACAAGGGCATGCTCGAGGGTACGCCCGACGAGCGCAACCTGGCCGCCATGAACGGCACGGTGTGGGTATGGCCTCTGGCCTTCTACGTCAAGGCCTGCTTCGACATCGACGGCGGCCGCTTCCTGCACGAGGCCGAGGAGATGCTCGCCTCGTTCAACGAGGAGATTCAGAGCTACTGCATCGGCTCCATCAACGAGATGTTCGATGCCGACCCGCCCTACACGCCGCGCGGCGCCGTATCGCAGGCATGGAGCGTTGCAGCCGTGCTGGACATCTACCGCATGATTGAAGCGCACCGCCCCGCGGAGCCCGCACCCAAGACGCGGAGCCGCAAGACGGCCGCCGAACCCAAGGCGGCGAAGAGCCCCGCAACCCGCAAGGCTGCAACGGCAGCCAAGGCCGAAACCGCGGAGACGGCCTCCGGGAAACCGGCCACCAAGACCTCGGCGAAAACGGCGAAAGCCGCTGCGAAGAGACCCGCGGCCCAAGCTACGAAGAAAACAAAAAAAGAATAAGCTATGAGAGTTTTAATGTTCGGATGGGAGTTTCCGCCCCATATCGCCGGAGGTCTCGGAACAGCATGCTACGGCATGACACGCGGTCTTGCGCACAACGGCGTGGACGTCACCTTCGTGGTGCCGCACGCCTACGGTGATGAGGACCAGCGCTTTCTGCACATCGTCAACGCAAGCGACGTGGAGGCCCTCTACGGCTCGACGGCGAGCGGCGAGGACGACATCCTGAGCCGCATGTCGTTCATCCACATCGACTCGAACATGGTCCCCTACATCTCGCCCGAAGAGTACGACGAGTACCACGAGGAGTATGTCAAGAGCGGCAAGAAGGTGTGGGAGAGCACCGACGCCTGGAAGCAGCGCTACACCTTCTCGGGCAAGTACGGCGCCAACCTCATGGAGGAGGTGGCCCGCTACGCCGTGGTTGCGGCGCAGGTGGCCCGCGACCTCGAGGGTCAGTTCGACGTCATCCACGCCCACGACTGGCTGACCTACTACGCCGGCATCGCCGCCAAGCGCGTCTCGGGCAAGCCGCTGGTGGTCCACATGCACGCCACGGAGTTCGACCGCAGCGGCGAGAACATCAACACGCAGGTCTACGCCATCGAGCGCGCCGGCATGATGGCCGCCGACCGGGTGATTGCCGTCTCGAACCTCACGCGCAACATCGTCATCACGCGCTACGGCATCCCGGCCGACAAGGTGGTCACGGTGCACAACGCCGTGCGCTTCGCCGAGAACAACACCGAGGCGCCCGAACGCGGCGTGAAGGACAAGATTGTCACCTTCCTGGGCCGCATCACCTACCAGAAGGGCCCCGACTACTTTGTCGAGGCTGCGGCCAAGGTGCTCAAGCGGGTGCCCGACGTGCGCTTCGTGATGGCCGGCTCGGGCGACATGATGAACCACGTCATCCGCCGCGTGGCACGGCTCGGCATCGCCGACCGCTTCCACTTCACGGGCTTCCTGCGCGGCGAGGATGTCCACAAGATGTTCCAGCTCTCGGACGTCTACATCATGCCTTCGGTTTCGGAGCCCTTCGGCATCTCGCCCCTGGAGGCGATGCGCTCGAACGTCCCGGTCATCATCTCCAAGCAGAGCGGTGTGGCCGAGGTGCTCGACTACGCCATCAAGGTGGACTATTGGGACGTCGACGCCATGGCCGACGCCATCTACGCCCTCATCAAGTACCCGGCACTGGCGAACATGTTCGCCTCGAAGGGCCTCGAGGAGGTCACCAACCTCAAGTGGAACGACGCAGCGGCCAAAATCAAGGCCGTCTACGAGGCCGCGATTAACGACAAGAAATAACCAAAAACAACCTCTATGAAAACCGTTTGCTTATACTTCCAGGTGCACCAGCCGTGGCGTCTGAAGAAATACCGCTTCTTCAACATGGGCAAGGACCACAACTATCTGGACGACCTGCTCAACCGCTCCATCATGCAGAAGGTCGCACGGCAGTGCTACCTGCCGATGAACGCCCTGCTGCTGAAGCTCATCAAGGAGAACAAGGGCAAATTCCGCTGCTCGTTCTCCATCACCGGCACGGCCGTCGAGCAGTTCCGCGCCTTTGCCCCCGAGGTGCTCGACTCGTTCAAGGCGCTGGCCGAGACGGGCTGCGTCGAGTTCCTGGCCGAGACCTATTCGCACTCGCTCGCCTCGCTGGCCTCGAAGGAGGACTTCCGCGAGCAGGTCAAGCTCCACACCGCCATGCTCAAGAAGGAGTTCGGCGTAAAGCCCACCGCCTTCCGCAACACGGAGCTCATCTACTCGGACGACATCGGCGCGATGGTGGCCGAGATGGGCTTCAAGACGATGCTGGCCGAGGGTGCCAAGCACGTGCTGGGCTGGAAGTCGCCCAACTACGTCTATGCCAACGCCATCGACCAGAAGCTGCGCCTGCTGCTGCGCAACTACAAACTCTCGGACGACATCGCCTTCCGCTTCTCGGACCGCAACTGGGACCAGTACCCGCTGACGGTCGACAAGTATGTCGGCTGGCTCACGTCGGAGAATACGCCGGGCGAGGTCATCAACCTCTTCATGGACTACGAGACCTTCGGCGAGCACCAGAGCGCCGATACGGGCATCTTCGAGTTCATGAAGGCGCTACCCAAGGCCATCATCGAGAAGAAGGGCGAGCTGGAGTTCGCCACCGTGAGCGAGACGGCCAAGAAGTACCAGCCCGTTTCGGTGCTCCACTGCCCGCACGTGATGTCGTGGGCCGACGAGGAGCGTGACGTGACGGCATGGCTGGGCAACGAGCTGCAGAACGAGGCCTTCTCGAAGCTCTACGCCCAGAAGGAGAAGGTCAAGGCGCTGAAGAACCCCGATTTCGACTACGTCTGGAGCTTCATGCAGACCTCGGACCACTTCTACTACATGGCGACCAAGTGGCTCTCGGACGGCGACGTTCACTCCTACTTCAACCCCTACGACTCGGCCTACGACGCCTTCATCAACTACATGAACGTCCTCTCGGACTTCATCATCGAGCTGGACAAGGCCGTCGCCGCCAAGGCTGCGCGCAAGCGCGCCTAAGGCGGAGCCTGAGACGGGTGCCTGAGACGGGACCTGAATCGGGGACCTGAATCGGGAACCGGAAACAGGGCCTGAGACGGGAACCGGAAACGGGTGCCGGAAACGGGCCAGACGACAAACAACGACGGGATGTCCCCCACCGGGGAGGCATCCCGCCGCTGTGTTTTCCGCTGCCCGCAGAAGGAGGCGCAGAAGGGGCCGCCGCAGTGGCCGCGAAGGGGCTTCGCCGCGGGAAGCGATTCCGGAGGCAGAGAGGAGGCGCGCTGGTAGAAAAATGTTATCTTTGTGGAAAATTCGTTCAAAAAACGACATTCGAACCCTTTTGCCCGATGAAGAGCAACAAACCCATGGAACCGGCCTCCGGCGACTGCACCCGGCACGAAGCGGGCAACCCGGAGACCCAAGCCGCTCCCGCGTCCGAAGCTGCGCCCGAGACCGGGAGCATGGACGGAACCAAGCCCGCCGGCAGGGGCGGAGCCGAGGCCGCAACCGAGGCCGGGAGCGAGGCCAAACCCTCAACAGAACCCGAGGCCAAAACCTCAACAGAACCCGGGACCGCAACCGAAGCAGAAGCAGCCAGAGAAGCCGGAGCAGCCGGAGAGGAGGCTGGAGCCGAACCGGCAACCGCAACCAAACCCGCAACCGAGGCCGGCACTGCCCGGCCGCGGAGCCTGCGCGAACGGCTGCGTGAGCGGCTGCAACGCCGGCGCCGCGCTCTGAGCCGACGGCTCGAATACCGCCGCCTGCGCCGGCTGCGCAAGCTCACCGTACCGGCCTACACCCACTGCAAGAACTGCGGCGAGCGGCTGCAGGGAATGTACTGCCACCGCTGCGGACAGTATGCCCTCGACATCGAGCAACCCTTCTGGAAGTACATCAAACAGTATTTCGAAAACGTCTACCAGTTCGACAGCAAGGTGTGGCAGACGCTCTGGCTGCTCTTCCGCCGCCCGGGCTTCCTGACCACGGAGTTCAACGCCGGAAAAATCAACTCCTACGTCCACCCCTTCCGCCTCTACATGTTCATCTCGGTGGTCTTCTTCACCCTCTTCTTCATGGTGGCGTCGAGCACCGCCGAGCAGCAGCTGCGCCGTGAGCGTTACCGCACGAGCCGCCTTCCGAAGGGGGTGGTCGAGGCGCTCCGCACGGGACGGGGCGGGGCCGACACCTGCGTCTACCTCTACGACGGCGCCGGACTGGCCGAGATGCTCGACTTCAACGACCTTAGGAGCGATTCGCTGCTCCGTATCACGCCGCTTGACTCGCGTCACGGCGTCGCGCGCGTCGAGCTGCCGCGCATGCTCTTCGACTCGTGCCTCCGCGCCACGACGCTCGCCGAGCAGGACCGCATCAACCTCGAAGGGGCCCGCGAGGTGCTCGGAAAGGCGGCCGAAGAGGCGGCCGGGAGTGAATCCGGAGCCGAAAACGGAGACGGGGGTGAAGCGGGTGCCAAGGCCGGAGCCGACGCCGTACCCGAGTCCGGAAGCGGAGACGGGGCCGAGAGCGGGCACGGGGTCGGGATTACAGCCGGAGCCAAGACTGCGGCCTCAGCCGGAGGCGTGCCCGGGTCCGAAGCCGGCATAAAGGCCGACACGGAGGAGGCCGCACTGGACAAGGCGATGGCCTCGATAAAGGGGGTGGATGTCGACGAGGAGGAGCTCGCCGTCATCGGAGCGCTGCTCGCCTTCGACCCCGGGCGGACAACCGTCTACGCCTGGCAGCCGCCCCAAAGCCAGAGCGAACGGCTGGAGCAGATGAGCCAGCAGACGCTGCTCAACAACCTGCTGGCGCAGCTCTCGAAGTGGACGCCCCTCTACATGATGTTCCTGCTGCCGCTCTTCGCGCTGCTGCTCGCCCGGGCCTACCGTCGCTGCCGGATGAACTACATGCAGCACTTCGTCCACGCCATCCACATCAACTGCTTCTTCCTCATTCTGCTCTCGGTGCCGGCCTTCCTGCTGATTTACGCGCTCGCACCCGAGAGCACCCTGTCGTTCCCGAGCGGCGTGGTGAAGGGCTTCTTCGCGCTGGTCTTCCTCTACATGCTCCTCTCGTCACGCCGGGTCTACGGACTGGGATGGTGGCGGACCCTCTTCAAGACGGTGTGGGTCTTCGTGCTCTTCACGCTGCTGGCAGGGCTCATCGCCGCCGGACTGCTGCTCTGGCTGGTCTCCTCCTTCAGCGACGGGTTCTGACCCAGCTCCTTTGACACGGCTACCCGGCGCCTTCCAAAACAGAACAGACCCGGAGCGGAAAACCGCTTCGGGTCTGTTCTTGTCTGCCGCCAAGCCGAAAATGGAGGGCGGGCCAGAAACCGTCGCCAGTGGGGCACCAGGCCGAAAATGGAGACGGGCCAGAAACCGCCGACGGGGCCGACGGACCGTTGAAGGTGGACGGACCGGGAACTGCCGACGGAAGCCGACGGGCCGACGATGGAGTACGGGCCAGAAACCGTCGACGGAAGCCGACGGGCCCAAGATGGGAAAGGGCCTAAAGTCGCCGGGGGCCGCCGCGCGTCACCCCTTGCGCTTGTAGCGCGAGGGCGAGGTGCCGGTATGCTGCTTGAAGTACTTGCCGAAGAAGGACTGCGTCGAGAAGTTGAGCTGGTAGGCTATCTCCTGGATGCTCAGCCCCGAGTACTTGAGCAGCGCCTTCGCCTCGAGAATCACCGACTCGTCAATCCACCGCGCAGCCGTCTTGCCGCTCACCTCCTTGACCACCGACGAGAGGTACTTGGGCGTGATGTTGAGCTGCCGCGCATAGAAGCTCACGTTGCGCTCCCGCTTGTTGTACTGCTGCAGCAGCGCCATGAACTGGTTGAAGAGCACCTCGCACCGCCCCTGCTTCATCGGGTCGGTCTGCTCGCGCAGGTTGATTTCCGTGATGATGTAGAAGGCCGTGGTGAAGAGCGTCCGGATGATTTCATGCCGGTAGCGCTCCTTGTCGCTGCGCAGCATCGTCTTGATGAGCTGGAAGAGCTGGCGTATCTCGTCGACATCCTGCGGCGAGACCTCCAGCACGGGAGCCTTGCCGAAGCGCATGTAGACCGGCAGCGAGGTCGAAAGGTCTATCTGGATTTCGTTGACGAACGACTTGGAGCAGGCCAGGAAGTAGGCCGCCGCATTGGCCGAGCACTTCACCGTGCGGATGATGCTCCCCGGATTGAAGAGCACCACCATGTTGGGCCGCACCTGATAGGTCTGCATGTCGATGGAGACGGTCGCCTCGCCGCTCATCATGATGACGGCCGAGAAGCCGTCGATGGAGGCCGGATAGTTGCTCGTCGTATTGCTTTGGGGGTCGAGCGCCGTGATGACCAAATCGTCCGACAGATAGAATACGTCGCTCATCTCCTTCTTGATGCGTGAAATCGAAACCTTGTGGAGATTCTCACGCCCCGCACCCGGTGCGGTTTTCGTCGTTTTGACACGCTCCGCCATAATAGCTTTTTTAGGGTTGGTACACGTTTCCGTTTCACAACGCGGTCGGTACCCCGTCCCGCAAACCGGGGCGGGCTCTCATCCCTGCTTCCGTATCCTAACCTGTCCCACCGGAGCGCCCCTCGGCCGGCGGGGTCGCCCGCAGCCTCCGGTCGCCCGGATGGATGGCCCCGCACGGCGGAGCCCTCCGCTTTCGTTATCTCGCTTCCGCCGGCCGAGCGGGTCACAACTCCCCTCCGCCGGCTTCATGCTCTTCTCCTTATCCGTCTAACACTTCTCTACCCTAATACTCCCCGCGTACCCGCGTACGCGCGCGTTGGGCACAACGGGGGCACCTTCATTCACCCGCGGTTCCCGCACGCTCCGCCGCCCCGTCAGGGCTGGCAGAGGACCCGCAGCTCGCCCGGAAGGCACTCGATGTGGAGCGGGAAGTCGGCTCCGGGCTGCCCGTCGACGTCGGTCGGTTCGTTGACCGGCGAGGTTATCTCGATGCAGCGCGCCCGAACCAGCCGCACCTCGCGGGGGTTGCCCCCCAGCAGGTAGCGCCCCATCGAGAGGGTCGACAGCAGCGGGTTGCGCTTCTCGAGCAGCACGCAGTCGAACATGCCGTCCTTGATGGAGGCGCGGCGCGCCAGCGGAAATCCGCCGGCCGTCTCTCCGTTGAAGACCAGCACCATGAGCGAGTTGAAGTCGAACTCCTCGCCGTCGGCCGTCACGCGCAGCGGCACGGCGTGCATCGAGCGGAACTCCTTGATGCCCTCGATGAGGTAGGCCAGCTTGCCGATGCGGTGCTTCCGCTCGTCGGGCGTACGCTGCGAGGTGGTCGTGAAGATGCCGAAGCTGAAGACGTTGACGAAGTAGAGCCCGTTGACCCGTCCGCAGTCGACCCGCTCCTCGACGCCCGTGGCTATCTGCCGCGCCGCCTCGAGCGGGTTCTTCGACATGCCGAGCGCCCCCGCGAAGTCGTTGGCCGTACCGGCGGGAATAACCCCCAGCGCCACGTCGAGCCCCTTGCGTTTCATGGCGTTGACGGCGAAGTTAATCGTGCCGTCACCGCCGGCGACCACCACCAGCTCGACCTGCTCGTGCCCGTCGAAGGGGTTGGCGTCGAAATCGATTTGAAGCGGTTCGATGTCGTATCCGTAGGAGGAGAATACCTCGCAGATATCCTCGACCTTGCGGTCAGTGCGTCCCTTGCCGGACTGCGGGTTGTATAGAAAAATCGCTTTCTTCATCGGTAAGTCGCTATTCCATGATGAGTGCGCGCATGGCCGGGGTGACATACTCCTCGTATGCGTCGCCCTGCCCCGCAAGAATGAAGTAGGCCTTCAGCCCGGGCAGCGAGTCGGCCATCCGCAGCGCGTCGTCGGCCCCCAGGGCCATGAACATCGTCCCCAGCGCGTCGGCCTCGGCGCAGGTCGGGGCGGCGACCGTCGCCGAGAGCAGCCGCGAGATGACGCTGCGTCCCGTGCGGGGGTCAATCGTATGGGCCACCTTCCGGCCGTCGTCGGTCCGGTAGAAGCGGCGGTAGTTGCCCGAGGTGGCCAGGCCGCCCGAGCTCATGCAGAGCCGCTTCTGGAGGTAGGCCCCGTCGGACATGTTGCCGTCGAAGGGGGTTTCGATGCCGATGCGCCAGGGGTTGCCCTCGCGGTTGACGCCCCGGCAGCGCACCTCGCCGCCGATGTCGACGATGTAGTTCCGCCCGCCGAGCTGCTCGACCAGCTGCGCCAGCAGGTCGACCGTGTAGCCCTTGGCCACCGAGTTGAAGTCGAGCTGCACGCGCGGGTCGCTCTTGACGAGCCGCCCGTCGACGATGCGCACCTTGTCGCGGCCGACGAAGGCGAGCAGCGAGTCGAGGTTGGGATGGAGCGTGCGTTCGCGCCCGGCGAAGCCCCACGCCTCGACCAGCGGCTTGACCGTCACGTCGTAGCGGCCGCCGCTCAGACGGCCGATACTGTCGGCCAGCGCCAGGTTGAAGGCGATGTGGCGGTCGACCGAGTCGGTGAGGTTGCGGTTCAGGCGGCTCAGCAGCGAGGTCGAATCGAAAATCGACATCGAGGCCTTGGCCTCGGCGTCGAGCCGCATGGCGGCGCGGTAGAGCTCCTGACGGGCCGAGGGGCCGACGTCGGCCACCACGTGCATCGTCGTTCCGAGCATCGTCCCGTCGACGGTCACGTAGCGCGCCGGGGAGTTGCAGCTCCCCGCAAGGAGCGCAAGGAGCGGAAGCGCGGCCGCCGCCGCGCGCATGAACGGTTTGAGCATAAAGTTCCTCATTCTAATGGCAAAAATAATATTTTCCGGCATATCTCGGCCCTTTTGCCGGAGAAAAGCGTCGGGCGAACAATAATTTTTCATTTTTAGTTCTTAATTCTCAATTATATTCGTACCTTTGTCGGACGCTCTGGCGTTATCCACGGTAAGGGGGATGCGTCGTAGAGTGGAACTAAATAAACTTTTATCAAAATGGCTTATTTAACAGCTGAGAAAAAGCAAGAGCTTTTCGGTCAGTACGGCAAGTCTAACAAGGACACGGGTTCTCCCGAGAGCCAAATCGCCCTGTTTTCGTACCGTATCAGCCACCTTACTGAGCACCTCAAGAACAACAAGCACGACTTCGGCACGCAGCGCGCACTGCTGCGTCTGGTAGGTAAGCGCCGCCAGCTGCTGGAGTACCTCAAGGAGGTGGACATCGAGCGCTACCGCGCCATCGTCAAGACGCTCAACCTCCGCAAGTAGTCGCGAGGAACCGAATGAGGGCAATTCCCCACCGAGGGATTGCCTTCATTTGCTTAGGACAATTCGAACACATTTAGGATATTTTTATGGAAGAAAAGAAGCTGTACAACGCAGTCCGCAAAATCATCACGCTGGCCGACGGTCGCCAGATTGAGATTGAAACGGGCAAACTGGCCAAACAGGCCGACGGCTCCGTCGTGGTGAAGCAGGGAGACACGATGCTCCTGGCCACGGTCGTTGCCGCCAAGGATGCAAAACCCGACACCGACTTCATGCCGCTTCAGGTGGAGTACAAGGAGAAATATGCCGCCGCGGGCCGCTACCCCGGAGGCTTCATGAAGCGCGAAGGCAAGGCCAACGACAGCGAGATTCTCGTCGCACGTCTGATTGACCGCGCCCTGCGCCCGCTCTTCCCCGCGGATTTCCACGCCGAGGTATACGTGACGGTCAACCTCATCTCGGCAGACAAGGATATTCAGCCCGACGCACTGGCGGGTCTGGCCGCTTCGGCCGCCCTCGCCGTATCGGACATCCCCTTCGGCGGCCCCATCTCGGAGGTGCGCGTGGCCCGCATCGGCGGCCAGTACGTCATCAACCCCACCTTCTCGCAGATGCCCGAGGCCGACCTCGACATCATGGTCGGCGGTACGATTGACAACATCCTCATGGTCGAGGGTGAGATGAAGGAGGTCTCCGAGGAGGTGATGCTCGGCGCCATCAAGTTCGCGCACGAGGAAATCAAGAAGCACTGCGCCGTACAGATTGAGCTCTCGAAGGAGCTGGGCAAGGATGTCAAGCGCACCTACTGCCACGAGGTCAACGACGAGGAGCTGCGCCAGACCATCATCCGCGAGCTCTACGACAAGGCCTACGCCATCGCCACCAGCGGCACGATGAAGCACGAGCGCGAGGATGCCTTCAACGCCCTGGAGGCCGAGTTCGCATCGCGCTATACGGAGGAGGAGCTCGTCGAGAAGGCCCCCCTTATCCACAAGTACTTCCACGACGACGTCCAGAAGAAGGCCATGCGCAACATGATTCTCGACGAGGGCAAGCGTCTCGACGGCCGCCGTACGGACGAAATCCGCCCCATCTGGTGCGAGGTGGGCTACCTGCCCGCCGCCCACGGCTCGGCCATCTTCACCCGCGGCGAGACGCAGGCGCTCGCATCGGTGACGCTCGGCACGAAGCTCGACGAGAAGGTCAAGGACGAGGTGCTCGTACAGGGTACCGAGCAGTTCGTGCTCCACTACAACTTCCCGCCCTTCTCGACGGGTGAGGCGAAGGCAGCACGCGGTCTGAGCCGCCGCGAAATCGGCCACGGCCACCTGGCATGGCGCGCCCTGAAGCCGATGGTTCCCGTCGGCGACGAGAACCCCTACGCCGTGCGCGTCGTATCGGACATCCTCGAGTCGAACGGCTCGTCGTCGATGGCTACGGTCTGCGCCGGCACGCTGGCGCTGATGGATGCCGGCGTGAAGCTCAAGAAGCCGGTTTCGGGCATTGCCATGGGTCTGATTTCCGACTCGGCAACGGGCCGCTGGGCCGTGCTGTCGGACATTCTGGGCGATGAGGACCACCTGGGCGACATGGACTTCAAGGTAACGGGTACGCGCGACGGCATCACCGCCACGCAGATGGATATCAAGGTCGACGGCCTCTCGTACGAGGTGCTGGCCAAGGCGCTCGAGCAGGCCCGCGTAGGCCGCATGTACATCCTCGACAAGCTGACGGAGTGCATCGCCGAGCCGCGCGCCGAGTACCGTCCCTTCGTACCGCGCATCGTCCAGATTACCATCCCGCAGGATATGATTGGTGCCGTTATCGGCCCCGGCGGCAAGGTCATCCAGGACATCCAGAAGACCACCGGCACGACCATCACCATCACCGAGGTCGAGAACAAGGGCATTGTCGACATCTTCGGCCAGGACAAGGCCGCGCTCGACGGCGCTCTGTCCCGCATCAAGGCCATCGTGGCCGTTCCGGAGGTGGGCGAGACCTACCACGGCAAGATTCGCTCGATTGTCGCCTTCGGCGCCTTCGTCGAGATTATGCCGGGCAAGGATGCGCTGCTCCACATCTCGGAAATCGACTACAAGCGCTTCGAGACGATGGAGGAGACGGGCCTGAAGGAGGGCGACGAAATCGACGTGAAGCTCATCGGCGTCGACCCCAAGACGGGCAAGCTGAAGCTCTCGCGCAAGGCGCTGCTTCCCAAGCCCGAGGGCTGGGTCGAGCGTGAACGCCGCCCGCGCGAGGAGCGCGGCGAGCGCCGCGGCCACCGCGAGCGCCGTCCCGAGGAGAAGTAAGATTGAGCCCCGACCCCCGCAGAACACTCTGCGGGGCCTCTCCGGAGGCCCGGCAGGGCGTAGCGGCATTCGGTGAAAATTTCTTCGAAATGTTGCACATTTAGCGGGAGTTTTCTATATTTGCGTTGTTCCCGGACGAAGAAGAGCCAAACGGTTCATCCTCCGGCCGGAAACGACCGGCAAGCAAGGACGAAAAAACATTAAACATTAATCTTTAGTTCGCTATGAAAAATCTTTTTAAGTTGAGCGTTGTGCTCGTAGCCGCCTCGCTGGCGTTCTCGAGCTGTAACTGCTTCAAGAAGATGGCCAAGCATCAGGACGAGGTCAACGTGACCTGCGCACCCGAGATTCTGGCCCTCAACAACGGCGTCGTTGCCGCCGACGTCACGGTTACTTTCCCCGTAGAGTACTTCAACGCCAAAGCCGTGCTGAAGGTAACGCCCGTACTCGTATTCGAGGGCGGCGAGGTTGCCGGTACGACCAAATACTTCCAGGGTTCGAAGGTTGACGACAACTACACGGTCGTTGACAAGAACAACGGCGGCAACTACACGCTGCACGTGGAGTTCCCCTACGACACACGCATGGCCCAGAGCATGCTCCAGCTGCGTGCCGAGATTAAGTGCCCGAAGGGCAAGTGCAAGGAGTTCACGCTCGTGAACCTGAACAACGGCGCGCTGCCCACCAAGGAGCAGGCTGCCGTGCTGGCCGGTGACGACGAGGCTGCCAAGGCCGCTCTTGCCAAGGAGTTCGGTCTGACGGTTGCCTACGGTGTCAACACCCTGCAGCAGGACCTCAAGTACTCGGACCTGATGGCTCCGATGGCCAACAACTACAAGAAGGTGACCACCGTTGTCGACAAGACCGACCTGCTCTACGCCATCAACTCGTCGAAGGTAACGAAGAAGAACGAGGAGAAGGCCGACCTGGAGGCATTCAAGGCCAACGTGGACGAGCAGCTGGGCAACGACCGCATCTCGCAGAGCATCGCCGTCAAGGGTTATGCTTCGCCCGATGGTCCGGTGAAGTTCAACGACAAGCTCTCGCAGGCCCGCAGCGAGTCGGGTAAGAAGGTTGTGGCCAAGCTGCTGAAGGACTCGGGTCTGGATGTGGACGCCGCTGCCTACGGTGAGGACTGGGACGGCTTCAAGGAGCTGGTCGAGAAGTCGGACATCAAGGACAAGGACCTCATTCTCCAGGTGCTGAAGATGTACAACTCGCCCGCCGAGCGTGAGGCTCAGATTAAGAACCTCTCGTCGGTATTCAACGAGCTGAAGACCGAGGTTCTGCCCGAGCTGCGCCGCTCGCAGATTATCAACACGTCGGACATCCAGGGCAAGACCGATGCCGAGATTATGGCCTTCGTCAACAACAAGCAGTACGACCAGCTCACCAACGAGGAGCTACTCTACGCCGCCGAGTCGCTGACCGACGATGTAAACGTACAGATTGCCGTTCTGGAGTACACCGCCAAGACCTACAACGACGCCCGCGCCTACAACAACCTGGGTATCGCTCAGGAGAAAGCCGGTGAGAAGGCTGCCGCTCTGAAGTCGTTCGAGAAGGCTGCCGAGCTGGGCAACACCACTCCCGAGCTGAACAAGAACCTCGTGCTGGCCAACCTGTCGAACGGCAACACGGCCGAGGCCAAGAAGTACGCTCAGGCTGCCGACGCACAGTCGAAGGCTGCTCTGGCCGCCGCTCAGGGCGACTACAAGAGCGCTGCCAACGGTCTTGAGGGCTACAACGCT
Source organism: Alistipes sp. An31A (assembly GCF_002159425.1). Lineage (NCBI taxonomy): Bacteria > Pseudomonadati > Bacteroidota > Bacteroidia > Bacteroidales > Rikenellaceae > Alistipes > Alistipes sp. An31A. The sequence goes on from NZ_NFIO01000006.1 coordinate 68,237, forward strand.
GCCATCGCTCAGGTGATGAACAACGACCTGGCAGGTGCCAAGAAGTCGATTGCCAAGGACAACTCGGCCGAGGCAGACTACCTGCGTGCCGTCATCGCTGTCAAGGAGGGTGACCTCACCGCAGCCGAGGCACAGCTCAAGAGCGCCATCTCGAAGAACCCGAAGCTGGCCGACAAGGCAGCCAAGGATGTCAACCTGAAGGCTCTTGCGAAGTAATTCGCGACCGACAATAACCGGAAACCCCCGAAGGCCAGGCCTTCGGGGGTTTTCTTTTGCACGGGGAGGAGCGCGGGCAGAGTGAGGAGAGCAAGAGGAAGCGGGCCGAAGCGCAGAAAAGCGTGGGCAAAGGAGCAGGAGGGTGCAGGAGGGTGTAGAGTGCAGGAGGGTGTAAGAGAGTGCAGGCCGAAGGGCAGGAAAGAGCGGGCCGAAGAACAGGAAAGAGCGGGGCCGTGGACTGAGAGAAGCGGGCCGTGGGCTACAGGAGGCAACGCCCGGGTACAAGGAGGTGCGGGCGAGGCATAGGAGACAGCGAAACAAAGCACGGAAGGCAGCAGTCCGAAGCACAGGAAGGCAACGCCCGGGTGCAAGGAGGTGCGGGCGAGGCATAGGAGACAGCGGAACAAAGCACGGAAGGCAGCGGCCCGAAGCGCAGGGGAAAAGCAGGCCGGGAACGGCCGTCTCGAACCAAAATGAACGAATCCAAACCGTGCACGGACCAACCCATTCGGGTCGGCTCGGACGGCCCAAGGCATCCCAACCGACACGCTCGCGACAACCCGTCCGGACCAACCCATTCGGGTCGACTCGTCCGCTCCAAGGCATCCAAACCGACACGCTCACAACAACCCCTCCGAGCCAACCCATTCGGGTCGACTCGTCCAATCCAAGACACCCTAACCGACACGCTCGCAACAACCCCTCCGGACCAACCCATTCGGGTCGACTCGTCCGGTCCAAGGCATCCAAACCGACACGCTCGCGACAGCCCGTCCAGACCAACCCGCTCGGGCCAACTCGTCCGGTCCAAGGCACCCCAACCGACACGCTCGCAACAACCCCTCCGGACCGCTTCCGGGTCCAATGAGGGAAAAGAGCGCCGCGGACGAAAATATTCACCCGCATTGTGCCCGACGTCTCGATTTATTTTCCTATTTTTGTAAAAATTAGCGACTGTACCTATGGAATACGCCAATCACCTCAACGAATATGCCCCGGCACCGAGCGAGGCTCAGGTTGCCGAAGAGGTCGCCCGCATCAAGGGCCTCGCAGCCCGCAACGCCACGACCGACGTCTACAAGTTCTGCTACTCGGCCATCGACCTCACCACCCTCTCGTGCAACGACTCGGTGACCTCCGTGACGGAGCTTGCCCGCAAGGCCGTGGAGTTCTACAAGGCATTCCCCCACATCCCCAACGTCGCCTCCATCTGCATCTACCCCTCGTTCGTCGAGACGGTCGGGGTGGCCGTTGACGGCACGCCGATGCGCATCACCAGCGTGGCCGGCGGATTCCCCGCCTCGCAGACCTATCTGGAGGTAAAGGCACTCGAGGTGGCCATGGCCATCGAGAACGGCGCCGACGAGATAGACATCGTGCTCAACGTGGGCCACATGCTCACGGGCGAATACGACGAGGCGGCCAACGAGGTGGAGGTCATCCGCAAGGAGATGGACGATGACATCGTGCTGAAGGTCATCATCGAGTCGGGGGCGCTCAAGACGCCGGAGCTGATTCGCAAGGCCTCGCTGCTCTCGATGTTCGCCGGTGCCGACTTCGTGAAGACCTCGACGGGCAAGATTGACGTGGCAGCCACGCCCGAGGCTGCCGTGGTGATGTGCGAAGCGATTCGCGACTACTACGCCCGCACGGGCCGCAAGGTGGGCTTCAAGGCTGCCGGCGGTGTCCGCACCCCCGAGGAGGCGGTGCTCTACTACACGATTGTCGAGGAGATTCTGGGCAAGGAGTGGCTCACGACCGAGCTCTTCCGCATCGGAGCCTCTTCGGCCGCCAACAACCTGCTCACGGCCATCGAGGGCAAGCAGGTGAAGTTCTTCTAAACCGGCGCTGCAAGGTTCACGGCCCCGCCGGAACCCGACGATAAGGCGATAAAAAGAAGCGGCGGCATCCTTCCCTTCAAGGGAGCGATGCCGCCGCTCTTTTTTTGTATCTGCGCCGCCTTTACGCATCCGCAACGCGTTCCGGAGCCGCGACGCTTACCCGACGCCACGGCGCGTTCCGGAGCCGCGCCTAACCGACGCCGCGCGCCGTATTCCGGAGCCGCACCGTCACCGGCCGCAGCTCAGGCTCCGGCTCACTGCCTGCCCGAGGCAGCAGCCGATTCGGCCGAGCCCTCCGATGTCGTCGGAACAGCCGTCGGGGCAGCAGCAGAAGCTGCCGCCGTCTGCTGCGTCGAATCGCGGAGCACCTTGATGGCCGCCGTAATCACGTTGTCGACCGGATAGATGTTGGCATAGAAGCCGTCATCCTCGAGCGCCGTATTGCGGCCGATGTAGGCACGTAGCTGCGCCTCGATGAGCCTTCGCGAGCGGGCGATGTCGCCGCGCCGCGGGGCAACCCCCTTGCGGGCGGCGTAGCGGACGAAATCCTCGACCAGGTTGCGGTCCGAGTCGAGCAGCGCCTTGAGCCCGTCGACGCTCCGCACGGCGTTAAGCACGTCGCGGTGGCGGTCGGCATACTCAATCGTATAGCGGTAGAGGATGTTGCGCCCGGCCACCTCGACGTAGTAGGGGGTCACGTCGGTCGTATCGGCCGGGATGAAGATGTCGGGCATGATGCCGCCCCCGCCGTAGACCACCTTGCCGCCCGGCGTGATGCGCTTGAGCGAGTCGGCGAAGTGGATGCTGTCGGCCGTGAAGAACTCGTTGTTCTCGTAGCGGTGCCACAGGTCGGCCTCGTAATCCTCGTCGTCGCCGATGGTGTAGGGCTTCTGGATGGAGCGGCCCGTCGGCGTGTAGTAGCGGGCCGTGGTGAGCCGCAGCGCCGAGCCGTCGCTGTAGGGTATCTGCCGCTGGACGAGCCCCTTGCCGAAGGAGCGGCGGCCGAGGATGGTGGCCCGGTCGTTGTCCTGCAGCGCGCCGGCCAGAATCTCGCTCGACGAGGCGCTCCCCTCGTCGATGAGCAGCGCCACCTCCATATCCTGGGCGCGCCCCGTGCCGTCGGCATACTGGCGCAGCTGCTCGTGGTGGCGGTCCTCCGTGTAGACAATCAGCTGCCCCTTGTGGAGAAACTCGTTGGCCACCAGAATCGCCTGGTCGAGGAAGCCGCCCGAATTGCCGCGCAGGTCGAAAATCAGCTTGCGGACCCCCTCGCCGCGCAGCGTGTCGAGCGCCCGCGCCAGCTCCTCGTGGGTCGTCCGGGCGAACTGCCCCAGGCGGATGTAGCCGATGCCGTCGGCGATGCGGAAGGCCGACTCGACGCTTCGGATGGGTATCACGTCACGCACCACCTCGACCGGAACCAGGTCGGGAATCCCCTGCCGGCCCAGCCCCAGACGGACCTTCGTGCCGCGCGGACCGCGCAGCATCTTGACCACCTCCTGCTGCGGAATGCCGCGTCCGGCCACGAGCGAGTCGCCGATTTCGAGGATGCGGTCCCCGGCCCGCACCCCCGCCTTGTCGCTCGGACCGTGGGGGATGACGTTGAGCACGATGACCGTATCGGTGGCCATGTTGAAGACCACGCCGATGCCGTCGAACTCACCCTCGAGGGGCTCGTTGAGCGCCTGCATCTCCGAGGCGGGGATGTAGACCGAATGGGGGTCCAGTTCGCGCACGAGCAGCGGGATGACATGCTCGGCAAGCGAATCCATCGAGATGGAGTCGACGTACTGGTTCTCGATGAGCGAGAGCGTATAGGTGAGCTTGTTGTTGGGGAAGGCCATGTGGCTCAGCACCCCCTTGATGCGGGCTTCGACGCTGTTGCGCCCCATGAACTGACCCATGAGCAGCCCGAGCACCACCCCCGCGGCCAGCAGCAGCGGGAAAATCACGGTGCGTTTCGAATTCTTGTACATAGTTCTCAGATGCAAAGCCGCCCCCGCACGGTCGCACCGTCGGGAGCGGACTCCGGCCCTCGGGGCCGGAACTGCGGTTTTGGTATTACTTGTTACTTGTTCTTGAACGTATAGCTCAGACCGACACTCAGCAGCGTCTGCGTCTGCACGTCGACGTTCTGCGCCCGATTGTAGTAGAGCTGGAATGTCAACGTTGTGGCGATGAATTTTGTTGCCTTGATTTCAATCGTATTTTCCCAGCGCACCGTCGGATGGATGGGCAGCACGGGTTTCTGCTTGGGGTCCTTGTTCTCCATGCCGTTCCAGGCGTCGTAGGCCCTCTTCCACGACGAGTAGTCGCTGATTTTGTTCTTCACGCCGATGTCGGATATCCAACCGTAGAAGGAGAAGAGCGTCGTGCGGTAGCGCAGGAAGCCGTTCTTGCCGAACGAGCGGTCGAAATCGAGCTGGATGGAGGAGCCGCCCTCGTACTTCGACGTGCGGTCGGGGTCAGCCAGACCGTAGGCCTCCCAGCCCTCCTTATCGTCCCACTTGTTATGGCGCACAATAGTGCTCTCTACGAAGACGGCACTTAGGGCAAAAGGCGAGATGTTAATCGAAATCGGGAACTTAGGCTGAGGACTCTTGTAAGTGATACCGAACGAGATGTCAAGATAGCCCGGCGCCATGAAGGTGCTCTTGCGATAATCCGACGTCTGCTGCGTACGCGAGATGTAGCCGTTGGCGAACTGGCTGCGGAACTTGAAAATCGAACCGTAGGACCAGTTCTTCGACATCTTGAACGAGGGGGCCACCGAGATGGCGAACTCGTCCTGGTTCTTGTACCAGACGCCGTTGCTGGTCGTATTGCCCTCGGCGTCGGTCGTCTCGACCTTCATCCGGTTGTAGCCGAACATGGCGTCGACGGTCGTCGTGATGGAGAAGAGGTTCTTCGTGAAGGTGTGGCGCAGGTAGAGCGACGCCATCAGCGCGATGGAGTTGTCACCGCCCGAGACGGCAATCCACGGGTCGTTGTAGGAGGAGAGCGTACCCTGGAGGCTCGAGCCTATTTCGAGGTAGTTGCGCTCCTTGCGGATGGCGGCCCGCTCGGCGCGGTAGCGTGCCCGGTTGAAGTAGGTCAGGTCGACCGACGTGGGCTTGAGCTCGTCGCGGAAGGTCACCTCCTCCTCTTCGGCATTCACCTCGTCAATCGATATCTGGGCGGCGGCCGGAAGGGCCAGGCCGAGGGCCGCGAGCAGCAACAACGGAGCAATGTATTTCATAATGAAGCAGTTGACTGAAACAATACCTTGCAAATTTAGGAATTTATTTGCAAATACATTAACTTTACGGCTGTTAATCGTCAACCAAACACCGCAAAAACGCAACCATGAAATACATCGGAGCACACGTCAGCGCCTCGGGCGGGCTGGAGAATGCCCCCCGCAACGCGCACCGCATCGGCGCCACGGCCTTTGCACTCTTCACCAAAAACCAGCGCCAGTGGATGGCCAAGCCCCTCACCGAGGCAGAAATAGCCTCGTTCCGCGCTGCCTGCGCCGAACTGGGCTACACCCCGGCGCAGATTCTGCCCCACGACTCCTACCTCATCAATCTGGGCCATCCCGAGCGCGAGGGGCTCGAGAAGTCGCGCGAGGCCTTCTTCGACGAGATGCGCCGCTGCGAGCAGCTGGGGCTCGACCGGCTGAACTTCCACCCCGGGAGCCACCTGCGCAAGGTGACCGAGGAGCAGAGCCTCGACCTGATTGCCGAGTCCATCAACATGGCGCTCGACCGCACGCACGGCGTGACGGCCGTCATCGAGAACACGGCGGGGCAGGGTTCCAACCTGGGCTACCGCTTCGAGCATCTGGCCTACATCATCGACCGCGTCGAGGACAAGTCGCGCGTGGGGGTCTGCATCGACACCTGCCACGCCTTCGCCGCGGGGTACGACCTGCGGACGGAGGAGGCGTGTGAGCGCACCTTCGCCGAACTGGAGCGCGTGGTGGGGTTCCGCTATCTGAAGGGGATGCATCTGAACGACGCGATGAAGCCGCTGGAGAGCCGCGTCGACCGCCACTCGCCGCTGGGCGAGGGGACGCTCGGCATCACCTGCTTCCGCTACATCGCCTCGGATGCTCGCTTCGACGGCATTCCGCTCATCCTCGAGACCCCCGACGAGGAGCGCTGGCCCGAGGAGATTGCCCTGCTCAAGGAGTTTGCCGCCGCGCGGTAGCGACGGGGGCCCGAAGGGGCACCGGCAGGCCGGAGAGGAAGCACCCCGCCCCGTGAAAAGGTGCGGAGAAGAACCGGGCCGGCCGATAGCGAAAGGGCCTCGAAGGAGTGCCGGCCGGGAAGGGAGCACCCCGCCCCGTGAAAAGGTGCGGAGAAGAACCGGGCCGGCCGATAGCGAAAGGGCCTCGAAGGAGTACCGGCCGGGAAGAGAGCGCCCCGCCCCGTGAAAAGGAGCGGAGAAGAACCGGGCCGGCCGATAGCGAAAGGGCCTCGAAGGAGTGCCGGCCGGGAAGAGAGCGCCCCGCCCCGGGAATGGAGCGGGGAGGACCGGTCGCCGGGCGATAGCAAAGAAGCGAGCAGGTGCCGGAGCAGAGGAGCAAGCAATCCCCGGAGCTGCACTGAGCCCCGGACGTCGGCCGCGACCATCCGGACCGGCAGCAAGGCTGCAAAAAGAAGCGGGAGCTTCGGAACATTGTCCGAAGCTCCCGCTTCTTTCCTCCTGCGCCGCAGCGCGTCACTACCGCTCCGACTGCCGCCCGGAGCTCTTCTCCGAGGGGGTCTCCGAGGGCTTCTTCCCGTCGGCCGCGCCCTCCGGCTCACCGGCCGACTGCTCCTCCGGAGTGGTCCAGCCGCCACCGAGCGCCTTGTAGAGATTCACCAGTGCCAGATGCTCGTCGCGCACGGCGTTGCTCACGCCAATCTGGGCGTCGAAATAACGCCGCTGGGCGTCGAGCACGTCGAGGTAGTTGATGCTGCCGGCCCGGTACTGCAGCTGCGCCAGGTCGACATACTTGCGGGCCGCATCGCGCAGGTTGGCCTTCAGCGTCGCCGAACTGCGGACGCTGCGGTAGGTCACCACGGCGTCGTTGACCTCCTTGAAGACCTCGAGCACTTTCTGTTCGTAGCCCAGCCGCGCCTGGTCGTAGGCCGCCACGGCGGCGCGGTAGCGCGCCTTCTTGCGCCCGAAGGCGAAGAGCGGTGCCGAGAGCGTCCCGGCCATGTAGGTGAAGGGCGCCTCGAAGAGGTGGTTGAAGTATCCGTCCTCAACGCCGCCCGTGAGGGTCAGCATCAGCCGCGGGAAGCGGTCGGCGTAGGCCACGCCCACGGCCGCCATCGACGCACGCAGCCGCTGCTCCGACGAACGCACGTCGGGACGCCGCTGGAGCAGCTCCGAGGGGAGCCCCACGGGGACCGTGTCGGAGAGCATCACCTCGGTATCCATGCCGCTGCGCACCACCTCCCAGTCGGGGTATTCGCCCATGAGCAGCGAGATGCTGTTCTCTGTGATTTCGATGCGCCGCTCCAGGTCGGGGATGAGCGCCGCCGTCGAGGCGTACTCCACCTTGGCCTGCTGGAAGACCGTCTCGGAGGTCAGCCCCCCCTCGAAGCGCAGCCGCGCCTGCTTGACCCCCTCGCTGCGGGTCTTGAGCGTCTGCCGCACGATGGTCAGCTCGTTGTCGAGCGCCACCAGATTGAAGTAGGCCGTGGCCACCTCGGCCACCAGCGTCATGCGCATCGCACGCTCGTCCTCGACCGTGGCCATGTATTCGGCACCCCCCTTGCGCTTGGCCCAGCGCAGGTTGCCCCACATGTCGAGCTCCCAGCTCACCGAGGCCTTCACACCGATTTCGGGGTCGTTGATGAAGTTCTTGCCATAGTAGTCGTTCGTCTCGCGGTTGGCATAGACCGGGGCACTGAACGAGGGCAGCCGCTCGGCCTTCTTCACGCGGTAGAGCTGGCGGTACTCCTCGACACGGGCCGCGGCGGCCAGCATGTCCTTGTTGTTCTCGAGCGTCCGTTCGATGATGCGGCGCAGGGCCGGGTCGCCGTAGAACTCCCACCAGGCCAGGTCGGCCACCGTGAGCGAGTCGGCATCCCCCTCGGCAAGGGTCGAGGGGAGGTTCAGCTCGGGGCTCCGGCATTCGCGCACCGCCGAGCAGGAGGTGGCGGCGAGGGCCGTCAGAAGCAGAAGCAGAGCAAGTATCGTACGATGTTTCATTTTTTCAGCTTGGCTTTTAACCGGTATATCCAGACGAAGAAGAAGGGTACGTAGACGATGCCCACCGAGATGGCCACCAGCATGCCGAAGAAGACACCCGTACCGATGCCCTGACGGCTTGCCGAACCGGGACCCGAGGCGAAGACCAGCGGCAGCAGACCCAGGATGAAGGCCAGCGAGGTCATCACAATGGGGCGGAAGCGCAGCCGCGCGGCGGTGAGCGCCGCCGAGACCACGTCGCGGCCCTTCTCGACCTCCTCCTTGGCGAACTCGACAATCAGGATGGCGTTCTTGGCCACCAGACCCACGAGCATCACCAGACCAATCTGGAAGTAGATGTTGTTCTCCAGCCCGCAGAGCCAGATGCCCAGGTAGGCGCCGATACCGGCCACCGGCAGCGAGAGAATCACCGCCACGGGCACCGACCAGCTCTCGTACTGCGCCGCCAGGAAGAGGAAGACGAAGAGGAAGGCCAGCGCCAGCACCGTGCCGGTCTGTCCGCCCTCGTGCTTCTCCTGGTAGGAGAGGCCGCTCCACTCGACGCCGATGTTCGCCGGCAAATGCTCGCGCACGATGCGCTGCAGCACGTCCATCGCCTGGCCCGAACTGTAGCCGTGGGCCGCCTCGCCCGTGATGACCGCCGAGGTGAACATGTTGAAGCGCTTGATGGTGCCGGCACCCGTCGTGTAGTGGGTCGTGCCGAGCGCCGTGACGGGCACCATCTCACCCCCCGAGGCCCGCACGAAGAAGAGGTTCAGGTTGTCGCGCTGCGCACGGTAGGGCGCCTCGGCCTGGATGTAGACGCGGTAGATGCGGTTGAACATGTTGAAGTCGTTGACGTAAATCGAGCCCGTGAAGGCCTTCATCGTCGAGAAGATGTCCGACATCGGCACGCCGAGCATCTGCGCCTTGTCGCGGTCGACGTCGAAGTAGAGCTGCGGGATGTCGTTCTGCATCGACGAGGCGAGGCCCGTCAGTTCGGGACGCCGCTCGGCGTAGTGCATCAGCGTGTCGACGGCCCGCTGCAGGTCGGCGTAGCTGGCATCGGAGCGCGCCTCGAGCACCATCTCGAAGCCGCCCGAGGTGCCGAGACCCGGAATCACCGGCGGCCGCGAGAGGTAGACCTTGCATTCGGGGTAGCGCTCAAACTCCTCGCGCACGCGCTCCATCACCTCGCTCACGTCCTCCGTCTCGCGCTCGTTCCACTCCTTGAGAATCACCGTCAGCTGGCTGCGCGCCTGGCTCGTACCCACGCGGGGGCTCGAACCGGTGACGTTGAGCACGTAGCGCACGTCGGGATTCTTCATCAGGTAGCTCATCGCGCGGTCGGTCACCTCGCGCGTACGCTCGATGGTTGCCGACTCGGGCAGCTCCAGCTCGACGGTGAAGTATCCCTGGTCCTCCTGGGGCATGAAGCTCTGGGGCACCAGCCGGTTCATCAGCCAGATGCCGACGAGCACGATGCCGAAGGCGGCGAACATCCGCCGCGAACGGGTCAGCGAGCGGCCAATCATCCGGCTGTAGAGGTTGTTGCCGCGGGCCAGGCCGAGGTTGATGAGGCGGAAGATGCGGGGCTTGCGGCCCTCGCCTTCGGGACGCAGGAAGAGCGAACACATCACGGGGCTGAGCGTCAGCGCCACGACGGTCGAGATGATGACCGAAACGGCAATCGTGATGGTGAACTGGCGGTAGAGCTGTCCGGTGATGCCCGAGAGGAAGCTCACGGGGACGAAGACGGCGCACAGCACGAGCGACATGGCCACCAGTGCGCCGCCGATGCCGCTCATCGCCTTCTTGGTCGCCTCGTAGGGCGAGAGGTGCTCCTCGTTCATGATGCGGTCGACGTTCTCGACCACCACAATCGCGTCGTCGACGACGATACCGATGGCCAGAATCAGACCCAGCAGCGTCTGCATGTTGAGCGAGAAGCCGAAGATGAGCATCACGCCGAAGGTACCGATGAGCGAGATGGGGACCGCCACGATGGGGATGAGCGTCGCGCGCCAGCTCTGCAGCGAGAGGAAGACCACCAGAATCACCAGCAGCAGCGCCTCGAAGAGCGTGCGGTAGACGTGGTGAATCGACTCGGCGATGTAGGTGGTCATGTCGAACGGTATCTCGTAGGAGATGCCTTCGGGGAAGTTGCGGCTGATTTCATCCATCGCCGCGCGCACCGACTCGGCCACCTCCATGGCGTTGGCGCCCGGCAGCATGTAGATGTCCAGCACGGCGGCGTTGTCGCTGTTGATGCCGCTCTCGGTCGAATAGGACTGCGCCTCGAGCGAGATGCGCGCCACGTCGCGCAGGCGGATGATAGAGCCGTCGGGGTTGGCCCGCACGACGATGTCCTCGAACTGGCTCACAGACGAGAGGCGTCCCTGCGCCGTGATGGGGGTCGTCACGTCGAGTCCCGACATGGGGGCCTGACCCAGCACGCCGGCGGCCGACTCGCGGTTCTGGTCCTTGAGGGCGTTCTGCAGGTCCTTGACCGTGATGCCGAGGGCGGCCAGGCGGTCGGGCTGTACCCAAATCTGCATGGCATAGTAGCGGCTGCCGACGTTCGACACGCGGCCCACGCCCGGGATGCGGCGCAGCATGTCCAGCACGTTGAGCGTCGCGTAGTTCGAGAGGTAGATTTCGTCGAATTTCGGGTCGTTCGAGAGCAGCGTGATGGTCATCAGCTTGCTCGAGGCCTGCTTCTCGACCGAGATGCCGTTCTGCACCACCTCGGCCGGCAGGCGCGACTCGGCCTCCTTGATGCGGTTCTGGATGTCGACGGCCGCCAGGTCGGGGTTGGTCGAGATGTCGAAGGTCACCGTCACCGAGAAGCCGCCCGAGTTGGAGCTCGACGACTCCATGTATATCATGCCGGGCGTACCGTTGAGCTCCTGCTCGATGGGGGTGGCCACGGCCTGCGATACGGTCTGGGCGTCGGCTCCCGGATAGGAGGCCGAAATCTTCACCACGGGCGGGACAATCTGCGGGTACTGGTCGACGGGCAGCAGCGCAAGGCCGATGCAGCCGACGATTACGATGATGATGGAGAGCACCGTCGAGAAGACGGGCCTGTCGATAAAGAAGTCGCTTTTCATAGGCTCGTGTTCCTCCTCTTACTGTTCCGGCTCCGCCTCCTCGTCGCGCGTTCCGGTGCGCGAACCGGCCGTCACGGGCTCTACGCGCATGCCGTGCGAAAGTTTGTGATAGCCCTCGATGACGATGTCCTCGCGGGGGGCCAGACCGCGCTCGACGACGATGTTGTTGCCGATTTCGGGGCCCGTCTCGATGAAGCGCTTCTCGACCACGCTGTCGGGGCGCACCACGAAGATGTAGGCGCCGCCCTTCTCGATGACCACCGCCTTGGTGGGGACCACCACGGCGTCCTCACGCACGTCGAGCAGCAGCTTGACGGTGGTGAACTGGCCCGGCAGCAGGATGTGGTCGGGGTTGGCCATCTCGGCGCGCACGGAGAAGGTACCCGTCTGGGGGTCGACCTGCGGGTCGGCGAAGTCGACCAGACCGCGGTAGGGGTACTGCGAGCCGTCGGCCAGCGTCACCGTGATGTAGGGGTTCCACTTGCGGGCGGTATCCTTCTGGCCCAGGTTGACGTTGCGCTCCTTGCTGCGCAGGTAGTCGAGGGCCGTCATGCTGAAGTCGACGCGCACGGTGTCGCTCTTGACCACGGTGGCCAGCAGCGACTGTCCGCCGGGGCCGACCAGCGTACCGATGTCGACGTGGCGTTCGGAGATGTAGCCCGCGATGGGCGACTGCACGGTGGTGTAGCCGAGCGTCATCTCGGCCTGCGTGAGGTCGGCCTCGCAGACCACCACGTCGGCCGCGGCGCTCTCGTAGGTGGCCACCGCATTGTCCAGGTCGAGCTGGCTGGCGGCATTCTGCTCGTAGAGGGGGCGGATGCGGTCCAGGTCGCGCTTGGCCTTGGTCTCCAGCGCGCGGGCCTTGTTGAGCTGGGCGGCCGCCTTGTTGGCGCGGGCGCGGTAGAGGCGGGGGTCGATGACGAAGAGCGTCTGCCCCTTCTGGATGTAGGTACCCTCGGCGAAGAGCATCTTTTCGAGGTAGCCCTCGACGCGGGCGCGGATTTCGACGAACTGCTGGGCGCGGATGCGGCCCACGTATTCGCCGTAGATGTTGACATCCTGGGTCGTGACGGGCTCGACCTCCACCACGGGCAGCACCACGATTTCGGGGCGCGGCCGCAGCCAGAGCCAGAGCAGGCCGCCCGCCACCAGCAGCAGGAGCACGCCGCCCGCAATCTGCTGCCGGCGGCTCAGATGTATCTGCACGCGGGGAATCCGGGCAAACGCCCGCTTTACGAAATCGGGGGTCCAGCGTACGACGCCCGACTTGATTCGTTCGAAAATCCGTTCGAGATTCATATAGATGAGACTTCAGTTTCTTCTAAAAAACAAGTGTTCCTTAAGGTCCAAAATCCATGCCGGCCGGGCCGCATCCGCCGCAAGGCGCTCTCGGGCAGCCTTCTGGGCCGCATCCGGGCGACACCCCGAGGGTGGGGAGCGCGCCACACCTTCGTGGAAAAATTCCACATCCGCGCACCAACCGGGCGGCCGGGCGGAGTTCTTCTACCCCTGCCTCCGAGGTCTTTCTCCGGCGGCCGGGCGGAGTCCTTCCACCCCTGCGTCCAGGCCTTCTTCAGGCGCCTCAACACGACAACCGTACGGAGCCTTTTACCGGACGGCCGGGAAGGCGGCCGGAGGCTCTCCGGCACCCCATTCCGATGCCGTGCGGAGGGGGGCTGCGCAGAGCCGGCGCGACGACGAAGCCGCAAAGGTAGGAAATAATCCCAAAAAAATCTAATTATCAAACACAACGGGCGAACGATTTCGCCAAAAAACCGAACCTCCGCCCTCCAAGGCTCCGCAACCGCCCTGCGGCAGCCTCCGGGAAGAGACAAAACGAACACTTCTCCGCCCCCACTTCTGCAGGCTCAGCCCGCCCCCGGGCGGCGGGGCAGAGGTGCGGTGAGGCGGCGCGTCGGCAGACCGGTGAGGCGGCGCGTCGGCGGGCAGCAATCAGCAGGCCGGCAATCGGCGGGCCGGCAATCGGCGGGCCGGCATGCCACGACCTGGCGAATCAAACACTCCGGCCGGCGGGTCTGCGGGCCGGCATGCCACGACGGACAAATCAAACACTCCGGCCGGCGGGGCAGCAGAGCGGTGAGGCGGCGCATCTGCGGGCAGCAATCGGCAGGCCGGCGGGTCAGAAAGCCGGCGGGTCAGCGGGCCATGGCGTGGCGGTAGCCGTCGACCTTGTTCCAGTCGCCCCGCGTGAAGTCGGGCACGGCCACCGGCATGCTGTTCCGCTCGAGCGAGGCGGCCGTCAGCGCCCCGATGCAGGACCACTCGGCCGCATCGTAGACATCCTGGTCGAGCGGAAGCCCGTGGCGCAGACAGTAGACCAGCCGGTAGTCCATGATGAAGTCCATGCCGCCGTGGCCCCCCACCTGCTTCGCCTTCCCGGCGATTTCGGCCGCTATGGGGTGCTCGTAGCGCCGCATGAGCGCCTCGCGCGCCGCATCGGGCAGGAACGCGTGTTCGCTCAGGTTCTCAAGGTCGGGAACCCCCGCCCCGAAGAGCTGCGCCGGACGGAAGGCGTACCCCTCGACGGGATACTTGCTCGCATAGCCCTCGCTCCCCGTGACGGAGTACATGCGGCTGTAGGGACGCGGCGTGTAGACGTTGTGCTGGAGGTGGATGACGCGGCCGCGCTCGGTCCTGATGAGCGTCAGCGTGTGGTCGCCGTTGGCGAACGAGTCGGCACCCGTCTTTTCGCGGGCCAGTTTGAGGCCGTTGACCGAGGGGGTGTCCATCGCCACCAGGTAGCGCATGCGGTCGCCGCGGTGGATGTCGAAGAGCTGGCAGACGGGCCCCAGTCCGTGGGTGGCGTAGACGTCGCCGCGGTGGGTGCGGTTGAATTCGAGGCGCCAGTTGCCCTGGTAGTAGTCCCAGAAGGGTTCGAGGTTGTGGATGTAGGCCCCCTCGGCCTCGAGCAGCTCGCCGAAGAGCCCGTGCTGCGCCATGTTGAGCGTCGTGAGCTCGAAGAAGTCATAGACGCAGTTCTCGAGCATCATGCAGTGGCGCTGCCGCTTCTCGGCCGTGTTGACCAGCTGCCAGCACTCCTCGAGCGACGTGGCGGCCGGCACCTCGACGGCCACATGCTTGCCCTGCTCCATGGCGTAGACCGCCATCGGGACGTGGAGCTGCCACGGCGTGCAGATGTAGACCAGGTCGATGTCGTCGCGCCGGCAGAGCTCCTTCCACCCCTCCTCGCCGCTGTATTCGGCCGCCGCGGGGAGCCCCCGCTCCGCAAGAATCCGCTGCGCGGAGGCCACACGCTCGGGGTAGAGGTCGCACAGGGCGACAATCCGCACGCTGTCCAGATGGGTGAAGCGCTCGACGGCCCCCGGACCGCGCATGCCCAGACCGATGAACCCCACCCGCACCACGGGGATGGGCTCCACCGCCAGACCGAGCACCGACTGCTGGCCCGGCTCGCGGGGCGGCGTGTCGAAGACGAGCACCCCCTCCTCGATACGGTACCCTTCGTGCGGCGACGTGCAGCCGCTCAGGGCAAGCAGCGCGCAGAGCACCAGCCCCATCCATGCGAAGTTCTTCATAGGCAAGAGTTTTTGGTTGTCGTTATGATACAAAAATAGGGATTATTTTGAAATTCTCGGTTGCTTTGACTACTTTTGTGCTCGTTAAAACGACACACATGCTCCGAAAATTCGCGGCGGCAATTCTCTCCGCACTCCTCCTCTCGACGGGATGGCTCGGCATGACGGGCCTCACGCTGCTGGTGGCCTTCGTCCCGCTGCTCTGGCTCAGCGCCGAGCGCGACGGCTCGCGCCGCGCCTGGTGGGGCATGTTCGGCTGGGCGCTGCTCACCTTCGTGCTCTGGAATGCGATGACCGTCTGGTGGATTTGGAACGCCACGCCGGTGGGCCCCATCGCCGCAACGCTCGCCTCGACATTCCTCAACATGCTCGCCTTCATGGCCTTCCATACCGTCTCGAAACGGGCGCCGAAGGCACTGGCCTACACGCTGCTCGTCGCCGGGTGGCTCACCACCGAATACTGGTACACGACCGGGGAGTTCTCGTGGCCGTGGCTCATCCTGGGCAACGGCTTCTCGCACGACATCCGCCTGGTGCAGTGGTACGAATACACGGGCGTCTTCGGAGGCTCGCTCTGGGTGCTGCTCGTCAACATCCTCCTCTTCGAGACGCTGCGCAGCCCCTCGCGCCGGCGGGCGCTCACGACGGCCGCCGCCGTGCTCCTGCCGATGCTCCTCTCGCTGGGGCTCTATGCGGGCTACGAGGAGCCCGAGGCCCGGGCGCGCGTGACGCTCGTGCAGCCCAACGTCGACTGCTACGACAAGTTCGCCGCCGGCACCGAACGGCAGCAGATGGAGAACCTGCTCGAACTGGCGGGCGAAGCTCCCGCCGACGCCGACTACATCCTGCTGCCCGAGACCGCCGTGCCGGGCTACTGGTGGGAGTCGTCGCTCCGTGCATCCGACCCCGTGCAGCGCTTCGCCGCGCTGCTGCGCGAGCGGCAGTCGGGGGCGATGCTCATCACGGGGGCCAACACGCTGCGCCACTACCCCGCCGGGACGCAGTCCGAGACGGCGCGACCCTATGAGGGTGGCGGCTACATCGACATCTACAACACGGCGCTGGGGATTGACTCGACGGGCGGCGTGCAGCTCCACCACAAGGGACGGCTGGTCATCGGCGTGGAGAACACCCCCACGTGGGTCTTCGACGTGCTGAAGTTCCTGGTCATCGACCTGGGGGGCACGCTGGGGCAAATCGGCATCGGACGGCCGGGCCCCGTCTTCGAACACAACGGCCTGCGGACGGCCGCCCCCATCTGCTACGAGGGGCTCTACGGTGACTTCTGCGGCGAGTTTGTCCGCCACGGAGCCCGGGCGTTCTTCATCATCTCGAACGACGGCTGGTGGGGCGACACGCCCGGCTACCGCCACCTGTTCACCATCTCGCGACTGCGCGCCGTCGAGCACCGCCGCGCCGTGGCCCGCGCGGCCAACACCGGCATGTCGGGCTTCATCACGGCGCGGGGCGACATCGGGCGGACCCTCGGCTGGCAGGAGCGCGGAACGCTCACCGACGAGGTGGCCCTCAACGACCGCCTCACCTTCTACACCCGCTATGGCGACTACATCGCCCGCATCGCCCAATACGTGGCGCTGCTCTGCGTGCTCTACTACGTCGCCTACCGCGTCCGCAAACGCAACTACCTCGTAGACTGAGGCTGCACCACACGACAAATCTCTCCCGAAACGATATGAACTATTCCCAAACGCTCGAATTTCTCTTTTCGTCGCTACCGGCCTACGAGACCGCAGGAGCGACGGCCTACAAGCCGGGGCTGGAACGCATCGCGGCCTTCTGCCGCCATCTGGGCAACCCCCAGCGCAACTTCTTCACCATCCACGTGGCCGGAACCAACGGCAAGGGCTCCGTCTCGCACATCATCGCCTCGGTGCTCCAGCAGGCGGGCTACCGCACGGGACTCTTCACCTCGCCCCACCTGCAGGACTTCCGCGAACGCATCCGCGTCGACGGCGAGATGATTCCCAAGCAGAAGGTGGTCAACTTCGTCGACAAGCACCACGACCGCATGGTCGAACTGGGGCTCTCGTTCTTCGAGATGACCGCCGCGCTGGCCTTCGACTACTTCGCGCAGAGCGACGTCGAGGTGGCCGTCATCGAGACGGGGCTCGGCGGACGGCTCGACGCCACGAACATCATCGTGCCGATTCTGAGCATCATCACCAACATCGGCATGGAGCATACGGCGCTGCTGGGCGACACCCCCGAGAAGATTGCCGCCGAGAAGGCCGGCATCATCAAGAAGAGCATCCCGGTCATCATCGGCGAGCACGACGAGCGGTGCGACCCCGTCTTTGCCGAGGTGGCTGCCGCCAACAAGTCGAAGCTGCTCCACGCCGAGGAGCTCTTCACCTGCACGGGTCAGGAGCCGGCCGGCGAACGGCAGCTCTTCCACCTCCACCGCACGCGCGACAACCACGACTTCGAGTTGCTGCTCGACCTGGCGGGCGACTACCAGCGCCACAACATCATCACGGCCACGGCGGCCATCGACTTCCTCCACCAGGAGACGCCGCTGACCATCAGCCGCCGCGCCTTCCTCGAGGGGACGCGCGACGCCGCGGCCCACACCTCGCTGCGCGGCCGCTGGCAGAAGCTCGGCGAGAAGCCGCTCGTCATCTGCGACACGGGCCACAACGCCCACGGCATGGCCTATGTGGGCGAGCAGCTGCGCCGTCTGAGCCGCGACTACGCCCACCTCTACTGCGTGCTGGGCGTGGTGAACGACAAGGACCTGGCCCACATGTTCCCGCTGCTGCACGCCGACGCCCACTACATCTTCACGCAGGCGAAGACCCACCGGGCGATTCCGGCTGCGGAGCTGGCCGAGCGTGCCGCCGCATTCGGACTGCAGGGCGAGGTGGTTGCCGACGTCCAGCAGGCCGTGGCCCGCGCCCGCGAGCTGGCCGGCCCCGACGACATGATTTTCATCGGAGGCAGCACCTACGTGGTCGGCGAGGCGCTCTGAGGCTGCACCCCGATTCTGACGGGGCCGCACCGCAGAGGATACAACCCGGTTCCGCCGGGGGCATCCGTCGAGGATGCAACCCTATTCCGACGGGGCCGACGACAAAGCTGCAACCCGCTGACAATCACGCATCGCTGAGCATTATACGCCACTGAAACCACGCGCTGCGGACAACCATGCGCCGATAACAATTATGCGCCGCCCTGCACATGCAGAGCGGCGCATTTTTCATTCGTCGAGAGGCAACCTCCTCCGGCCGGGACCAATCAGGAAAGACAGAATAGAAGACCCGGAGCAAACGGAGAGACAACCGTGACAGCCGGAGCGGCAAGCGGAAACAACAGAGAGAGGCGATTGGCACAATCGAAGGGCAACCCGAGAAGGCCAAACGCGCGAATTTTTTTGCGAATACAAAGCAGATGCGACCTTCCTCAGCCGGGCTTTTTGCGGGCAAAACGCATACGTCTCCGACCAACGGGAAGAACATACGAAGAGCCACAGTATCAGACCTGCTACACCGCAGTCGGAACCATCGCAGCGCTCCAACCACTCGCCCGGCTTTGGCTCCGGTTTGTACCACCGTGGCGCCACAAGAACCGACAGGGTCGGAAGACACCCGGCAGTACCGGAACGCAACACTCCATCACGTTCCAGCCCCAGTCCCGTTCCCTGTTTCGCACCCCAGTTCCGGTCTCCAGCTCCGCCCCCCCGGCCCCGTCCGGCCTCAGGCCTGACCCATCTTGGGACCCGACTCGGGAACCGACTGCGGCCGGGGAATCTCGATTTTCCCCACGTTGCTCTCGTAGCGGACGATGTTGTCCTGCAGCGAGAGGAGCAGCCGCTTGGCATGCTCGGGGGTGAGGATGATGCGGCTCTTCACCCGCGCCTTCTGCAGACCGGGGAGCATCGTCGCAAAATCGAGGATAAATTCCGAAGTGGAGTGGGATATGATAACCAGATTGGAGTAGTTGCCCTGCGCCACCGCCTCGTCGAGTTCGATGTCGAGGCCGAATTGTTTCATCTCTGCCATACTACACGGTTTTTTACAAAAATAGCCGATTCCCCGCTTTTTGAGGCAAATTTTCCGCCAAAGTTTTCGATAAATTATCAACAGCGAGACCCTTTGCAACAGCCTCCCGGGCCGTTATCGTCCGGACGGGGTCTCCGCACCGGCGGCGTGTGCCGATTCGTAGCGGCGACGGTGGGAGACAATCTCCTCCATGTGCGCCAGAGCCCACTGCGTGAGCTGGGCAATCAGCGGCACGAGCGACTGCCCCGAGGCGGTCAGCCGGTACTCCACACGCGGCGGCACGACCGGGTAGACCTGCCGGTCGACCAGCCCGTCGGCCTCGAGCATGCGGAGCGTCCCCGACAGCACCCGCGACGAGACGTCGGGAATCAGCCGGCTCAGTTCGTTGAAGCGCAGCACGCCGTTCTCGTCGAGCAGCAGGATGACGAGCAGCGACCACTTGTTGCCGAAGCGGGCGACGATGTTGCGCACGGGGCAGAGCTCGACCAGCGAATTTTTCGCCCGAGGCGCCCTCTTTTCCGCGTTTTTTGACGTTTTGCCCATACGATATGCAAAATAAAGTTGCTCTCTTTTGCAAAGTAACTGTAAAAACGACAGACCGGCAACAGGAACGGAGATTTTTTTGCATTTTTTTCGGTTCCGCAAAGCGGTCATTTTCAGCAAAACCGAGCGAAAGGTTACCGGGTTACCTGCGTGTAACTTCTTGACAAACAGCATGGGGATACACTATCTTTGCACACGGATTCCGACGAAACGACCGGCCGTTTTCCGAAGAGGAAGGCGCCCGGAAAGAGAGCATCGGGGAGGAGCCGGGGAGAGCCGGAGCGAACCGGGAAGCCACCGGGAGCCACCGGGAGCCAAACCGGAGGCGCCGACAGGAAGGACCGGAAAGCAGCCGGAGAAGGGCCGCCGGGAGAGCCGGGAAACAACCGGAGCAAACCGGCGCCTTAAAAAGACGGCAACAGACATCGGAAAACATCGGGACGCCATCCGAAAACGACGGAGCTGCTCCGCACCGGGGTCCAGCACCGCGAACGAACAAAACCACACAAAAAAATACGACTATGAAACAGATGGAAAAGATTGCGGCGGGCGAACACTTCACCGCCGTCGATGCAGGCAAGATGGCCCAACTGGGCGAATACCGGCTGCAGCTGGCTCCGGGCGTCGAGCTGCCGGGCAAGGTTTTCGGAGGTGCTGCCGTAGGGGCCACGGGCGCCGAGTTCTCCTTCCAGAGCTTTGCTCCCGGCACCGAGACCGGCTTCCTGCACACGCACCGCACCCACGAGGAGCTCTACTTCTTCCTGAGCGGACGGGGCGAGTTCCAGGTCGACGGCGAGTGCTTCCCCGTAGGCGAAGGGAGCGTGGTACGCGTGGCGCCGGAGGGACGCCGCTCGGTCCGCAACAACGGCAGCGAGCCGCTGATGATGCTCTGCGTCCAGTACCGCGGCGGCACCTTCACGGCCGAGGATGCCACCGACGGCAACATCCTCCAGGAGCCCGTACGCTGGTAACCGACCGCCGGGTAGCCGTGCCGCCACACTCCGGCGGCACGAAACCGGGCAGCGCGGCAGCACAACAACCGGCCAGCCTGCGCGCGGCAACACAGAGCCGGACGGCGCGGCAGAACAATAATCGACCACACCTTCCCCGACGGCGCAAAGCCGGGCGGAATGGCAGTACGAAGGCGGAAAGTCCGCACTGCCCGCCTCCCGAACATATGCCAAAAGGCCGGGCGAAGGCGTCCGGCAAGGGTGCAGAAATCCGACAACCGTTAGCAGCGGTTGCCGGATTTTTTTGCGGGTCGCGAAAGGCACCGTCCCTCTCCGGCAACAGCCCCCGGCACAAGATGTATCGTGAGCGGCCAAACACACCGCACCATGCACTGCCGGCAGCCCGGCACCTCCGCGCCCGACCGCACCGCAACCTCACCGCCAGCCGCCTCCGCCGCTTTGCTGTCCGTTTCGGCGAAAAACTCCGCCGGCCGTAGGCCGCATCACTTTTTTTGCCTATCTTTGCTCCCTAAAACCCGATGAACGGACATGGGATTCGAGATTATTGAAGTTTTGTTCCGAGGCATCTGCGTCGGCATCGCCGCCTCCATCACCGTCGGCCCCGTCGCCGTACTCTGCATCCAGCGCACGCTCTCGAAGAGCCGCCGCTCAGGTATCGTATCGGGCATCGGCGTGGCCTGCGCCGACAGCTTCATGGCCATCGTCGCCTTCTTCTTCTACTCCATGCTGCAGACCCAAATCGAGCAGTACAACACCCTGCTGCGGGTCATCGGCGGCATCTTCGTGGTGGTGGTCGGCGTCTACATCTTCGCCCAGAACCCCGTGCCGCAGATTCGCCGCAACCGCGTCGGGCGGAGCAGCCTGTGGCAGGACTTCGCCTCGATTTTCGGCATCACCATCGCCAACTTCATCATGGTGATTCCCTACATCCTGGCCTTCTTCGCCGCCTTCAAGGTCTCGAGCAGCGACGTGGGCGGCAACGACGTGGCGGGCATCTCGCGCGCGATTTTCGTCATCTTCGGCTTCTTCTGCGGCGCCTGCGCCTGGTGGACGCTGCTGGCCTGCGTCATCAACCTCTTCCGCCGCCGCTTCCGTCCGCGCCACATGCTCACCATCAACCACGTGGCCGGCCTCATCATCGGTCTGCTGGGCATCTACACGATTCTATCCACCTTTTTTGACATATTCCCCAATGTCGGACACTGAACAGAAAATCATAATCGCCGTCGACGGCTTCTCGTCGTGCGGCAAGAGCACCTTCGCCAAGGCCATTGCCCGCCGTCTGGGCTACATCTTCATCGACACGGGCGCCATGTACCGTGCCGTGACGCTCTATGCGCTTGAGCACGGGGCCATCCGCTCGGGTATGGTCGACGAGGAGGCGGTGGTCGGGCTGCTCGACCGCATCTCCATCACCTTCCGCTTCAACCCCGACCGCGGGGCGAGCGACATCTACGTCAACGGCGACCTGGTCGAGGGCAAAATCCGCACCATCGAGGTCTCGAACTGCGTGAGCCACGTGAGCGCCATCCCCGCCGTGCGTCACAAGCTGGTGGCCATGCAGCAGGAGATGGGACGCCGCAAGGGGGTGGTCATGGACGGCCGCGACATCGGCACGGTGGTCTTCCCCCACGCCGAGATGAAGCTCTTCATGACGGCCGACCCCCACGTGCGCGCCCTGCGCCGCTACGAGGAGCTGCGCGCGAAGGGCGACAACGTCACGCTCGAGGAGATTGAGCAGAACGTCCGCTCGCGCGACAAGGCCGACATGAGCCGCGCCGTCTCGCCGCTGCGCCAGGCCGAAGATGCCATCGTGCTGGACAACAGCCACATGACCGTCGACGAACAGATGGATTGGTTCATGGAGCAGCTCCGCCAACTGCGCGAACGCATGCGTGCGCAGGAGGGCAGGCAGACGGAGCAGCAGCAATAGCCGGAGGCCCGCCGCGGGGCCGAGGGGGGACGTAGAACCAAGAAACCGAGGGGCCGTGGAACCAAGGGACCGTGGAACCAAGGGACCGAAGGACCATAGAACCGAGGAACCGCAGGGCCGCGGACATCGGCGAAGGCTTCGGGGAAGAGGTTCCGGAAAACCGTCCCGGAAAACAGCCGCCGGGAAAG
This sequence comes from Alistipes sp. An31A, assembly GCF_002159425.1. Taxonomy (NCBI): domain Bacteria; kingdom Pseudomonadati; phylum Bacteroidota; class Bacteroidia; order Bacteroidales; family Rikenellaceae; genus Alistipes; species Alistipes sp. An31A. The sequence goes on from NZ_NFIO01000006.1 coordinate 90,789, forward strand.
CCCGGGGCTCCCTGAAGGAACCCGGGAAGAGCCCCTCCGGCAAGGGGCAAAAAAATGCTGACGAAAGATGAACATCGAAATCGACGATAAATCGGGCTTCTGCTTCGGCGTGGTCCGGGCCATCACGGAGGCCGAGAAGGCCCTCGCCGGAGGCGGCCGCGTCTATTCGCTGGGCGACATCGTACACAACCGCATCGAGGTGCAGCGCCTCGAGCAGCTGGGGCTGCGGACCGTCACCCACGAGGAGATGCCCCGTCTCGAGGGCAAGCGCCTCTTCATCCGTGCCCACGGCGAGCCGCCGACCACCTACCGCGAGGCGCAGCGGCTGGGCATCGAGCTTATCGACGCCACCTGCCCCGTAGTGGCGCGGCTGCAGGAGCGCGTCGTGCGCGCCCACGAGAAGATGCGCCCCGTGGGGGGCCAGGTGGTCATCCTCGGCAAGCGGGGCCACGCCGAGGTGGTGGGGCTCACCGGCCAGGTCGAGGAGCCCACGACGGTCATCGAACGCGAGGAGGACCTCGACCAGCTCGACTTCACGCGGCCCATCATCTTCCTCTCGCAGACCACCCAGAGCATCGCCCTCTTCGAGCATCTGGCCGCCGAGATGCGCCGCCGCGCCGCCGACCCCGGCCGTGTGGAGGTCATCGACACCATCTGCCGCCAGGTCTCGAACCGCGAGCAGCATCTCGAGGCCTTCGCCCGCCGCTTCGACGTGGTGCTCTTCGTCTGCGGCCGCAAATCGTCCAACGGCAAGGTGCTCTACGAGGTGTGCCGCAGCGCCAACCCCCGCACCCACACCATCGAGGAGGCCTCCGAAATCCGCCCCGAGTGGCTCGCCGGAGCCGCCTCGGTAGGCATCTGCGGTGCCACGTCGACCCCCCGCTGGCTCATGCAGCAGGTGGCCGGGGCCGTCGGTCAGCTCGCCGCCGGACAAAAGAAGGGCGCCGGACAAGAACAAGAAAAGGCCGCCTCAGCGGCTGCGGAGCACGGAGGCTCCGGGGAGGCATAGCCGCCGGCCGCCGCAACATCCGTTCCGGCAGCCCGGAGCAAGATAAAGCCGGGCCGGAGCAAACGGACAAAGCCGAAACAGGCCGAAACAGGACAAGACAAACCGGCCCGACCGAATCAAACCGGAGAAAGCAAAGACAAGACAAAACAGCCCGAACCGAACCCGGCCGAGCCGGAGAGAACCGAGACAAAACAAAACCGGCCCGACCGGCCGAGCCGGAAAAACACCTGAAGAAACAACCGAAAAACAACCATACCATGAAACGTTATCTCATCCGTGCGGTAAAATATTTCGTCGCCCTCTGCGTTCTATGTGCGGCAATCATGCTCCTGAACCAGCTCTACGGCGCGACGCTGAGCTTCTCGCAGACGCTCTACGTCATGTTCCACACGCCGCGCGGACTGCTGCTGCCGGCGGTCATCCTCGTGCTGGCCTTCTTCTACTACCCCCGTTTCGGATTCATCGTCCGCGACGTCGAGGGCGACCTGGAGGAGAACCGCCAGCAGATTGTCAACGCCCTGCACAGCTCGGGCTTCAAGCTCGTCGACGAGCAGGAGGGGGTGATGATGTTCCGCGCCAGCACCCTGTGGCGACGGCTGCTCATGCTGGGCGAGGATGAAATCCGCGTCTCGCAGTACGGACAATGGGTCCGCCTCGAGGGCATCCGCCGCGGTGTGGCCCGCGCCGCCTACCGGCTCGACTCCTACATTGAACAAAGCAAGTATGAATAGAAACATCCTGAAGAGAAACAGCCTGCGCATGCTCGCCGCGGCGGCCATCCTGGTCGTCGGCTTCGGCGCGCTGCTCTGGGGCAAGCGCAACGACTTCGGTCTGGGGCGCAACATCGAAATCGCCGTCAACATGATGCGCGAGCTGTCGCTCTACTACGTCGACGAGGTCGACCCCGACCGTCTGATGGAGGGGGCCGCCGAGGGGATGGTCAGCGACCTGGACCCCTATACCGAGTACATGCCCGAGGAGCGGATGTCCTCCTTCGAGCTGCTCACCACGGGCAAGTACGGCGGCGTGGGCGCCCTCATCCGCCAGAAGGGCGACTACGTCATCATCGCTCAGCCCTACAAGGATTCGCCGGCCGACCGCGCCGGGCTGAAAATCGGCGACCGCATTGTGGCCATCGACGGCGAGGATGCCCGCGGCTTCACCACCGACAAGGTGAGCGCACGGCTCAAGGGCGCCCCCGGCTCGACGGTACGGGTCACCGTCGAGCGGCTGCTCGACGGCCGCCGCGAGGAGGTGACGCTCCGCCGCGAGCGGATTGCCATCCCGGCCGTCCCCTACGCCGGCTGGCTCAACGACTCGATTGGCTACATCCAGCACAGCGACTTCACCGACGGGTGCTACGAGGAGGTGCGCGCGGCCGTCGAACGGCTGCGTGCGGAGGGCAACCTGCGGGGGCTGGTGCTCGACTACCGCGGCAACGGCGGCGGCATCATGCAGGAGGCGGTGAAGATTCTCTCGATGTTCGTCCCCAAGGGGACCGAGGTGGTCGCCACGCACGGCCGCACCGAGCAGAAGAGCTACCGCACGCAGTCGGAGCCCATCCTTGCGGAGCTGCCGCTGGCGGTGCTCGTCAACGGCAACACGGCCTCGGCCGCCGAGATTGTATCGGGTGCGCTGCAGGACCTCGACCGCGCGGTGCTCATCGGACAGAAGAGCTTCGGCAAGGGGCTCGTGCAGTCGACCCGCCCGCTGGGCTACAACGCCTACCTCAAGCTGACGACGGCCAAGTACTACATCCCCTCGGGGCGCTGCATCCAGGCCATCGACTACTCCCATTCGCAGCAGGGTGAGGTGAAGAGCGTCCCCGACTCGCTCATCCGCGAGTTCAGGACCGCCGCCGGCCGCAAGGTCTACGACGGCGGGGGCATCATGCCCGACATCCGCACCGAACCCGAGTACATCAGCCGCTTCGCGGCGACGCTCTATGCGCTGGGCTTCGTCGAGGACTTCGTCGACGACTACATGCGCAGCCACGCCGGGGAGCCCTTCCACCTGATGGAGTTCGCGCTCGACTCGGCCACCTACGACCGCTTCGCCGACTTCATGAAGGACAAGAAGGTGCCCTACGAGTCGGAGACGCGCCGCGCGCTCGAACGGCTGCGCAAGGCGGCCGAGGAGGAGCGCTACACGGAGCTCGACAACCATCTGGCCCGACTCGAGCAGGAGGTCCGCGACGACACGCAGACCAATCTGGAGACCTACCGCCAGGAGATTGTCCGCACGCTCGAGAACGAAATCATCCTGCGCTACGCCTATGCGCAGGGGGTCATCGAGCACGCCCTGCCGCAGGATGCCGAGGTGCAGCGCGCCGTCGAGGTGCTCTCCTCGCCCGACGAGTACCGCCGCATCACCCGCGAGCAGGACACCGCCCGCAAATAGCGCCCCGGCCCGCAAGGGGGGGGGCCGCCAAGGGGGCTGCTGAAGGGGTCCGGACGTAGGGCACCGGACAAACGGGCGCCGGACGGAGGGGTGCCGGACAGAGGGGTGCCGGACAGAGGGGTGCCGGACAGACGGATAGAGACCGGACCGCCCGCAACCCGGAGGAGATGTTGAACCGGGCCGCCCGCAGCACAGGGGCCCGCAATCCGGTGGCCGCTGAGCAGGACCCACCGCAACCAAACCGCCCGCAACCGGGAGGCTGCAGCCGTGGTCCGCAAACAAAGGAGCAAAAACCGAAGGAAAAGAGATGAAATTCGGACGCAACATATTATCGTTCCGCAACTTTTCGTTCCGCAACCGCGTGGTCGTCATCTTCGTCGGCCTGGCGCTGGGGGTGCTTTCGCTGCTCTACACCAACAAGATGGCCCAGCGCCTCAAGGAGAAGGAGCAGCACGACGTCGTGCTCTGGACCCACGCCATGGAGCGCGCCAACCGCGACGTGATGGGCAACTCGCTGCAGGACCCCCTCATCCAGGACATCATCAACAACAGCAACAACATCCCCTTCATCATCACCGACGAGAACCTCAAGGTGCACTACTCGCACCTGGTGCCCGACGAGATTCTGGACCACCCCGACAAGCTCCGCCGCCAGATTGACCGCTTCACCGACGAGAACCCGCCGGTGCAGATTCGCTACTGGTGGTCGAGCGACCACTACCACATCATCTTCTACGGCCAGTCGGCGCTGCTCAAGTCGCTCTACTACTTCCCCTACATCCAGTTGCTGGTCATCACGGCCTTCATCCTGCTGGGCTTCGTCGCCTTCCGCTCGACGAAGCACGACGAGCAGAACCGCGTCTGGATAGGTCTGGCCAAGGAGACCGCCCACCAGCTGGGCACCCCCACCTCGTCGCTGCTCGGCTGGCTCGAGTACCTGCGCACGCAGCCCGTCGACCAGAGCGCCGTCGACGAGATGGGCAAGGACCTGGCCCACCTGATGAAGATTGTGGACCGCTTCTCGAAAATCGGCTCCGAGACGCCCCTCACCCCCGCCAACATCAACGAGGTGGTGGGCGAATCGGTCATGTACTTCCGCAAGCGCATCCCGCGCAACGTGACGCTCGACTACAACGGACTGGCCATCGCCCCGGTGCAGGCCAACATCAATGCGGCGCTCTTCGAGTGGGTGGTCGAGAACCTGATGAAGAACTCGCTCGACGCGCTGCAGGGCCACGGCGCCATCGACGTGCGCATTTCGTCGGACGACAAGTATGTGATGGTCGACGTGCGCGACACGGGCAAGGGAATCCCCAAGAGCAACTGGAAGCGGATTTTCGAACCGGGCTTCACCACCAAGACCCGCGGCTGGGGGCTCGGCCTCTCGCTCTCGCGGCGCATCGTCGAGGAGTACCACGGCGGCAAGATTGCCGTCGTCGACTCGGAAATCGGCAAGGGAACGACCATCCGCGTCACGCTTAAACGCAGCTTCGAACAATGAAAAGCCTCACGATGACCCTTCATCCCGTTCCGGCCGGCGGAACGGGCCGCTCCGCCTCGGAAGGGGCCTCCGTGCAGGGTGCCGCCCTGCACGCGGAGGCCGCCGTGCCGGGAACGGACGTGCAGATGGGGGCCGCGCAGGGGACAGCCGTACAGGAGGGGACCGTACAGGAGGCAGCCGCTCTCTGGTACGGGGATGAGGTCGTAGCGTACCGTGAGGCGACCGATTCGCTGCACACGCAGCGGCAGGCGGCCGGCCGGAGCGAAGCGGGCAGCGGGGAGGCCGGAACGCAGCTGCACACAGCCGGAGCCGCAACGGTCCAAACGCACCGGACGAACGACGCAACCGCCGCACACCGGAGCGGAACGACGGAGCGGCAGGGGCACGCCTCCGAAACAGCCGGAGCCGGAGCCCGACACGCCGACGAGGCGCAACATACCGCCGGACACACCGCCACACAACGTTCGGCCAGACGGCAACACGCCACCGGGTCGCGGGCGGAGCAGGCCGGGAGCAAAGAGACTGCCACCGGGCAGCAGAGCGGGCACGCCGCTGCAACCGACACCGCCCGGAAGCAGACCGAACGGACGGCCGGGACACAACAGAAGAGCGGCTCCGCAGCAGCTCAGCACACAACCGGGTCTCAGCAAGCCGAAAGCGCCGCCGACGCACGGCACAACGACGCCGGATACACCGCCACACAACACACCGCCGACGCGCGGCACTCTGCCGCCGTGGGCTCCGCATCGCCTGCCGCTGCCGGGATGCGGGCCGAAACGCAGACCGAAACGCAGGCCGAGGCGGCCGCACAGCTGCCCGATTCGCTCGCCGCAGCGATGCCCGACTCGCTCCGCATGGAGGCCGATTCGCTTACAGGCAGCCTTGCCGGCGCCGACACGCTCTGGGAGAGCCCGCTGGGCGCCTTCATGCCGGGCGACTCGCTCTATGCGCACGCCACCACGCTGCACTACCTGCCCGACGGCACCCCGCTCGAGGGCTACCGCACGGTCGGCGCCGGGGAGTTCTTCGGGCAGCAGTCGCTGCTCGCCGCACCGCGCCCCGCAGCACAGCAGCAGCCGCGCCTCACCGACGAACTCCCCTTCCAGGGGCTCGTGCTGCTGCTGACCCTCCTCTTCGGGCTGCTGCTCTACCGCAACCCCGGCGACATGCGCGCCCTGGTCGGCCGCGTCGCCTTCGAGCGGCGCGACTCGGAGCGCACCTCCGACGAGTCGGGCAACGCCGGATTCACCCGCTTCCTGAACATCGCCCTCGCACTGGGATTCCTGCTGGCGGGGGTCACGGCCGTGCGCCTCTGCGACCGTCCCGACATCGCGCAGGAGCTGCTCAGCATGGGCAACGGCAGCACCCTCTCGCTGCTGCTGGCGCTGGGTGTCGGGCTCCTCTTCCTGCTCGTCTACCTCTACGGCATCCTGCTGCTGCGCGCCGTGGGCGGGGTGACCCTCACCTCGGGATTCACCACGCAGCTCATCCGCATCAAACGGGGCTACGCCGCGCTGGGAGCCATCATCCTGGCCCCCGTCATCCTCCTCTTCGCCCTCAGTCCGCTCGGCAGCGACACCATCTGGGCGGGGCTGCTCACGGCCGGGTGGCTCATAACGTTCCTCCTGTACCTCAGGGAGACTTTTGCGCTCTTTATCAGCAAAAAAGTTTCGATTTTGCATTGGATTTTGTACCTTTGCGCCGTGGAAATCTTTCCCGTCACTCTGTTGTGGCTGCTCGTCGTGAGATAGGGCGCCCAACCATAAAAATGGTTAGAGCATTGAAAGTTAGCAAAGTCTTAGTGTCGCAGCCCCGTCCTGCGATTATCGAAAAGTCCCCCTTCTACGAACTCTCCCGGAAGCACAACGTTGCTATCGAATACAACCCCTTCATCCGCGTCGTAGGCGTCTCGCTGAAGGAGTTCCGCGGACAGCGGGTCGAGATTCTCGACCATACGGCCGTCATCTTCACCTCGCGCACCACCATCGACAGCTTCTTCCACATCTGCGAGGAGGCCCGCATCACCGTGCCCGAAACCATGAAGTACATCTGCCAGACGGAAGCCGTGGCGCTCTACCTGCAGAAGTACATCGTCTACCGCAAACGGAAAATCTCGTTCGGCGACGGCTCCTTTACGTCGCTCATCGAACTGATTGTCAAGCATAAGGAGGAGAAGTTCCTGCTCACGCTGAGCGAGCCCCACAAATCCGAGCTGCCCGAGACGCTGGCCAAGTTCAAGCTCTCGTTCCACCCGGTGATTCTGGCCCGCACGGTGGCCTCGGACCTGAACGACCTCGACCTGAAGGAGTACGGGCTGCTGGCCCTCTACTCGCCGTCGGACGTCAAGGCGCTCGTCGAGCACTTCGGCACCGAGGGGCTGCCCGCCATCGCCGTCTTCGGCGAGGGTACGTTGCGTGCGGCGCTCGATGCGGGTCTGACCGTGCTGGCCAACGCCCCCACGCCCGAGGCCCCCTCGATGGCCAAGGCCGTGGACATCTTCCTGACGAAGGTGGCTGCCGGCGAGGAGCCCCAGCCCGTGGCGCTGACCACCGACACCCGCAAGGAGGAGTTCATCCGCAGCCAGCAGCACAAGCTCGCCAAGAAGAGCCGCGTCCGCCGTACGGAGAGCGCCAAGTAGCACCGCGCACAAACAGGAGGCACGACCATGATGCAGCATCCCCATGCCCTTCGACCGTCGGAGCGGCTCCGTTCGCTCGGAGCCGTGCGGCGGCTGTTTCAGCACGGCGAGGGGGGCTTCGTCTTTCCGTTCCGCTACGTCTGCTACGCCGAACCCGACGTCGAGGCCTCGGTCGAGGTGCTCTTCTCGGTCCCCAAGAAGTTCCACAAGCGGGCCAACCGCCGCAACCTGCTGCGCCGCCGCACGAAGGAGGCCTACCGCCTGCAGAAGCAGCTGCTCACGAACCACTGCGGGCAGTCGAACGTCGATTTGGCGCTGATTTACTCCTCGAAGGAGGTGCTCCCCTACAAGACCATTGCCCATGCCGTCCGCCGGATTCTGGAAAACGTTGCGGAGCGGCTTTAAGCGCGTCGCCGCCTTTCCGCTGCTGGTGCTGGTGCAGTTCTACCGCTACTGCATCTCCCCCTTCACGCCCCCCTCGTGCCGCTTTACGCCCACCTGCTCGCAGTATGCCGTCGAGGCGCTGCGCAAGTACGGCCCGCTGAAGGGGAGCTGGCTGACGCTGCGGCGCCTTGCACGGTGCCACCCGTGGGGCGGCAGCGGCTACGACCCCGTCCCCTGAGCGGCGCGGCCTGCCGACCGGGGAGGGACCGGAAAAGGAAGGGGCTGGAAAGAGGAAGGAAGAGGCCCTGAGAAGACCCGAATGACGACCGAACGATGGCCGGACAAGGCAACGACACAACGGCCGGCGGGATAAAAAGGAGAAAAAGGTCCGGAGAGGCCCCGGAGGCCCGAAAACCCCGAGAGGCGCCGAAAGAGGCGCCGCCAAAGCCCCGGACAAACAGACAAACAAAGCGCCCCGCATCCTTGAATCGGAGGATGCGGGGCGCTTTTTGCATGCTTGCACGGCCGCGGAGGTTCAGAGGTCGTGCGCGGCGGCTGAAAGATGGTGCTCGGCGGTCCCAAAATCGCGCGGCAGAGACGAGTCGAAGGTCACCCGGCGGCCCCGGGTAGCGCCGGCCGCCAAGGGGGCCGAGAAGGACCGTTCAACCGTTCAGAAGTTTCCCGGCACCTCAGAGGTCGTGCGGCTCGCAGCAGCGTTTCCCCGGCGGCTCAGAGGTCATACGGTTCGCAGCAGTGCTCGCCCGCCGTCTCGAATTCGAGCGTGGCGTGGCCGATGCCCGCCTCGTGCAGCCGCTCCTTGACCTGATGCTTGACCTGCTCCATGCGGGCCTCGGCTTCGGGCTCCAGCACGACGTGGGCCGTGAGGGCATTCTCCGTGGTGCTGATGGCCCAGATATGGATGTGGTGCACGCCCCGTACCCCCTCAACCGAGGCGATGGTGCGCTCGACCTCCTCGAGGCGGATGCCCTCGGGCACGCCGTCGAGCGAGAGGCGCAGGCTGTCGCGCAGCAGCGACCAGACGGAGCCGACGATGACCGCCGCCACGGCAAGACCCACAATCGGGTCGATGAGCCTCCACCCCGTCCACGAGATGATGACGCCCGAGAGCAGCACCCCTACCGAGACGAGGGCGTCGGCCGCCATGTGGAGGAAGGCGCCGCGGACGTTGAGGTCGCGCCCCTTGTCGCGCATGAAGAGCCACGCCGTGAAGCCGTTGACCAGGACCCCGACGCCGGCCGTCCAGGCGATGGCATCCCCCGTGACCGCCTCGGGATGGAGCATGCGGCCGATGCTCTCGGCCACAATCACCCCGACGGCGATGAGCAGGATGAGCGAGTTGAGCAACGAGATGAGCACCGTGCTCTTCTTGTAGCCGTAGGTGTAGCGCGACGTGGCGGGGCTCTGCGACAGCCGGAAGGCGAGCATCGCCAGCAGCAGGCCGGCCACGTCGCTCAGGTTGTGGCCCGCATCGGAGAGCAGACCCATCGAGCCGTAGCAGAGGCCGACGACGAACTCGACGATGACGAAGAGCAGGTTGAGCGCAATGCCCAGCACGAAGGCCCGGTTGAGAGACAAGGCGTCGGCCGGGAGCGGATGATGATGGTGATGATGAGGTTCCTGTGCCATATTGTTTGATGTTTGTCTTTTCGTACCCTTCAGAGCTCGCCGATGCTCTCCTTCACGTCGGAGAGCTCGACCAGCTTGTTGACGATGGCGTAGATGGTCAGCCCGGCCGGCGAGTGAATCTGCAGCTTGGCGATGATGTTGCGCCGGTGGGTGATGACCGTATGGGTCGAGATGCAGAGGTGGTCGGCAATCTGCTTGTTGGTCATCCCCTTGACGATGCAGACGACTATCTCGCGCTCGCGGGCCGAGAGGGGCTCCTGCCGCGGCTCGGTGCCGCGCGACCCCTCGAGTCGCAGGATTTTGGCGCGCAGCTGCTCCTCCGAGTCGTAGAGCGAGAGAGTCTCGTCGTAGGCCTGCAGCACCGACGAGTCGGTGACGGCCAGCTGCAGCGCCACGCAGCGCATCCGTTCGCAGCCCGACTCGTCGCGCAACTGCTGCGGGGTGATGAGCCCCAGCGAGGCGGGGTTGACCACCAGCACGTCGGGGCGGTGGCGCGTGAGGAGCATCGCAAGACGCGACATGTCGCCGATTTCAAGGATGTCGAGGTTGACGCCCGGCATCTCGCGCAGCAGCGCCAGCAGCCCGCAGCGGATGATGGCCGAGGGCTCGGCGACGGCAAATTTCAGCGCCTTGCTCATTGCGGACCCCCTTTCTGCTCGAGGCGGCGGATGGCCGGGGTGAGGAGCCTGTCCTCGACGGCGTTGTGCGAGGCGAGGTCCTGCTCGCAGGTGAAGAGGTCGAAGAGGACGCTGTTGAGCTCATTGGTCCCCTGCGCCGGGTAGTAGCGAATCAGAATCCGCTTGAGCTCCGAGAGCTTCGACTCCACCTGGTCGTGGTGGCGGCTGAAGACGTCGATGGAGTAGTCATCCGGACGGGTGCCGGTGAGCAGCGCCCGCACGTAGGGGAAGACGCGCCCCTCCTCGTAGGCCATGTGCTTCTGCACCTCGGCCACGTAGGCGTCGAAGAAGCGGATGACGACCAGCGCCACGTCGCTGCTGCAGTCGATGGCCTCGATGAGCTTGCGGCGGATGGCCGGCAGGCGGAAGTCGAGGAAGTATCCGTGCGAATTGTGAAGGTAGCCCAGCAGCGCCTCGACCGAGAGGCCCGAGGGGTCGTCGGCGAGCATCGCCTCGCCGGCCGTCAGCATGTTGACCACGGCCAGGAAGGTGGCCGCATCGACCCCCGCCGCGCGGCACACCTCGCCGATGGTAGCGTCGCCGAATCCGAGGGAGATGCCGAAGCGGCTCATGACCAGCAGCACGGGGTAGTTGTCGCACACCAGGTCGCACATGCGGTCGTCGACGTCGTATTTTCCTATTCTGTACATGGTTTCATCGTTTTGCAGCCGCCTCGGAGCCGGAGGCCCTGAGTGTTTTGCCGGGTAGGCTCTTCCGCAGCCGGGAACCGGGATGCCGTCGCCGGAGCGCACTCGGAACCGGGAGCCTTCCGCAGCCGGGCCGAAGCGCCGGGCGGGCTCTTCCGCAGCCTTGCGCGTCGGGCGGGGCGGCCTGTTTGAACCGTTCAAAGATAGCCGTTGCGGCGGGAATGTGCAATCCCCATTTTCAGGTATTTTCGGGCCGCCTCACCCCACCGGGCCGCCGGCCTCAACGGCGGTCGATGTCGACATAGGTCGTCTGCAGCAGCGTGCGCCCCACGTCGAGCAGCTCGGGCGAGGTGACCGAGACGGCGCGGTCGGCGGCGCAGTCCCACACCGCTTCGCCCGAGGCGTCGACCACGCCGAAGCCCTCGTTGAAGGTGTAGTAGGCGAAGCGCCGCGGCTGGTTGACCGTGTCGAAGAGGTCCTTGCTGTAGTCGAACGCCTCGTGGCTCAGCCCCATGCTCCCCAGCAGCGTCGCCGCGAAGTCCATCTGCGAGCCATAGTCCTCGACCGAGCGCGGCCGTGCCACGGCGCCCCCCAGCCAGAGCATCGGGATGCGGTGGCGCAGCGGGATGTTGTAGGCGATGCCTTCGGGATAGGGGTAGCCGTGGTCGGCCACCAGCACCAGCAGCAGGTTCTCCCAGGCGGGCGAGGCCTTCAGCCGCTCGACCATCCGTCCGACGCACTCGTCGGAGAAGGCCATGGCGTTGAGCACCTTGTCGTCGAAGCGCGCATAGGGGACATCGAAGGGGATGTGGCTGCTCAGCGTGAGCAGTCCGGCAAGGAAGGGGTGCCCCCCGGCATCGAGTTCGATGACCCGCCGCGCGAAGTAGTCGCACATCACCGCATCGTCGTAGCCCCAGTGCGAGGCGGGGGCGTCGAAGTGCAGGTCACGCTGCCATACGAGCTCCTGCCACCCCGTGGCGTAGAGGTACGAGGCCTGGTTGGTGAAGTTCAGGTCGCCGCCGTAGGTGAAGCTCGTGGCGTAGCCCTCCTCCCCCAGCGAGCGGGCGATGGAGGGGAGCGTCGCGGCCTTGGCCGGGAGCTTCATCACCGAGAGGAGCGTCTGGGCCGGGAAGCCGCTCAGGACGGCCACCTCGCCGCGGTCGGTGCGGAACGAGTTGGCGAAGAAGTTCTCGAACCAGACCCCCTCGCTCTTGAGCCGCTGCATGTTGGGCATAACGGGCTCGCCTTCGCACGTGGCATCCATCACCGTACGGCCGAAGCTTTCGAGCAGCACGACCACCACGTTGGGGCGCTGCGTGCGGAGCACCGCATCGGCCGCATCGGCCGGGACGGAGCCGGAGGAAGCGGCCGGAGCGGCGGTCGGAGCGCCGGTCGGGGCGGCATCCTCCGCAGAGGCCGGAGCGGAAGCCGACGCATAGCCCGCGGCGGCGGGAGCACCCTCCGCACGGCGGTTGCCGCGCAGCTCCTCGAAGCGGGCGGCGCGCTCCTCCTCGGGGAAGAAGGGGTAGGCATCGGCATAGGAGCCGTCGTCGCCCAGCGTCGAGAGGAAGGAGAAGAGCGGGTTGACGGCCGCCTGGTTGAGGAACATCTCGGGGCTGAAGGCCACCTTCGAGACGTTGGCCACCGAGGCGCCGACCCCTCCGCGGATGGCCAGGAAGTCGAAGCCGCCGAGCAGAAGCAGCACGAGGCTCCACACCCCGCGCAGCGGGATGCGTCCCGCCGGGAGGAAGAGCCGCCGCACCAGCAGGCGGTAGAGCCAGACGAGCAGCGCCGTGCAGGCGGCGAAGAAGAGCGTCTGGCGGATGCCCATCCACCAGTCGACGTTGGCCAGCACCTCCTTCGGGGCGTCGAGGTACATCAGCGCCGTGCCGTCGAGGCGGAAGCCCCAGTGTTCGTAGAGGGCCAGGTCGACGGCGAAGACCGCCCCCGCAACCAGCGCCACCACCCAGAAGTAGAGGCCGAAGATGCGCCGCCACGTGCGGTCGGAGAGGGTGACCCAGAGCGAGAGGAGCGTGAGCAGCAGCGGCAGGGCGGTGACGTAGCCCGCCACGGTCATGTCGAGCGAGAGGCCGTGCCAGACGACCCGGCACCAGTCGCCGAAGCCGTAACGGGCCGCCTCGGAGGCGTAGTAGAGGAGGAATACGGGTTTCTGGAGCGCCATCACCAGGGTGGTGGCGCAGAAGGTGGCAAGGGGGAACAGGAGTCTCTTTTGCATGGTCTTCGGTATTGGAGGGGCGCCTCGGGGGCGGCACCGGTGCGCAGAGTGCAACCGGCCCGGCGGCAGGGCCCGGTGCAAAGGTACGATTTTGTTGCGAAAAAGCGCTCTGCGGCGTCCGTTTGGCGACCTACGGAGGAGGGAAACCGACCAAAAAGACGGCGGGAGGACGGCGGGGGGGGGCCGGCGGTGGACAGGAGGGAAGGGTGGAGAAACGGACGGGGCCGGACGACAGGCAGGCGGGCGGAGGCCGGCCGACGGCGGGCAGGCGCGGTGGACAGGCGCGGCGGGCCGGCAGGCAGACGGGGGCCGGTCGACAAACCATAAAATAGCCGGGCGCGGCGGACGAACCACAAAAGCAGGCTCGGCGGCCGCATAAAAAGCGGGACGGCGGAGAGGTTCCGTCGTCCCGCAGGCGTTTTATCGGGGGCTGCCCCGCGCGTCAGCGCGTCAGCTGCTCCTCAATCGGGTCGCCGTACTGCTGCTGCAGGCGCCGCAGCTCCTCGTGCAGCCGGGCCTCCGTGTCGGCATAAGCCGGCTCGCCGTAGAGGTTGTGCAGCTCGTGGGGATCGGCCTCCAGGTCGTAGAGCTCCCACCAGTCGATGTCGTTGTAGAAGTGGATGAGCTTCCAGCGCTCGGTCCGCACGCCGTAGTGGCGCTTGACCATATGCTCGGCCGGATATTCGTAGAAGTGGTAGTAGAGCGCACGGCGCCAGTCGGCGGGATGCTCGCCCCGCAGCAGCGGCAGCAGTGAACGCCCCTGGATGTCGTCGGGAACCGGCACCCCGGCCAGCTCGAGGAAGGTGGGGGCGTAGTCGATATTCTGCACCAGGGCATCGATGTCGCCCCGCGCACCGCCCGGCAGGCGCATCACCAGCGGCGTGCGCATCGACTCCTCATACATGAAGCGCTTGTCGAACCAGCCGTGCTCGCCCATGTAGAAGCCCTGGTCCGAGGTGTAGACCACCAGCGTGTTGTCGGCCAGACCCGACTCCTCGAGGTAGTCGAGCAGCCGCCCCACGTTGTCGTCGAGCGAGCGGAGCGTCTTCAGGTAGTCGCGCATGTAGCGGTTGAACTTCCACTGCGCCCGTTCGCGCCCCTGCGGCTCGTGGCGGTAGAACTCCTCGATGAGCGGCCCGTAGAAGCGCTCCCAGGCGGCCCGCTGCTCGGGGTTCATGCGGTCGAGCATCCGCTCGTAACCGGCGCTCAGCCGGCTGCGGACCCCCTTGCGCCACATCTTGAGGTCGTAGACCACATCCATGTCGTGGTCCGAGGCGATGGACATCTCCTGCGCGGCGGCAGCCGGACGCCCCTCGTAGTCGTCGAAGAAGGTCTCGGGCAGCGGGAAGTCGCGCTCCTCATAGAGCGCCAGATGGCAGGTGTCGGCCATCCAGTTGCGGTGCTGCGCCTTGTGGTGCACCAGAAGGCAGAAGGGCTTCGTCGTATCGCGCCCGTGTTCGAGCCATTCGATGCTCTTGTCGGTGATGATGCTCGTCAGATAGCCCTCGCAGAGGGTCGTGTCGCCGCTCTGACGGATGAAGAGTGGGTTGTAGTAGTCGCCCTGGCCGGGGACCACCTCCCAGTAGTCGAAGCCCGTGGGGAGGCTTCCCAGATGCCACTTGCCCACGACGGCCGTCTCGTAGCCGGCCCCCTGGAGCAGCTTGGGGAAGGTCTGCTGCGAGCCGTCGAACGGGGCGCAGAAGGTGTTGTCGGTGTAGCCGTTGGCGTGGGAGTGCTTGCCCGTGAGCATGCAGGCGCGGCTCGGGCCGCTCAGCGAGTTGGCCACGAAGCTGTTGGTGAAGCGGACGCCCTCATCGGCGATGCGGTCGAGGTTGGGCGTCGAGGCGTAACGGTCGTCGTAGCAGCTCATCATCTGCGACGTGTGGTCGTCGGTCATGATGTAGAGGATGTTCATCGGGCGGCGGGGCGCCTCGGGGCGGGAGCCGCAGCCGGCGGTCGAAGCCGCCACGGCGGCAATGCCGCCGGCAAGCAGAAGGGGGGAACGCTTCATGAGAGGTTCGGAATGGGTTTTTGTTTTGGGTTGGTTGTCGGTTGGTTGCTCTTCGGGACCGGGGCGGAGCCGGAGCGTCGGACGGGGTGCCTTCCGAAGCGCCGGGCGGCGGGCCGGGACCGTTTCTGAAGACAAAGATACGATTTTTTCGATGCGGTGCACCCCTCGGGCGGGGCGCGCGGCCGATTTGGGGCCGAAAAGTTTTGCCGAAGCGCCGGGATTCGCTATTTTTGTCTCGCGGACGGGAGAGGGGGGCCCGGCGCCCCGCCCGCCGCAACGCAACACTTCCGCACATGAAATACTACCTCATCGCAGGCGAACCCTCGGGCGACCTGCACGGCGCAAACCTCATCGAAGGGCTCCGCAAGGCCGACCCCGAAGCGCAGTTCCGCTTCTGGGGCGGCGACCGGATGGCCCGTGCGGGCGGCGAGCGCAACCTGGCGAAGCACTACCGCGAGACCTCGTTCTTCGGCATCGTGCAGGTGCTCCGCAACCTGGGAACCATCCGCCGCCAGATGCTCGAGTGCCGGCAGGATGTCGCCGCCTTCGCCCCCGACGTGCTGATTCTGATTGACTACCCGGGCTTCAACATGAAGATGGCCCGCTGGGCCCACGAGCAGGGCATCCGCACCTTCTACTACATCGCCCCCAAGGTGTGGGCCTGGCGCGAATACCGCGTGAAGTCCATCCGCCGCTACGTCGACCGCCTCTTCATCATCTTCCCCTTCGAGCGGCAATACTTCTCCTCGAAGGGCATCACCCCCATCTTCGAGGGAAACCCGCTGGTCGACGCCATCGACCGGCGGCTGCCCGAGCTCCCCACACCCGAGGAGTTCCGCCGCCGCAACGGCCTCGACAGCCGCCCCATCGTGGCGCTGCTGGCCGGCAGCCGCGCCGGCGAAATCCGCGACAACCTCCCCCTCATGGCCCGTCTGGCCGAGCGCTTCCCCGAGCGGCAGTTCGTCGTGGCGGGCGTCTCGTGGCTCGACCGCGCGCTCTACGAGCGCTACATAGCGGGGAGCTCCATCCGCTACGTCTGCGACCAGACCTATGAAACCCTTGCGGCGGCCGAGGCGGCCGTCGTCACCTCGGGCACCGCGACGCTCGAGACGGCGCTGCTGGGCATCCCCGAGGTGGTGGTCTACCGCACGCTCTGGTTCCAGGTCAAGCTGCGCCCCTACGTGCTGAAGGTGCCCTGGGTCTCGCTCGTCAACCTCAACCTCGGGCGCGAGGCGGTGCGCGAGCTCATCCAGTCCGACCTCGACATCACCGCGGCCGAGCGCGAGCTGCGCGCCATCCTCGAAGGGGGCTCCCGGCGGCAGCGCATGCTCGACGACTTCGACCAGCTGCGCCGCATCATCGGCGGCCCGGGGGCCAGCGAGCGCTTCGCCCGCCGCATGGTCGGGGAGCTCCGCCGCGACTCCGCCCCCAATGACCGGTAAACAAAGAGACGACCCATGAAAATCATCTGCATCGGACGCAACTACGCCGCCCACGCCGCGGAGCTCCACCACCAGACGGGGCTCGGGACGGAGGCGGCCGACGAGCCGCTCTGGTTCCTCAAGCCCGACACGGCGCTGCTGCGCAACAACGACCCCTTCTACGTCCCCGACTTCTCGCAGGAGGTGCACTACGAGTGCGAGCTGGTGGTGCGCATCGACCGCGTGGGCAAGTGCATCGAGGAGCGTTTCGCCCACCGATACTACCACGAGGTGGGGCTCGGCATCGACTTCACGGCGCGCGACCTGCAGCGCGAGGCCATCCGCCTGGGGCTCCCCTGGGAGCGGACCAAGGCCTTTGACCGCTCGGCGGCCCTCGCGCCCCGCTTCATCCCGCTCGAGGAGCTGGGCGGCGACGTGCAGCGGCTCCGCTTCGAGCTGGAGCTCAACGGCCAGGTGCGCCAGCAGGGCGACACGTCGCTCATGCTCTACCCGGTCAACCGCCTCATCGCCTGCGTCTCGCGCTACCTGACCCTCCGCATGGGCGACCTGCTCTTCACCGGCACGCCGGCCGGCGTGGGGCCCGTCCGCCCGGGCGACACGCTGCGCGCCACGCTCGAGGGGCACGAGCAGCTCTGCTTCGACATCCGCTGACCCGCCCCCGAGCGGTCCGCATAAAACCACCGGCCGGTCGGACACCGCCCCCGCGCGGAGCCGGCCGACCCGCAAACCGACAAGACACGACACACAACCATGCTGCTGCACGAACGACTCCGCAACTACCGTCTGCTGCTGGCCTCGCAGTCGCCCCGGCGACGCGAGCTGCTGAGCGGCTGCGGCCTCCCCTATGAACTCGCCCCGCGCTACGCCTGCGAGGAGCGCTACCCGGCCGGACTGCCGGCCGAGGAGGTGCCGCGCTACCTCTCCCGCCTCAAGAGCGAGGCCTACCCCTTTCCGCTCGGCGAGCGGGACATCCTGCTCACGGCCGACACGGTCGTGGTACTCGGCGACCGGGTGCTGGGCAAGCCGCACGACCGCACCGACGCCGTCGCGATGCTCCGCGCCCTTGCGGGGCGGTCGCACGTGGTGGTCTCGGGCGTGACGCTGCGCACCGTGCACGCAAGCCACACCTTCACGGCCCGCAGCGAGGTGTGGTTCCGCCCCCTGCGCGACGAGGAGATTGACTACTACGTCGACACCTGCCGCCCCTACGACAAGGCGGGCTCCTACGGCATCCAGGAGTGGCTCGGATATGTGGCCATCGAGCGCATCGACGGCTCGTTCTACAACGTCATGGGGCTCCCCGTACAGCGGCTCTACGTCGAGTTGGAGCGCTTCCTTGCGGCCGGCGAAGAGGGGACGCCGGCAGAGTAGCCCGCGCCCCGGAGAGCGGTCCGGAAACCGGAAGCGGCCCGGAAACGACCCGAGGCAGAACAATCCGAGGCAGAGCGGCCCGGAGAGCGGCCGCAGCGGCCCAACGCCCCCGACACCCGACACCCGACGCTCCGCCCCGGCTGCACAGACCCCGCGGAAAGCGCCCGGAGCCCCGCGCAACCCCGACCCGCAACAACCCAACGAAATCCAACGAAATCCAACAAAAACCCAACGAAAAACCCACAAAAAACCATCGAACCATGTTCAAACGTACGTTTCTGACCCTCGCCGTGCTGCTGCTGACGCTGCCCGCGCTGGCGGACAAGGGAATGTGGCTCCCGAGCCTCATCTCGTCGCGCATCGACGACATGCGCGCCAAGGGCTTCCGCCTCACGGCCGAAGACATCTACAGCATCAACCGCGCCTCGCTCAAGGACGCCGTGGTCCTCTTCGACGGAGGCTGCACCGGCGAATTCGTCTCGGACGAGGGGCTGCTGCTGACCAACCACCACTGCGGCTACGACTACATCCAGGCCCACTCGTCGCTCGAACACGACTACCTGACCTACGGCTTCTGGGCCCGCTCGCGCGCCGAGGAGCTCCCCAACGAGGGGCTCAACGTGCGGGTGCTGGTCCGCATGGAGGAGGTGACCGACCGCATCGCCGCGGGCGAGAGCCCCGAGGAGATTTGCCGCAAGGCCGAAGCCGAGGGCAAGGGTTACCGCGCCTCGGTCGAGCAGATGTACTACGGCAACCAGCAGTTCCTCTTCCTCTACGAGCAGTTCGACGACGTGCGTCTGGTGGCCACGCCCCCCTCGTCCATCGGCAAGTTCGGCGGCGACACGGACAACTGGATTTGGCCGCGCCACACGGGCGACTTCTCGATTTTCCGCGTCTATGCCGGCAAGGACAACCGTCCGGCGCCCTACTCGCCGGAGAATGTCCCCTACCGCCCGGCGCGCCACTTCAAAATCTCGCTGCGCGGCATCCACGAGGGTGACTTCACGATGATTTACGGCTTCCCGGGCAACACCCAGGAGTACATCCTCTCGGACGCCGTGGCCTACATCGCCGAGCGCTCCGACCCGGCCAAGATTGCCATCCGCACCGGCCGCCTCGAGATTATCTCGGAGGCGCAGGCCGAGGACCCCGAGCTGCGCATCCACTACGCCGCCAAGCACGCCACCATCGCCAACGCATGGAAGAAGTGGCAGGGCGAGATGCTGGGCATCAACCGTCTGGGCACGGTGGCCAAGAAGCACGACTACGAGGAGCGCTTTGCCGCCTGGGCCGCCGACCGCGAGGAGTACCGCACGGTGGTGGCGGAGCTCAAGGCCGAATATGCCCGCATCGCCGACGCCTACTTCGCCTACGAGCTCATCTCGGAGACGCTCGCCGCGCTGCCCACCTCCTACGACGAGGAGGAGCGTGCCGAGAGCTGCTTCGAGCGGCGCCGCGCCACCGAGCAGGCCCTCTTCGAGTTCCTCGCCGCGGAGTATGCCGCCCGCTGCCCGGCACCCTATCTGATTCCCGAGTTCCTCGACGGCCTCCACACGTGGGACAGCCCCGAGGCATATGCCCGCCACCTCTTCGAGGAGGTGTGGAGCGGCGAGAAGTCGGCCGACGCCGAGGCGCTCGCCTCCGGCATCAAGCGCATGCGCAGCCACATCGTCTGGCTGCTAGGGACGCGCTCGCTGCGCAACCTCACGAGCAAGCGCCTCAACGAGCTCTACACCCGCTACATCCGCGGGCTGCGCGAGTGGGACACCCAACGGGCCTTCTTCCCCGACGCCAACCTCACGCTGCGCGTGGCCTACGGCTCGGTGGCCGGATACGAATATGCCGACGGCGAGTACCACAAGCCGCAGACTACCCTCGACGGCATCATCGCCAAGGACAACCCCGAAATCTACGACTACGACATCCCGCAGCAACTGCGCGACCTCTACGCCTCGAAGGAGTACGGCCGCTGGGGCATCACGCTCGACGGACGGCGCACGGTGCCCGTCTGCTTCCTGGCGACGAACCACACGACGGGGGGCAACTCGGGCTCGCCCGTCATCAACGGCCGCGGCGAGCTGGTGGGCATCAACTTCGACCGCACGTGGCGCTCGACGATGAGCGACATCGAGTTCGACCCGGAAATCTGCCGCAACATCGCGGTGGACATCCGCTACGTGCTCTTCGTCATCGACCGCATCGGCGGGGCCGACTACCTCTTCCGCGAGATGGATTTCGTCCGCTGAGGCAGCCCGGCCCGCAGAGCCATCGGGAGCCGTTCACCCCGCATCGGGGCGGACGGTTCCTTTTTTATTATGGGGCACCTCCTGTCGGGCGGCAGTCGTCCCCGGCCTCACGGCTTCCCCGGCGGCCCCCCCCTTAGCCAGCCTCCCTCCGGCCTCCACAACCGTCCGAGACCGCCCTGCGGCAGTCTTCCACCGACCTCACGGCTTCCCCGGTGGAGGGCGGAGGGAAGAAAAAAATCATTTTTTCGACACAAAGCGTCCGAAAATTTGGCGGATTCAAATATAAACTCTATATTTGCACACCCGAAATGAGAAATTCGGCAGTGTCGCCCAGGTGGTGAAATTGGTAGACACGCTACTTTGAGGGGGTAGTGAACAATTACGTTCGTGCAAGTTCGAGTCTTGTCCTGGGCACCAGAAACCGCGTTAGAGGAAACTCTGACGCGGTTTTTCGTTTTCCGTGTCCGCACCGTGTCCGCATTTCATCCTGAACCACATAATCAGCATCCGTCAGAATCACCCAGTCAACCGGTTGGAGCAAGAATTGTCTGTGCGATACGGAGAGTTACCGATCATCGCATTGAAAATGCAAACCTGGCTCCATTAACAGCAAAGTGATTTACATCCCCGCTCCAACGTCGAGCGTGCCGCAGCAGCCGTTCGTGCGGAAGATGACTTGTCATGAAAGAGCTATGTACCGTGACATTCAACCCTGATTGCCTACCAACATATACCTAATCCGTTCCAAAATCGGGCTGAAAAAATCATAAAAAGTGAGTATTGCCGGGGCGCTGTAACACCGGTAATTTTGTTTCCGAAAAATAACAATCAGCCCTATGAAAATCAAATCTGTACTTATGATGTTATCCGCCGCAGTCTTTATGATGGCGTGTGACAAGGATGAAAACGGTTCGAAAACGGTCGACTTTGCAGGCCGCTACAACGGCTATACGCTGGCCAGTTGCAACTATTTCCAGAACATGATCTCGGCGGATGAGACCGTTGTCCTCACGAAAAACACGGACGGCACCGCCTCCGTATCGTTCACCTCCGCCACGTGGGGCGAATTTACCATCACCGATGCACAGGCGACTGTAAACGGAGACCTCTGCACACTCTCGGGCAGCGGGCAGACGCAGATGGGCATGAACGGGAATACCTCGACCTATGACTGCACCTTCACGGCCGAGATCCGGTCGCAGGACGATGCCCGGATGGAGTTTTCGATACCGGCCGTCATGGGCGGCATGACTCTTACGTTCCAGACAGGCGACGCTCCGGCCGACCTGCTGCTGGCCGGAACCTACGAAGGATATACGGATGCCGACTGTGCGATGTTCCAGAATCGTTATACCGATGGCGAAAGCGTAAAACTGACGGCCAACGGCGACGGCAGCGTGAAGGTTGTCTTCGAATCCGCCTCGTGGGGAACCTTTACTGTTGAGTCGGCCACTGCGACCAAAGAGGGCGAAGAGTACGTCTTTACGGGCAGCGGCAGCGTAGCCATGGGAATGGGTGGCTCGACAAGCAACTACGACTTCACGCTCAGCGGCCGGAGCAATGCCGCCAAGGACGACTTCTCAATCGCATTCAACGTACCGGCCGTCATGGGCGGACTGACCGTCACGCTGCTGCCGGGAACGGCTCCGACTACGGAAGAGTAACTCGACGAAAAAGCGAGATTGGCCATGAACTGCAAACAGGCTGGGCTGTTCTTGTCGGGAGCGACACTGCTGCTGTTGCTCCCGGCCTGCAACGGCATCTTCGAGGGTATTTATGATATGCCCACATCCGGGACCGGGAACGAATATGGGTTTATCCTCATCGACGAAGGAACCCGCACGGGACGGATCTATATCGACGCCACGGATTATACCGAATGGCATTATGTCGATTTGCACGGCAAACAGGTAACAACGACACCGGTGGGTGAAGCGGCTCCCGAAACGTGGGATTTTGCCGTACACCGATATGACACGAAGACCAACGGCGGCACCGTCTGGGAAAGCCAGGCGGGGTCTTTCGATGCACTTCCGGCGCCCGAATCGGTTTCCGAAGAGCAATGGACGGAAGATGAATGGACCACCGACCGCATCACAATCGACATGTCGCAGATGATGGACGGCATCATCCTCTATGCCGAGGATTATTGGAACCCCACTCTTTCGCGCTGGCTCAATGTAGACACCTCGACCATGCCGCCGATCTACACCCTTTCGGGGAAGATCTATCTGCTTCGTCTGAAGGACGGTACCTGTGCGGCCCTGCGTCTCGCAAACTTCATGAACGATGCTGCCGTAAAGGGTTACATGACCATTGACTACCTCTATCCCGTTGAATAATGATGAAACTGCTGGTACTATCTCTTTTGGGATTGCTGTTTACGCTGCAGACGCAGGCTCAATACAAGATCTCCGGTACCGTTTCGGACATGGCAGGCAGACCGCTCACCGGAGCGGCCGTTACCGTAAAGGAATTGCCGTCGCTCGGGGCCGTGGCCGACACGGAGGGTCGTTATGAAATTGCGCTTCCGGGCAAAGAGACGTATACGCTTTGCGCCTCGTTTGTCGGGTACGAACCGGCCAGCGAAAAGATCGCTGCCGGCCAGACCAGACCCTTGAATTTCCGGCTTGCGGAGCGCTCCACGATGATGGATCAGGTGGTGGTGACGGCCACCCGTACCCCGAAACTGTTGAAGGATGTCCCGATTGTCACCCGTGTCATCTCCGAGGCCGATATCAAACAGGTCGATGCGACGCATGTCGGCGACCTGCTGCAAAGCGAACTGCCGGGCATCGAGTTCTCCTACTCGATGAACCAGCAGGTTTCGCTCAACATGTCGGGATTCGGCGGCAATTCGGTGCTCTTCCTCGTCGACGGTGAGCGCCTGGCGGGCGAAACGCTCGACAACGTCGATTACAGCCGCCTGAACCTGGACAATGTCGGGCGCATCGAAATCGTCAAGGGGGCCGTTTCATCGCTCTACGGATCGAATGCCATCGGCGGCGTGGTGAACCTCATCAGCCGCGAATCGCGGGAGCCGTGGTCGGTCAATCTGAACGGCCGTTACGGTGCCCACAACGAGCAGCGTTACGGAGGATCGGTCGGATTCAACCAGGGCCGGTTCAACTCGACGACCAACGTGCAGTACACCTCAATCGACGCCATCGACCTCTCGAAGGGAACCGACAACGCGGAGGTGGGCGATTACAGCACCATCTACGGACACACGGCGCTCAATATCAAGGAGCGGCTCGTCGTCACGGCGACCGAAGGCTTGAAGTTCACGGCCCGGGCGGGATATTTCTTCCGCGAGCGCGACGCCTCGGAGAGCATCAAGGACCGCTACCGCAGCTTCTCGGGCGGACTGAAGGGCAATTGGGCGATTACGCCGTCCGATGATCTGGAACTCTCCTATGCCTTCGACCAGTACGACAAAAGCGACTATCTGGTCCCCACGTCACGCGACGTGCGCGACTACAGCAACGTACAGCACACCCTGCGCACGCTCTACAACCATACCTTTGCCGGGAAACATATTCTTACCGTCGGCGGCGACTACATGCGTGACTACCTGATGTCCTACCAGTTTACGGACAACGGCAGCCATACGCAGCATACGGCCGATGCCTTCGCGCAGTTCGACTGGAACCCGCACCGGCGGTTCAACCTCATTGCGGGCCTGCGCTTCGACCATTTTTCGGCAGCAAATCTTTCGCACCTTTCGCCAAAACTCGGTGTGATGTATAAGGTTGCAAACTGTTCGCTTCGGGCATCATACGCAGGCGGATTCCGTGCCCCGACCCTCAAGGAGATGTACATGGACTTCTATATGGGCAATATCTTCATGATCTACGGAAATCCGGAATTGAAAGCCGAGACGAGCCACAACTTTTCACTCTCGGCTGAGTATATGAAAGGACAGCACAGTTTCACCGTAACGGGATTCTACAATTTGGTGGACAGCCGGATCACCACGGTCTGGAACCAGGAGCTTAAAGGGCAGGTCTATACGAACATGTCGCCTCTGCAGGTGGCCGGAGCCGAGGCAAATGCGTCGGGACGATATGCGTGCGGCATCTCGTGGCGCGTGTCGTATGCCTACACGCGCGAGATGATCGAGCGGGGACAGCCGCAGCTCTCCTCGACCCGGCCCCATGCGGCCACGGCGCGCCTGGCCTATGACAAGCAGTGGAAGAACTACGGTCTGAATGTGTCGCTGTCGGGACGCTGGCTGTCGGCAGTCACGTGCGACGTCTATACCGAGGTGACCTCCTACGAGCAGACCGTGCGGCAGACCTATCCGGGCTACACGATTTGGAAACTGAGCCTCACGCAGCATCTGTGGCGCGGGATGGACCTCACGCTGGCCGTGGACAACCTCTTCAACTACCGCCCCGACTACTATTACAGCAACTCGCCCACGACCGTCGGTACTACCTGCTCGGTGGGCCTTTCGCTGAATCTCGAACAATTTTTCAAGCGTAAATAAAGGATGAAACATAAGATACCAATAATCTGGGCAGGCGTGATCCTGCTTGCCGTCCTATTGGGCGTCGCAGCGTGGAACCGTTGGTTCTCGGCCACACGCATCGCTTTTGTAAATTACCAGGCTACGACCCTCGGCCAGATTGCCCGGGCCAATGACCATGCGCGGATCCGTCTTGCCTCGGTCGAACCGTCGGAGTTTGACCGTTTGGGGCATTACGACGTGGTGCTGATGAACGGCATGGGGCTCCGCATCACAGCCGAGGAGCGGGCCGCACTCCAACGGGCCGCCGACCGCGGGCTTACCGTCATCACGACCATGGCCACCAACCCGGCCAACGAGATCATCTCGGCGGACTCCGCGACGCTGGCTGCCGTCAAGGGCTACCTCAGCGGCGGCGGCCGGAAGAACTACCGCAACCTGCTCGTCACCCTGCGCCGCACGGTCGACGGCAAGCGGTTCGATACGGATGAGCCCGAGCCGCCCGTCGTACGCGACCTGCGGCAATTTTACCACGCCGATCCGTCGAATCCCGGGGCGGAGGAGCTGGATTTCGACAGCGTGGAGGCCTACGAGGCCTTCCTCGCGCGGCACGGCCTGCTGAAAGCGGATGCTCCGCGGGTGATCGTGACGGGACAGATGGGTGAACCGGCTGAACTGATCGCCCGGCTCGAGGAGACCGGCAACGCGGTCTATCCCCTCCGCAACCTGCAGGCGGCGATTCAGAGCGGACAGGCCGATTCAATCCGCCCGTCGGCCGTCATCAACATGGCCCACGGACGCCTGGGCGATGCCATTGTGGAGTACCTGACGCGCCAGAACGTTCCGCTCTTCTCGCCGCTGAACGTCAACCGGATGGTCGACGAATGGGAGGCCGACAAGATGGGCATGAACGGCGGTTTCCTGTCGCAGAGTGTAGTGATGCCCGAGATCGACGGAGCGATCCGCTCCCAGGTGTTGTTCGGTCACCGCCTCGACGGCGAAGGGCTGCAGCAGGTCCATGCAATTCCCGAACGACTGGACCGGTTCGTCGAGACGGTGAATCGCCACATCGCCCTGCAACGCGTGCCCAACAGCGAGAAGCGCGTAGCAATCTACTACTACAAGGGCCCCGGGCAGAATGTCCTGACGGCCTCCGGCATGGAGGTCACGCCATCGCTCTACAACCTGCTCGTGCGGCTCCGCAGCGAGGGTTACCGCGTGGAGCGTCTCCCCTCGACGCCCGAGGGGTTGGCAGCCCTCATCCAGCAACAGGGGGCCGTTTTCAACGACTATGCCCACGGCGCCAAGGCCGAATTCCTGAAAAAAGGCCAACCGGCGCTCATCTCCTCCGAGGAGTACGCCGCGTGGACCGCTGAAGCAATACCTGCGGAGCGGATGGAGGAGGTAGTTGCACTCGACGGCCCGTTCCCGGGCCACTACCTCTCCGACGACGAGGGACGGCTGGCGCTGCCGCGCATCGAGCTGGGCAACATCGTGCTGCTGCCGCAGCTGGCCGCCGGAGCGGGTGA
This sequence comes from Alistipes sp. An31A, assembly GCF_002159425.1. NCBI lineage: Bacteria > Pseudomonadati > Bacteroidota > Bacteroidia > Bacteroidales > Rikenellaceae > Alistipes > Alistipes sp. An31A. The sequence continues at coordinate 116,998 of NZ_NFIO01000006.1, forward strand.
TGACGACTTCGCCATCGTTCACGGCACCGATGCCGCACCGCCTCACGCCTATATCGCTTCATACCTTTGGGCGCGTTACGCTTTCCGCGCTGATGCCATCGTCCACTTCGGGACGCACGGCAGCCTGGAGTTCACCCCCCGCAAACAAGTAGCTCTGAGCCGCAACGACTGGCCCGACGCACTGGTCGGTCCGACGCCGCACCTCTACGTCTACTCGATTGGGAACGTCGGCGAGGGTATGATTGCCAAGCGCCGCGCGTATGCCACGCTGCAGTCGTATCTGACCCCACCCTTCATGGAGAGCGGCGTGCGCGGCATCTATCGCGAACTGAATGCGGCAATCCAGGCCTACAACGACCTGCTCTACGCCGACGGACAGCCCGATACGCGGGCTGCGGCGCTGCGTGTCAAGCAACTGACCGTCGAACTGGGCATCCACCGCGAGCTGCGGCTCGATTCGCTGCTGACCGAACCCTATACCGAGGCCGAGATCGCCCGCATCGAGACGTTTGCCGAAGAGCTTGCCGCGGAGAAGATCACCGGTGAACTCTATACGATGGGCCAGCCCTACTCCGCCGAACGCATCCGCAGCAGCCTCTTTGCCATGTCCACCGAGCCAATCGCCTATTCACTGCTGGCGCTGGACAAATTCCGGGGCCAGACCTCTGCCGATCTCGAAAAACACCGCACGCTCTTCACGCGCCGCTATCTTGAACCGGCCCGCGATCTGGTCGGGCGTCTTTTGAGCGGAGCACAGCAGCCGACCGACGCTTTCATCTGCTCGACGGCGGGCATCTCGACTGCAGAACTGGAAAAGGCCCATGAGATTCAGCGGTCGCTCTCCGCTCCGCAGGACATGATGGCCCGCATGATGGCGATGGCTTCGTCGGGTTCACCGATGCAGCATCCGGCCGGTACTTCCAAGTCGGGCAAAGGGGCCCCGAAACACCCCTCGTGGATTCCGAAAGTGGGCAAACGCCCCGCAAACGCCGGACCGTCGGAGGAGAAGAAACCCGCAGCCATGCCGGCCGATGCGATGGCTGCCATGATGGGCCTCGGCAAGGAGTACACAAAGGAGGAGCGCGAGTTTGCCCGGGTGGTGACCGAACTCGAACGCACGATCCGCAACGTCGGCAACTACCGACACGCGCTTGAAGAGAGCCCCGAGGCAGAACTTTCGTCGCTCACCAACGCCCTGAACGGCGGCTACACGGCCCCTTCGCCGGGCGGCGACCCGATTGCCAATCCCAATACGTTGCCCACGGGTCGTAATCTCTATGCCGTCAATGCCGAGGCGACGCCGAGTGAACGGGCTTGGGAACGCGGCCGCGAGCTGGCCGACGAGACGATTCGCATGTATCGCGAACGCCACCACGACTCGCTGCCCCGCAAGGTGAGCTACACGCTCTGGAGCGGCGAATTCATCGAGACCGAGGGGGCAACGCTCGCACAGGTACTCTACATGCTGGGCGTCGAGCCTGTCCGCGACGTTTTCGGACGGGTGAGCGACCTGCGGCTCATCCCCTCCGAGGAGTTGGGGCGTCCGCGCATCGATGTCGTCGTACAGACCAGCGGCCAGCTGCGCGACCTGGCGGCTTCGCGGCTGTTCCTCATCTCGCGGGCCGTCGAGATGGCCGCCGCAGCAAAGGACGACAGCTATGAGAACTTCGTGACCCGGGGCGTTGTCGATGCCGAGCAGACGCTCATCGACAAGGGACTTTCGCCACGGGAGGCGCGCGAGATCTCGACCCGCCGGGTCTTCGGCGGCGTCAACGGCAACTATGGCACGGGCATTACCGGTATGGTGCAGAGTGGCGACCGTTGGGAAAACTCCTCGGAGATCGCCGCGGTCTACCTGCAGAACATGGGAGCCTATTACGGCAGCGAGCAAGCTTGGGAGCAGGTGCAGCAATATGCGTTGGAGGCAGCCCTGGTCAACACCGATGCCGTCGTGCAGCCCCGCCAGAGCAATACGTGGGGAGCCTTGAGCCTCGACCATGTCTACGAATTCATGGGCGGCATGAATCTGGCCGTGCGCAACGTCACGGGCCGGGAGCCCGATGCCTACCTGAGCGATTACCGCAACCGGAACCGCGTGCGGATGCAGGAGCTCAAGGAGGCAATCGGCGTCGAGAGCCGCACGACAATCTTCAATCCGAACTACATCCGCGCGAAGATGCAGGGCGGGGCGAGTGCCGCTGCGGGCTTTGCCGCGGTGGTGCAGAACACCTACGGCTGGAACGTCATGAAGCCCGACGTGGTGGACAACGAACTCTGGGACGAGATCTACGATGTCTACGTGCAGGACAAGTTCGGCATGGGGCTCCGCGGCTATTTCGAGCAGCAGAATCCCGCCGCGCTGGAGGAGATCTCGGCCGTGATGCTCGAAACGGCCCGCAAGGGGATGTGGCACGCCTCGGACGAGCAGCTCGCGACGCTCGCCGCCCTCCACACCGAACTGGTCGACAAGCACGGCCCCTCCTGCTCGGGATTCGTCTGCGACAACGCCAAACTGCGCGACTTCATCGCCTCGAAGAGTGCGCCCGAGGCTGCCCGGAACTACCAGCGGCAGATCCGCGAGGTGCGCGAGGTTTCGCTCGACACGAATGCCGGCACGGTGCTCAAACGCGAGGAGTTCACCGCCTCCGACCGCACGACCACGCTGGTCAGCAACACCGTTGTCGCCGTGCTCGTCATCGGCCTCATCGCGGTGCTGGTTCTTGTGGTTCGCCGCCGGCGCAAAAAGATGGAAGAGTAATGGACACCGTCGTATTGGTCATGATGATTGTGGTCTGCTTCAACTACCTGTTGAAGCAGACCTGGCGCAAGCCCCGGTTTGTAGCCCTTTCGGCCGTTGTCTGCGCCCTGTTCGTCGGACTGGCGTGGCCCTGGGCCATCGAGCAGTCGAAAAACCAGATTGCGGACTGGCTCGCCGACTCCGCGCTGATGCTCGACCTGGCGGTTCTCCTCACGCTGGAGGTCGCCTTGCAGATGACCTTCTGTGTCGTTGCGGCACACATCCACACGGCGGGGCGCGTAAAACCCTCCGTCGTGTGGCTCTACCGCCTGCTGCGCTGGTTCCCGGGGCTGCTCATTTTCCCGGTGCTGTTCAGCCTGCTGGTTGCCGCCATCTTCTCGCTTCCCGGGATGTCGTTTCCGTTGGTTGCCTGGTCGCTGGCCGCGGTTGTGGCGGCGGTGATTCCTCTGGGGCGTTGGGCGTTGAAGCACCTCCTGCCCGAACGGGAGATCCGCCTTGAACTGCTCTTCCTTGCCAATGCATTGATTGCCATTCTGGGAATTATCGCCACGGTCAACGGCCGCACGGCCGTTGCCGGTATCACCTCTGTCGACTGGCCGTCTCTGGGTGGAGTGATGGCCTTTGTCGCTGCCGGATTGCTGCTTGGCATGGCGGTTTTCCGCATCAAACAGAAACTTATGAATAAAAAACAGAAATAAAACCATGAATTACATCTCCGACATCCTCTATTGGATCTCGACCGGTCTGCTCGTTCCGGACATCGTCCTGCTGATCTTTTTCTTCGGGCGCTCGCTGCTGCTGATTGGCAGCTTCTTCGGGCAGTATCTCTCCATCCGCCGTACGGCCTCGCTCATCGGGCGCGAACTGGATGGGCTCACTCCGCAGACGGTCGCCACGCTTGCCGAGCGTCTTCCCAAAAAGAATCCGTCGCTGCTCGTGGTCTACCTGAACCGCCTGCTTGAGGCCCGCGACAATGCCCCTCTCCGCCAACGGCTGCTTGCCGATTTCGAGATTGAAGCCGACCGCGACCTCGCCACCTCGAAGACGCTCTCCAAGATGGGCCCCATGCTCGGACTGATGGGTACGCTCATCCCGATGGGCCCGGCGTTGGTGGGGCTCTCGACGGGCGACATCGCCTCGATGGCCTACAACATGCAGGTGGCCTTTGCCACGACGGTCGTAGGACTATTTGCCGCGGCCATCGGCTTCATCACCCAGCAGGTCAAGCAGCGGTGGTACCTGCGGGATCTGTCCAATCTGGAGTTCGTAGCGGAGTTGTTGAATGCCCAAACCGAGAAGCGATGAGACGCAATTTACTGAAGCACGACGGGGAGAATGACCCGATGAGCGTCGTCGGCAACCTGTTCGACGTGGCGATGGTCTTCGCCGTGGCGCTGATGGTGGCATTGGTGAGCCGATACAATATGACCGAGATGTTCAGCCAGGAGGATTTCACGATGGTGAAGAACCCCGGCAAGGAGAACATGGAGATCATCACCAAGGAGGGTGAAAAGATCAACCGCTATACTCCTTCGGAGGATCAGGATTCTCAGAGCGGCAAGCGTGGCCGCAAGGTCGGCGTGGCCTATGAACTCGAGAACGGTGAGATCATCTACGTTCCTGAATAAGACATATCTCCAATAAACTTTGTCAGATTGCACTATTAACAAACACCAATCCCCCAATTAATTATAAGCAATTAAGATATTTTAAAATTTATTGGAATACGCATTTATTAGAAATATAATTTTTGTACTTTTGAGAAAGCAAACTAAAAAAAGTTTTAACTATGACTTTAAGTGAATCTATACGCAAATTGGAAAATAGTTGGGGGACAAATTCTTTCCCCAAGCACCTGGAGTCCATTGAATTAAAAAATGTAAGAGGTTGGAATGGACAAAAAATAGACTTCAAATTTCCAATTACAGCAATTGTTGGAGAAAATGGGATGGGAAAAACGACCATTCTACAAGCCGCAGCATCGGTTTATAAATCTCCCGATGAAAGAGGGTATTTTGCTTCAGATTTTTTCCCGATACACCATGGGAAGAACTTACAGGGGTTGAAATAAATGCTGTAGTAAAAGAGGGGGCTACATCTCATAATATATCTATACGCAAACTTACAACTCGATGGAGAGGGAATGACATTAGGAAGGAACGAGTTGTTAAATTTCTTGATCTAAAGAGAATTACACCTATTTACTCTAAACAGGGATACTTGCGATTAGCAAAACGTAATTTACACGAGACTTCTTCAAAAGTCTATACACCAGATGTATTACAAAGGCTCTCTCAAATCATTGGAAAGTCATATACTTTAGCTAAGCAAGCAAAAACGAACGCTGATCAGAATAGGTCTATCCCAGTTCTTGGAATTAATGAAGAAGAATATTCAGGATTTCATCAAGGAGCGGGGGAATCAACTATAACAGAATTATTGGGGTTAGAGATTCCTCAATATAGTCTCATCCTAATTGACGAAATTGAAACTTCTCTTCATCCAAGTGCTCAGCGACGTTTAATTAGAGATTTAGCAACCGTTAGCCGCATCAAGAAAGTCCAATTTATCGTTACAACCCATTCTCCTTATATATTGGACGAATTGCCAAACTACGCTCGGATACAAATTATCAACGACAGTGGAGAAAGAAGAATAGTATTAGGAGTCAGCTCTGAATTCGCATTATCATATATGGATGATGTTCTCCATCCTGAAATGGATATTTATGTTGAGGACGATGTAGCCAAAATTCTAATTGAAGAGATTATCGCAGCAATAGATTTGCCTATCTTGAAACGGGTCCAAATAATATCTTTTGGATCAGCCCAAGTAGGTAAAACTCTCGGGTTAATGAATGTACAAAAAAGATTTCCTAGGCCAACGTTAGTTATTTTGGATGGAGATCAAGAACAGAGTGAAGGATGCATCCTTTTGCCGGGAACTGATGCTCCTGAAAGACAAATTTATTATGATCTTAATAAAATTAATTGGCTTGATATCGCAACACATTTATCTCGATCATACTCAGATTTTGTAGATGCAGCACAAAAAGCAATGACATTAAGTAATCATCATGAATGGAATAAAGCCGTTGCAGATAAGATTATTTATGGAGGCAATGACCTGTGGAGAATTCTATGTAGGAGTTGGGTTAAAAATGTGCTTGAGAATCGAGATGACAAAATGACTATAGTTGAAGCTATAAGAAATAAACTAGGACTTTAATATCAAGGTATAGGTATAATTTGCCTCATTCTCCAAATCGCATCTAAGTCACGAAGAAAAGAGTTCGAAAATGGATGCGTTAGGGGCACTGAAAAAAACTCGTTGGAGCAATCCGACGAGTTTTTTTATTTTCCCCCGGCGCCATGGGCGGCGAAGACCGCCTGCATCCATCCGCGCAGGGTCCGCTGCATACTCCGGCAGCCGGGATACAAAAAAAGCGGCGGCACGCCCATGCCGCCGCCTGTCCGATTGAAGCCGGGAAGATGCCGGACGGTCCCGGCCCCTTCGCCGCCTCTGTCGTTATGATTATCTGCGTCCCCCGCCGAACACCACTCCGAGCGAAAGGCCGAAATGGCGATTGGCCCGCTCCTGCAGTTTGTAGTCGAACGTCACCCGCAGGTGGTGAAACAGCTCCACGCCGATACGCGGCATGAAACAGAGCGAGCCGCTCCTGCTTCCCGTCGAGAAGCCGCCCCAGTTGGACTGCGTGTCGTCAAAGACAACCGGCGCCGAATTATCCAGAAAGGCATAACCCACGCCTGCGCCCGCGAAGAACGAGACGTTCCGCCGGCGCCGGAAGTTGTAATCCGCCACAGCCATCACGTTCCAGCTCCTGAACTTCAGCTGCCCGGCATGGTCCGACTCGCGGTGGAAAATCGTACCCCCGACCTGCACGCCGACATCCAGCGGAAGGAGCTGCACGTTGTACCGCGCCTCGGCATAAAAGGCGGCGCCCGGGTTGCTCCTGTCGAAATTCAGCCGGTCGGCCCCGAAAGAGAGGCCTCCGCCGATTTCCCCCTCGAACCGGCCCACCGCACGCGCACGCCCCGCATCTGCCGACGGGCTGTTTTGGGCATAGCCCTGCATGAAACCGAGCAACAGCAGGGCCCATGCGAAGATTCGCTTTTTCATCCTTGTTGCAAACTATAAACGCTGTAAATATATCTGTTTTAGCCCAATTACGCAAATGAGCCGCTGCCTGCCGCATCCGCATTTTGTCCGCATTCCCGGAGAAGCCCGGAATTCAACGCGGACAAAAAACAATGTTCCTTGAGATTTCCCGCCGGAGCAGTCGTTGAAAAAATCTCCCTTTTTTCTTGCTTTATTTCCAACATGTTTGTAATTTTGCGAAAAACAAACAATAGGAGTTATGAAAGAAAAGCAGTATACGGCTGAACAGGAACGTCTTGCCCGGTTTGCCAAGGCGATGGGCCACCCCGCACGCATCGCGATTCTCGAGTTTCTGGCCCGGCAGGAGTGCTGCTTCTTCGGAGACATCCACGAGGTGCTGCCCATCTCGAAGGCAACCGTCTCCCAGCACCTCAAGGAGCTGAAGGAGGCCGGGCTGATTCAGGGCGAAATCGAAACACCCAAAGTACGCTATTGCATCAACCGGGAGAATTGGGAGACTGCCTCCCGGCTCTTTGCCGCGTTCTGGGGACAGCCCGTCTGCAAAAAGGAGTCCTGCTGCGAATAGGCACAACCCGCGGGCCGTCGGAAACGGCTCTTTTTTTCGCGATTAATGTTCGTTGTTTTACGAAATACAAATATAATATGAGAAGCACGCTCCGCTCCGGCGGCGGCAAGGAGGCCCGGCGGGCAACCGGCCCCGACGAAGGGTCTGCGGCCGGGATGAACGGATGCACGCCGAGGCAGAGGGTTGTCCCGGAGCGCAAGCTGGCCGGAGCGGCGGATGGAGCATGGAAACCAATCAATCAAATACAGTCATGAAGAGAATTCTTTTATGGATGGCGCTGTCTCTGGGGCTCCTCGCCTGCGGAGGCGGCAACGCGAAAACGCAGGAGAGCAACGATGCGGACAACACGAAAGACCGCATTGAGGTGTTGTATTTCCATGGCAAAAAGCGCTGCGCGACCTGCATGGCCATCGAGCAGCGGACCCGGGAGACGCTCGAAGAGCAGTTTGCCGACGAGCTGAAAAGCGGGTCACTCGTCTTCCGGGTAATTGACATCTCGCAACCGGAGAACGAGGCCCTTGCCGACAAATACGAGGTGACGTGGTCGTCGCTCTTCGTCTGCCGCTGGAAAGGGGGCCGGGAGACCCCGGAGAACCTGACCGAATTTGCCTTCGGCAGCGCCCGCAAGGCCCCCGAGGCATTCAAGGCCGGTCTGGCGGCCCGGATTCGCGAACTGCAAAAATAGAGGGTCATGGAGTGGTTGCAAACGCTGCTGGAGAGCAGCACGACGCCTCCGCTGACAGCCTTCCTGCTGGGGCTGCTCACCGCCTTGTCGCCATGTCCGCTGGCGACGAACATCGCCGCCATCGGATTCATCGGCAAAGACATCGACGACCGCCGCCGAATCTTCCGCAACGGCCTGCTCTACACGCTGGGGCGCACGCTCTCCTATACGCTGCTGGGCATCGTGCTGATTCTGATTCTGAAGGAGGGTTCGAGCATGTTCGGCATCCAGAAGGCCATCGGCAAATGGGGCGAGTGGGTGCTGGGACCGCTGCTGCTCGTCATCGGAGCCTTCATGCTGGCGGGTGACCGGCTGCGGCTCCCTTCGTTCGGATTCCGCGGCAACGGCGAGCAGCTGGCCCGCCGGGGCGGCTGGGGAGCCCTGCTGCTCGGGGTGCTCTTTGCGCTGGCCTTCTGCCCGACGAGCGGCGTCTTCTACTTCGGGATGCTCATCCCGATGTCGGCCTCGGCCGAGGCCGGATACCTGCTGCCGGTCCTCTTCGCCATAGCCACGGCGCTGCCGGTACTGGTCGTCGCCTGGATTCTGGCATTCGGAGCCCGCCGCATCGGGCTGTTCTACGGACGGATGCAGACCCTGCAGAGGTGGCTGAACCGGATTGTCGGAGGGCTGTTTGTAATAATCGGCATCTATTATTGTGTCATCATGTATTTCTAAAATTCCTAAAAAATAAAGCATATGGAAACCAAGAACGAAAAGAAAAAGGGATTCTGGGCATCGCTTTTCTCACCGAAATCCTGCTCGTGCTCGTGCGGCAACAACCTGATTGTGGAAGAGGTCGAAAAACCGGCTGCACACGACTTCAGCCAGGTCCGACTCGATACGCCCAGCGGGGCAATCCGGGAAATCAAGATTCTGGGGCCGGGCTGCGCGAAATGCAAGGCAACGTATCAGGTCCTCACGAAGGTCATCTCCGAAAACAACCTCGACGTGCGGCTCACCAAAATCGAGGATATCACCGAAATCATGAGCTACAACGTCATGAGCACCCCGGCGGTGGTCGTCGACGGTGAGGTGAAAATCAAGGGGCATGTCCCCACGGAGCACGAAATCAAACAGCTGTTGGGTATCTAAAAGCCATCACGATGGAAACCAAACGGGAGTTGAAAATCCTTGCGTGGATTATTCTTGTTTTTGCGGCGGTCTTTTTCCTGCCGCTCGGCAGCGAGCGCTTCATGACGGCCATCGATGCGACGCTCGACCTGGCCCGGTGGTATGCCCGCGAGCATGTCATCCTCTGCCTGCTGCCGGCCTTCTTCATCGCCGGCGTGATTGCCGTCTTCGTCAGCCAGGGCTCCGTCATCAAATACTTCGGGGCCAATGCCAAGAAGTGGCTGTCGTACAGCGTGGCGGCCATCTCGGGCGGTATCCTCGCCGTCTGCTCCTGCACGATTCTGCCGCTCTTCACGAGCATCTACAAGCGCGGCGCAGGGTTAGGTCCGGCCATCGCCTTCCTCTATTCGGGACCGGCCATCAGCATCCTCTCCATCATCCTCACGGCCCGGATTCTGGGCATCGAGCTGGGCATCGCCCGCACCCTCGGCGCCATCCTCTTCTCGGTGGTCATCGGGCTGCTGATGTCGTTCCTCTTCCGCCGCGAGGAGCGGGCCAAGCGCGAGGAGCAGATGAACATCACACCGTCCCCCGAGAAGAGGCCGATGTGGCAGACCTCGTTCCACTTCTTCACGCTGGTGCTGATTCTCGTCTTCGCCAACTGGGGCGCACCGGCCGCCTCGGACCGCGGCCTGTGGGCGGCCATCTTCGCCTGGAAGTGGTACATCACCGGCGCCCTGTCGCTCGTGCTGTGCTGGTCGCTGGTGAAGATTCTGCGGCTCCGCCTGCGGTGGGTGGCGCTGGGCGCTGCGGCGACCGTCGTCTCGGTCGTGCTGGCCAATCTGTTCATCCGCGACGCGAAGCTCGTGCCGCTCGTGCCGATGGTTGTGGCCATCGCCGCGCTCTCGCTGATTCTGCTTTTCGACAAGCGCGATGCGGAGAACCGCGAATGGGCCCTTTCGGCGTGGGGTTTTGCCAAACAAATCCTGCCGCTGCTGGCCGTGGGCGTCGTCACGGCGGGATTCCTGCTCGGCTCGACCCATGACCAGACGTCCGTCGCGGGCATCATCCCGAACCGATGGATTGAATGGGCCGTCGGAGGCAACTCGCTGCTGTCGAACTTCTTCGCCAGCTTCACCGGAGCCTTCATGTACTTCGCCACGCTGACCGAGGTGCCCATCATCCAGGGGCTGCTGGCCTCGGGCATGGGCAAGGGTCCGGCCCTGGCGCTGCTGCTGGCCGGGCCGTCGCTCTCGCTGCCCAACATGCTGGTCATCCGCGGCGTGCTGGGGACGAAAAAGACGGTGGTCTACGTGGCGCTCGTCATCGCCATGGCCACGCTGTCGGGATTCCTCTTCGGAAACCTTTTTTAACCGGAGCGCCGCCATGAGAATATTGATTCTTTGCACGGGAAACAGCTGCCGCAGCCAGATGGCTCACGGATTTCTGCAGGCGATGGATTCGTCGCTCGAGGTCTTTTCGGGCGGGACGCAACACGCCGCACGGGTGAACGCCCGTGCGGTGGAGGTGATGCGGGAGGCCGGCATCGACATCGCCTCGCACATCCCGACCCATGTCAACGTCTATCTCGACCAGGAGTGGGATTACGTAATCACCGTATGCGGCGGGGCAAACGAGAGCTGCCCGGCATTTACGGGCAAGGTGGGCCGCCGCCTGCACATGGGCTTCGACGACCCTTCGCATGCCGAAGGCTCCCCGGAGTTCATCGATTCCGAATTCCGCCGCGTCCGCGACGAGATTCGCGCGGCGTTTGCCCGCTTCTATCGGTCCGAAATCCAAAAAGAGAAATTTCATGAACACACTCCTTGAAACGCTCCGGTATTTTGTGCTGATAACCGTCGAGTTGATTGCTTTATTCCTGTTAATCAGCGCGCTGGTCGAGATTATTCTGATGTATGTTCCGGAGGAGAAAATCCGCAAAAAACTCTCAGGCGCCGGCATTTTCGGAAACATCATCGCCGCGGGATTCGGGGCTCTGACCCCCTTCTGCGCCTGCACGACCATTCCCATGACCGTCGGATTCCTGAATGCCGGGGTTCCGTTCGGTTCGGCCATCTCCTTTTTGATTGCATCACCCCTGCTCAATCCGATTATCCTCGGAATGCTCGGCGCGATGGTCGGAATAAAGGCGATGGCGGCCTATTTCGTGATTGCCTTTTCGTGCTCCGTACTGTTCGGGCTCCTGCTGGAACGACTCGGGGCTCAAAGGTATGTGAAAAACGTCCGTCTGAAACCCGCAACGTGCTGCGCCGGCGGCGAGGTGGTCGACAAGCGCTCGCTGCCGTTCCGCGGCAAGGTGAAAGCGGCCTTCGCCGGAGCTTGGGGGAGCCTACGTCCTATTATGGGATACCTGCTGATTGGAGTAGCGTTGGGTGCCGGCATCTACGGGTACATGCCCCAGGATTTCGTCATGAAGATAGCAGGTCCGGACAATCCGTTTGCCATTCCGGTTGCCGCCGTATTGGGCATACCTCTTTACATCCGTGCCGAAACAGCCATACCGATTGGTCTGGCGCTGATGGGAAAGGGCATGAGCATCGGAGCGGTCATCGCGCTGATTATCGGAGGAGCCGGAATGGCCATTCCCGAGATGACCATGCTGGCAAGCATCTTCAAGAATCGGCTTGTGGCCATGATTGTACTGGTCATTTTCCTGACGGCCGTCGTGTCGGGCTATCTCTTCAATATCCTGCTGTGACAGGAGCCGGAAGCTGAAATACGCGGCCGGTCCTTGCGGCAGGCCGAAACGGGAGGCTGAAACGGGAGGCTGAAGCGGGAAGCCGAAGCGGGAGGCCGCATGCTCTTTTCAAAAACGGAGCAGTTTGTCCGATACGCACTCGGAAGCCGGGAAGCACCCCGTCCCTCCGGCGGGTCCTCGCGGCCGGCGGCCGGACGGTGTTGAGGCACCCCTTCCGACAACCCGTAACACGAACGCACAGGCCCGAGCCCGGAGCAATAGCGGCTCAGTACGACCGAAAAGGGGCTTCGGAGCCTCCCTGCCCCATCCCCGTGCAGGCGGCAGGGAGGACGGAGCCCCTTACAATCCCTAAGCAAGGTGCCGTTTTCAGGTCATTTATGACACGAAATGGCCGGCAAAGGGCCCCGAAAAGGGTTGAAACGCCCGTGCGCAAGAGATGCGCAAAAAAACTGTTTTCTGCTCCGGAACGTTCGCCCCGAGGGCAGGAGCCGGCAACAGGGCCACGGAGCCGCCGCCTGCAGCGGAGCGGTTCGGAGCCGGAACGAGCAAAGGCAGGCATACAAACACAATACGTTGTTGTTCAATAATATAAATACACAAATTCGATAAGAGCGCATCTTCATAACACCTCATTCAGGACGGATACGAAGCCTCCGGCAGGGCATCGCATTCCCTGCGCTCCGCAGTTGCTCCTCACCGCCGCAGCCACGCCTTCCTGCGCAAAAAAAATAGGGAAAACTCCTTGCTTTTTCCACATTTGTTTTCTAATTTTGATTTTTGTTTGAGAACCTCGGCTGACACGAAGGTGCAGGCACGGTTTCACGGCGGAATTCGGATTCTTCGATTGGTACAAAACGGCACTTGAGGCCCTTTGCACCGGCAACCCGGCGAAGAGGTGCGGTGCAGGCTGCCCGTCTGTCCCGAACCATCCGCCCGCAACAGAACGACGACACCGCCCCCTCCTCCATTCAACCGAAACAGACGGCTTCCCGCGCGTCGGGAAACCACAGCCGGTCTCCACGAACGGCGGCATGAAACAGACAAACCCCCGGCCGAAAGGCCGTCCAAATTTTCTCAGTCTATGAAAAAAACTCTATTTCTATTGCTCTTCCTCACGGGAGCCTTCAGCACACTCCTCACGTCGTGCGAAAAGAACGACGAAAACGGGGACGGAGGACCTGTAGTCGTCCCCGAAAACTCCTTTGCCTACAACAACAAGGTGCAGCCCTTCGGCTCGGCACTCTACGTCTACGACGAGGTGGAGACCACCTATACCTTCTACTTCTCGCCCTCGGAGGGCATCACCACGCTCGAAGCCATGTGGCAGGCCGACGACTACCTGCGCATCATCACCGCGCTCCCGTCGGGAGACATCGACCTCACGGCCGCAGGCAATGAGCTGGTCTACAAAGACATAACCGTATCGGCATCGACGGCCGGCAACATCGTCTCAAGCTCCTTGCAGCTGCGTCTGCCCTCGCTTACCGAGGTGAAGATGGAGGCCAAGGTCGAGACGGCCAACGGCCAGACGCTCGACGCCAACTACGAAGGCACCTGCATCCGCATCACCGAGGAGCGCGAGCAGGGTCCCGCCGTCGAGCTCGACACCCCGATTTTCAGCTGGTACATCGGCCAGAGCGGTGCCGGCACCAACGACTACTACATCGCCGTGGGCAACGCCCCCTTCTCGATTTACCAGGGCACGCAGTTCTCGCTCAGGAGCGCTGGCTACGCACTGGTGCTGGACTGCTACTTCGACAGCGGCGACGAGTGGCGGACCTTCCCCACGGGAACCTTCAAGAACAGCGTCCGCTACGGCGACCACACCTATCACTCCACCAACAGCTTCATGCTCCAGGCCGACGATGCGGGAGGCTACCAGCAGATGCCCCTCACGAGCGACGTGGTCATCACGCGTGAAGGCACCATCACCACCATCACCACCGCCTTCATCGACGGCAACGGCGTCGAGCACCAGGTTTCGTTCACGGGCGACCTGCGCGTGGGCTACGGCCTGGCGATGCCCACGAATCCCCATCTGATGGCCGACATCGAGCTGGAGGGCTTCTACGCCGAGGGCATCTACCACGGCGACCTGTTCGAAAGCGGCAGCGGCCTTTCGGAGGTGGTCATCTACGACGAGGCGAGCGACAACAACGAGGAGGGCGGCATGGCCGTCAGAATGCTCCTCGCCAGCACGAAGTTCCTCAACCCCAAAACGGAGCGCAAGCTGGTGGAGGACCACTACACCCGCACCACGGCCTCGAACCTCTCGGAGATTGAACAGGGGACCTGGGCTCCGGTTACCGAGCTGGAAATCATGGGCCTGGTTCTCCCCTTCGGCACCTACGGCGTCACGGGAGACTCGAGCACCGAGACGGGCTACTACGCCTATGCCAACGACGGAACGATTGACGTCAAGGAGCTCGGCGGCTCGGAGTACGAAATCACCTTCGACCTGGAGGCCCAGACCGGCTATGCCATCAAGGGCAGCTTCACGGGCGACGTCTTCCTCACGGACCAGTCCAACGACAACGACAACGACGGTTCGTCGACGCTGACCGAGGACCTGCACCTCGACGTGGATTACATCCAGCAGGCCCGCTGCTACCCGCAGACGGAGATTTATGTCGCCGGCATGGGATACATCCCCGTGGATGAAATCACCATCGCCGGCCAGCCGGCCGCCATCGCGCCGTGCGGCTACCAGTATATCGACATCGGTCTGGCGACGGGCACCTACGAGCATGACCCGACGGGCGAATACGTCGACCCGGGCAAACTCCACGAGGGTGACATCATCCGCCTCGACCTGCTCGTCGAGCCGGGCGACCAGGACAAGATTACGACGGGTACCTACACCATCACGCGTAACCGCTACCTGAACACGCTCCAGCCCGGAGCCTGCTACCGCGGCTACCAGGCCACGGACCATATCGGCACCCGCTGGCTCTACATCTCCAGCGCTATCGGCAACGGCAAGCCCCGCTACTACAATGACCCCAACTACATGGTACAGAACGGCTGGCTCAACATCCCCTCGATGACCGGTTACGCAAGCCTCTACGAAGGCACCGTCACCATCACGAAGGCCGACGGCGGCGACAACTGGTACACCTTCGAAGTCAACGGCGAGGATGTGCTGCACCACAAGATTACCGGCTCGTGGACCGGACCGGTCGTACTGGGCGGCTCCGACACGCCGGTGGCCGACTCGGGCAAGCACTTCGATGAGGAAGACTCCGCATCGAGCGGCAGTGCCGGCGGCGATGAGTCGGACAGCGCCTCGGTGAAGGCCGAGCAGCAGACGCTCCGCCACATGAAGCCCGTCGAGGGGCTGCGCGACTACGTGACCCTGCCGCTTGACCGCAGACCCGTCGAGCGCGTCCGCTTCCGTTAGCATTCCATACGAGAAACCCTTTCGGGGAGTGCGGATGTCGTCCGCACCCGCACTCCCTTTTTCACCCCCAAAAACAATACAGCATGAAAAGCAGTTACTGGTCGGGACTCCGCGTCCTGACATGGAGCGTAGCATTACTGGCTGCAGGAAGTTTCGCGGCCTGCACGGACGACAACGACGAGGGTACAACCGCGCCGCCGCCCGTAGCGTTGAACAACCAGATTGAGCTCAACGGAGCAAACCCCGTCGAGATACGTTCGGCCATCTACGAGATGGACGACAACGACAACTATGCCTTCTACCTCTCGCCCACGTCGGGCATCACCGGCATGGAGGAGATGGAGGCCGCGGGCGACTACCTGCGTGTGACGGTGGCCGACCCCAAGGGGAAGATTTACCCCGATGCCGACAATTTCGAGTTCGCGTACGGCGGTCTGACGGTCAACGAACACACGATGTTCGCCGTCAAGTCGCTCTCGCTCGAGGTGGGCTACACGGAGGCTTCGGCCGCGCTGAAGCTCGTCATTGAGCTCCAACACTCCGACGGCCGCACGCTGCGCGCCGGCTACGACGGCACCTGCAACAAGGCGACGCTGCCCGTGCTCGAGAACGAGTACGAGCTCGACGAGGTACCCACCTCCATCGGCAGCGCCATCGTATGGAAGGCTCCCGCCAAGGGGACTACCACCTACACCTTCTATGCCCGCACCGGGCTGACGGAGCCCACCGAGGGGGCCGACGGCCTGACGGTGGTGCTGAGCGACGGCATCGATGCCTCGGAGATTGACCTCTCGACGGCCGACCCGTCGAAGGTAAAGGTCAGCTGCGGCGGCTTCACCAGCAGCCAGGAAACGACCGGAACCCTCCATATTGGAATCAACGCCCAGGGCAAACTGACCCTCACGCTCGATGCCGAGCAGAGCGGCCGACGGCTGCGCGCCGACTATGAAGGCGGCTTCAGCGAGGGCTTCGAGAGCGCCGACTTCATCCGCGTCACCGAGGCGGGCAATGCCGAGGAGAAGGCGCTGACGAAGATTTTCGCCACCACGGGCGTCTCGAACGTCCTGCTCTTCGGCCAGGTCGATGCCGCAGAGCCCGAGGAGCTCCAGCAGGGCCACTACGCCGCAGCGCTGACCCTCACGGCCAAACAGCTCCAGGGCGGCACGTTCGACATCTCGGCATTCCGCGCCCGGATTTTCGACTACGAGGCCTACAAGACCTACGACAACTCGAAGGTCAGCGAGGGGATGAGCGGTTCGCTCACCGTCGCCCGCACGAGCGACGGCAAGAAGCTCTATCTGAGCTTCGAGGTGACCTTCCCCGACGGGCCGAAGCTCGAGGGTGAGTGGTCGGGTGTCACCACGCCGATGAGCCAGGAGCCCGACATGACCCCCGTGGCCCCCTTCCGTTCGCACTTCACCCTCACGGCGGCCGACGGTACGACCACCCATGTGGACAAGGATTTGATTTCGGTCGAGATGCGCATGCAGAAGAACTACAAGCTGCGCGGCGGTGACCCGGCATATGGCGGCGCGACCTTCGACGCCTACTTCTTCTACTTCCGTCCTGCGGGCGGGGAGACGACGAGCATCACCGACACCTACACCATCCCGCAGCTGATGCTCAGCGCGTCGGCCGTTCCGACCGACGGCGAACTCGACCTGGCGTCGGGCGACGAGGAGCTCCACTGGAACTTCAAGTACAAGACCGAAAAGGACAAGCTCTACCTCACCGAGTACTTCGAGAACTACCAGATGTTCGGCAGCTGGACCTACCGCTGCCCGGACGACGTGAAGGTGACCGTTGTCAAGAACGACGACAAGACGTGGAAAATCACCTTCCGCATGGTTGACTACGGCCGCTTCAGCAACTACTCCTCCACCAAGGAGGGTACGCAGAGCACCGTACTCATCGAGTGGGAGGGTCCGATGACCAAATACTCGGGCTCGGAGACCAACGACCTGACCGACGCCGACTATTGATGCGGCGCCGCGGCACCCCGCCTCCGGTTGACCCCGGGCGGAAGGCCGCAGACAAAGACGAAAACCCCCGGCATGGAACCATGCCGGGGGTTTTCCGTTGTCGGTTTGTTGTCGGTTTGCCGGGCCCGAACGGCCGCGCATGCGGGCGGAAGAGGCCGACGCAGGGGTGGCCGGAGCGGGGGCAAAACGCGGGAGCGGGGGCAAAACGCAGGCTCAGACGCGGGACGCACAGGCTCGGGCGCCTACATGCCGAAGGCGTGCAGCCCGATGCCATCGTAGACGGCGCTCACCAGACCCAGCAGCAGCACGCCCGCCAGGCAGAGCACCAGCGCCGCGCGCGTATAGCCGTCGCTGCGGAACGTTGCGATGGGGCGCTCGTTGGGGACGATGTACATCGCCTTGACCACCAGCAGGTAGTAGTAGAGCGAGATGACCGTGTTGAGCAGCGCGATGAAGACCAGCACGTAGAAGCCCTCGCGGAAGGCGGCGGCGAAGATGAAGAACTTCGAGAAGAAGCCCGCGAAGGGGGGAATGCCCGCCAGCGAGAAGAGTCCCAGCGTCATGACCAGCGTAAGGCGCGGATTGGTGCGGTAGAGGCCGTTGTAGTCCTCACGCAGCACCTTGCCGCTGTGCTGCTCCACGGCCGAGATGACCCCGAAGACGGCCAGGTTGGCCGCCAGGTAGACCAGCACGTAGAAGACCAGCGAGGCCATGCCGAAGGCCGTGCCTCCGATGACGCCCAGCATGATGTAGCCCGCCTGCGAGATGGAGGAGAAGGCCATGAAGCGCTTGAGGTCCTGCTGCCGGATGGCGAAGAGGTTGGCCACCGTGATGCTGAGGATGATGACCCAGAAGAGCAGCGTCCGCCACTCGTGGAGCATCGGGGCGAAGACCTTCACGAGAATGGCCATCAGCACGAAGGACGCGGCACCCTTCGAGACCACCGAGAGGTAGGAGGTCACTGCCGTGGGGGCTCCCTGGTAGGTGTCGGCCGTCCAGAGGTGGAAGGGCACGAGCGAGAGCTTGAAGCCCAGACCGGCGAAGAAGAAGACCAGCGCCATAATCTGAAGCGGCGAGCCGGTGATGAGGGGCACCATGTCGTCGAAGTAGAGCGTGCCGGTGGTGCCGTAGAGGAACGAGATGCCGTAGAGCATCAGACCGCTCGAGAAGAGGGCGCAGAGGATGTATTTGGCACCCGCCTCGGCCGAGTAGTGCTTGTACTTGTCGAAGGCGACCAGGCAGGCCATCGGCACCGAGGCCAGCTCGAGCCCGATGAAGAAGAGCAGGAAGTTGGCCGCGCCAATCATGAAGTACATGCCCAGCAGCGTCGAGAGCGTCAGCACGTAGAACTCGCCCTGCTTGTGGGCCGTATCCTCGCGCCGCAGCCACGTGGTGGCCTGCATGCAGACCACCAGAGCGCCGATTGCAAGGACGCTCTTGATGACCGTGTGCATGGGCACGTAGCGGAACATCCCGCCGAAGAGGTCGCACGACTCCCCGCGGGGAACGATGTTGAGCAGGATGGAGAGGGTGAGCAGCGAGCAGGCTACCGCAGCGAAGTGGCGGCGGCCGCGCTCACCGGCAATCAGGTCGTACAAGAAGAGCAGGACGATGACCGCGATGAGCGAGAGCTCGGCCTGCATGTAGGTGAATATGTTGCTGTATTCCATAAACGACTTAGTTGATTAGGTGCGCTACGATTTCCGAGACGCTCGAGCGGAGCATGTCGCTGACCCACATCGGCGCCAGTCCCAGACCGGCCACGGCGACGATGAGGCAGATGACCGCCACACGCTCGTCCCACGTGGCGTCGGAGAGCTTCAGATGTTCGGGGTTCTCGCACGTGCCGTAGAGGATGCGGCCGATGACGCGCAGGATGTAGACCGCCGTGATGACAATCGAGGTGCAGGCGATGACGGTCACCACGCGGTGGAAGGTGTCGTCGTGCATGAAGGCGCCGTTGAAGATGGTCATCTCGGCCACGAAGCCGCTCAGACCCGGCAGTCCGAGGTTGGCCAGACCGGCGATGACGTAGCCCACGGCCAGGAAGGGCATCACGCGCATCAGACCGCGCAGCTGGCGGACGTCACGCGTATGGGTGCGGCCGTAAATCATGCCGATGAGGGCGAAGAAGAGGGCCGTCATCAGACCGTGGCTCAGCATCTGGAGAATGGCGCCGGTCGAGGCCGTGGTGTTCATCATCAGGATGGCGAAGAGCACCAGTCCGCAGTGCGAGACGGACGAGTAGGCGTTGATGTACTTCAGGTCGGTCTGTACGCAGGCCGAGAAGGCGCCGTAGACCACCGAGATGGTGGTCAGGATGATGAATATCCAGCTCAGCTCCTGCGCCGCGTCGGGCAGCAGGTACATCGCCACGCGGAAGCAGCCGTAGCCGCCCAGCTTCATCAGCACGCCGGCGTGAAGCATCGAGACGGCCGTCGGGGCCGAGGCGTGGCCGTCGGGGCTCCACGTATGGAAGGGGAAGAGGGCCCCCAGCACACCGAAGCCCACGAAGACGAGCGGGAACCAGATGCGCTGCAGCGAGAGGGGGATGTTGTGCAGCGCGGCAATCTCCTCGATGTTCATCGTCGTGGCGCCCGAGCCGAAGTAGATGCCCAGGATGCCGATGAGCAGCAGCGCCGAGCCGCCCATGAGCATCAGCGTGAGCTTCATGGCCGAGTACTCCTTGCGGCCGCTGCCCCAGACGCCGATGAGCAGGTACATGGGGATGAGCGCCACCTCGTAGAAGAGGAACATCGTGAAGAGGTCGACCGAGATGAAGAATCCGAAGACGCCGACGCTCAGCAGGCAGTACCAGAGGAAGTACTCCTTGACCTGGTCCTTCATCTGCCACGAGGCGAAGGTGCCCGTGAAGACGATGATGGCCGAGAGCAGCAGCATGGCCACCGAGATGCCGTCGACGCCCACCGCATAGTGGATGTTGAGCGGCGCATACCAGACGTGGCTCTCCGTGAAGAGCATGGCGGCGCTCTCGCCCGCCTCCCTCAGTCCGAGGTAGCGGAAGACCAGCAGCACGGCCAGCGCCAGGAGCAGCGAGGCGCCCGTCACCATGACGGCATGAATCTGCCGCGTGCTCTTCGAGAGCCAGAGGCCCAGCATCATGAGCAGCGGGATGGCGGGGAACAGGGATAACATATTCATAGTGCGACTCGTTTTAGCAGATTAACAACAGGAGCAGCGTGAAGCCCATCGCGCCGCCGAGGAACCAGATGCAGTAGCGCTGCACGCTGCCGCTCTGCATCTCGCGGATGGCCCACGAGGCGCTCTGCGTCGCCGTGGCCAGCAGGTTGAGGAAGCCGTCGACCACGTGGCGGTCGAACCAGGCGATGGGGGTCGAGATGCAGCCGAAGATGATGCGGTGGGTGATGAACTGGTAGACCTCGTCGATGTAGAAGCGGTGGTAGGCCGCGCGGTGGAGCCCCGCAAAGCGGTCGGCCAGGCGGTCGGCCACGGGCTGCTTCTCGCGGGCGTACATCCAGGTGGCCAGCGCGATGCCCGCGAGGGCCACGCAGAGGCTCAGCGCGGCGACGCTCCCCTCGATGTGGATGTCGTACGACGTGCCGTTGGAGGAGACGAAGTGTCCGAAGGGGAGCCAGCCCGCAACGAGCGTCACGGCGCCGAGCACCACCAGCGGCAGGGTCATCGTCCAGGGGGCCTCGTGGGGCGTGTGGGCGGCGTGGAGCTCGCGGTTCTCGCGGCCCCAGAAGATGCCGTAGTAGAGGCGGAACATGTAGAAGGCCGTCATGCCGGCGATGAGGGTCATCACCCAGCCCATCACGGGGCTGAAGGCGAAGCAGGCCGAGAGGATTTCATCCTTCGAAAAGAAGCCGCTCAGGGGCCAGATGCCGGCGATGGCCAGGCAGGCCACCAGGAAGGTCACGTGCGTCAGGGGCATGTAGTGCCGCAGGCCGCCCATGGCCGACATCTCGTTGGAGTGGACGGCGTGGATGATGCAGCCGGCGCCGAGGAAGAGCAGCGCCTTGAACATGGCGTGGGTGAAGAGGTGGAACATCGAGGCCATGTAGCCCAGACCTCCGGCGTGGGGGTCGGCCGAGGTGCAGACGCCCAGCGCCACAATCATGAAGCCGATCTGGGAGATGGTACTGAAGGCCAGCACACGCTTGATGTCGCTCTGCACGCAGGCCACCGCGGCGGCGTAGAGGGCCGTGAAGGCGCCGACGTAGGCCGTCCAGTGGAGCACTTCGGGGGCGTAGCCCACAAAGAGGGGGAACATGCGCGCCACCAGGTAGACGCCCGCAACGACCATCGTCGCGGCGTGGATGAGCGCCGAGACGGGCGTCGGGCCCTCCATGGCGTCGGGCAGCCAGATGTGGAGCGGGAACATGGCGCTCTTGCCGGCGCCGCCGACGAACATCAGCCCCAGTGCCAGAGGTATCATCACGCCGGCCGAGGCGAGCAGCCGCGCGTCGGGCGTGAAGGAGAAGGTGCCGGCGTAGTAGCCGTAGACGAGGATGCCGATGAGGAAGCCCAGGTCGGCGAAGCGCGTCACGATGAAGGCCTTCTTCGAGGCGGCAATCGCCTCGGGCTTCGTATAGTAGAAGCCGATGAGCAGGTAGGAGCTGACGCCCACCAGCTCCCAGAAGATGTACATCTGGAAGATGTTCGTCGCCACGACCAGACCCATCATGCTCATGGTGAAGAGCGACAGGAAGGCGTAGTAGCGCTGGAAGCCCCGCTCGCCCTTCATGTAGCCGAACGAGTAGATGTGGACCATGAGCGAGACGGTCGATATGACGACGAGCATCATCACCGAGATGGGGTCCAGCAGCACGCCCAGGTCGATGTGCAGCGTCTCGCTGATGGGGAGCCAGACGCTGTTCCACGCGATGAGGGTCGGATAGAGGCCCGCGGCATCGCGGCCGGCGCCGAAGTAGACGGCGGCCGTCCAGTAGCTCACCAGCGCCACGACGGCCACCACGGCCGTTCCGACGGCCCCCGCGGCGGCGGGTTTGAGCTTCATGCCGAAGAGCCCCAGGAAGAGGAAGCTCAGCAGCGGAAGCAGCAGGATGAGAATCGTATATTCCATAGGAAGACGTTTTTCGGTGCGCTTACCACTTCATTTCGCGCAGGCTCTTGACGCGGATGTTGCGGATGTTGCGGTAGATGTTGATGATGATGGCGATGGCCACGGCCGTCTCGGCCGCGCTGATGCCGATGGCAAAGAGCGTGAAGAAGAAGCCCTCGAGGTGCTCCGGAAAGAGGAAGCGGTTGAAGACCACGAAGTTGATGTCGACCGAGTTGAGAATCAGCTCGACCGAGATGAGCATCGCCAGCAGGTTGCGCCGCGTGACGAAACCGTACAGCCCCACGAACATCATGATGGTCGAGAGGATGAGGTAATATTCCATGTGTATCATAGTCGCAGGCTTTGGAGTTTAACGTTTGCGGGCGATGAGGATGCCGCCCACGATGCAGGCCAGCAGCAGGATGCTGATGACCTCGAACGGGAGGGCGTAGCCGTACTTCGCGGTGCTCATCAGCGTATGGCCGATTTCGCTCACGTGCAGCTCGCCGTGGACGAAGTGCTCGGGACGGAAGTCGTGGCGCAGCGTCACGTAGAGGCAGACGCCCAGGCTGAAGAGCGTCGCGGCCAGTCCGACGAAGAGCTTGTAGCCCTTCTGGTCCTCGGCCTTGTCGCCCTCGCTCGAGGTGAGCAGAATCGAGAAGACGTAGAGCACGGTGATGCCGCCCGCGTAGATGAGCAGCTGCACGGCACCCAGGAACGAGTAGTTGAGCTGGAAATAGATACCCGCCGTACCGAAGAGCACGAACAGCAGGTAGGTCGCCGCGCGCAGGATGCGGTGCGTCGTTACGGCCAGCAGCGCGCTGACGGTCGTGAAGAGCGCCAGCACGATGAAGACGATGAGTTCGAGTGTTATCTCCATGGCTTATTGCTTGTTCAGGGTTTTTACCAGTTTTTCGCGCGTGTAGACCGCATGCTCGAAGGCCGTCGAGAAGCGGATGGCGTCGTGCGGGCAGGCGTTGACGCACAGGTGGCAGAACATGCACGACCCCAGGTCGTACTCGTAGCGCACCAGCCGGCGGCGGCTCTTGCCCGTTTCGGGGTCGGTCACCATCTCGGTGGTGATGTGAATCGTGCCGTTGGGGCAGGCCGCCTGGCAGAGACCGCAGGCGATGCAGCGGTTGTGGCCCTCGGCATCGTGGGGCATGGTCAGCTCGCCGCAGTAGCGGTCGAACATGCGCAGCGTAGCCCTGTTTTCGGGGTACTGCTCGGTGACCTTCGGGGTGAAGAACTCGCGTCCGGTCACCTTGAGGCCCGTCAGCAGGCTCCCCACGCCGTGGATAAGACCTTTGATATAGTTGCTCATAATCAGAAATGCAGTTTGAATACGACGACGAGAACCATCAGCAGCAGGTTGACCAGTCCGATGGGTACCAGATACTTCCACTCGAGCGTCAGAATCTGGTCGATGCGCAGGCGGGGGAAGGTCCACTTAATCCACATGAGCAGCCACACCACGAAGAAGGCCTTGCCGAAGAACCAGACGAAGCCCGGGATGTAGTCCATCACCGTGTTGAAGCCCTCCCAGCCGGCGATGTGGAGCGGCATCCACCCTCCGAGGAAGATGGTGGCCGCAACGCCCGCGATGATGAAGAGGTTGACGAACTCGGCCACGTAGAACAGGCCGAAGTGCATGCCCGAATACTCGGTGTGGTAGCCGGCCGTCAGCTCCGACTCGGCCTCCGGCAGGTCGAACGGGCCGCGGTTGACCTCGGCGTTGCCGGCGATGAGGTAGATGACGAAGGCCACGAAGGCGGGCAGGTGGCCCTTGAAGATGAACCAGCAGTCGGCCTGACGCTCGACAATCTCGGAGAACTGCATCGTATCGGTCAGCACGACGATGGTCAGAATCGAGAGGCCGATGGAGAGTTCGTAGGAAATCATCTGCGCGCCGCTGCGCATGGCGCCGATGAGCGAATACTTGTTGTTGGAGCTCCACCCCGCCAGCAGGATGCCCACCACGCCGATGGACGAGGCGGCCATCATGAAGAAGACGCCCACGTTGAAGTCGAGCACCTCCATGCCGCGGTTGATGGGCAGGCACGAGAAGGCGAGCACCGAGGCCAGGATGACCAGGTAGGGGGCGAGGTTGTAGAGGAACTTGTCGGCGTGACGGATGGTGATAATCTCCTTGGTGAGCATCTTGAGGATGTCGCAGACGAGCTGCAGCGTTCCCCACGGCCCCACGCGCACCGGGCCCAGTCGGCACTGGAAGGCGGCGCAGACCTTGCGCTCCATGAAAATCATCAGCACGGCAATCACCGCGTACATCACCAGCAGGAAGACTCCCACGATGACACACTCGATGAAGATTGCCAGTCCCAGGGGCATGAACGAGGTCAGCAGCCCGTGGACCCAGGAAGTTACGATACTGAAATCAAACATGGCTTATTTTCACTTTCTGCGTTAACTTTATCGGTCGATATCGGGCACCACGTAGTCCACCGTGCCGCCGATGGCAATCAGGTCGGCGATTTTCGCTCCGCGCGCGATGGTCTCCATGCAGGATACCAGCGGGAGGCCCGTCGAGCGGAACTTCATGCGGTAGGGCGACTTGTCGCCGTGGCTCTCGATGAAGACGCCGAACTCGCCGCGGCTCCCCTCGACGGCCGAGTAGTAGGTGCCTTCGGGGATGCGGATGACGGGCTTCATCTTGAGCTGGTAGTCGCCCTCGGGAATGTTGTCGATGAGCTGCTCGATGATGCGCATGCTCTGCTCAATCTCGTGCATGCGGACCATGTAGCGCGCCATGCAGTCGCCCTCGGTGAAGAGCACCTCGTCGAAGTCGACCTTGTCGTAGACGGCATAGGGATGGCGCTTGCGCACGTCGCAGGCCCAGCCGGCGGCGCGGCCCGTACCGCCCGTAGCGCCGAACGAGATGGCGTCGCGGCGCGTCAGCACGCCCACGCCCTTCAGACGCTCCTGCGCGATGACGTTGCCGGTGAAGACCTCGTGGTACTCGCGCAGCATGGGGCGCAGGTAGGTGATGAGCTCCTTGACGCGGCGCACGAAGTTGGGATGGATGTCGGCCTGCACGCCGCCGATGGTGTTGTAGCACTGAATCAGACGGCCGCCCGTCGTCTCCTCGAGGATGTCGAGCACCTTCTCGCGGTCGCGGAAGCCGTAGAAGAAGGCCGTCAGGGCGCCCATGTCCATGCAGAGGCAGGAGAAGAAGAGCAGGTGCGAGTCGATGCGCTGCAGCTCGTCCATGATGGTGCGGATGTACTGCACGCGCTCCGTCACCTCGACGCCCAGACCCTTCTCGATGCACATGCAGAGGGCGTGGCGGTTCTGCGAGGCCCCGAGGTAGTCGAGGCGGTCGGTCAGCGCCAGCGTCTGGGGGTAGGTCAGGCTCTCGCACATCTTCTCGATGCCGCGGTGGATGTAGCCGCAGTGGACGTCGAGCTTGCGGATAATCTCACCCTCGAGCGAGACGCGGAAGCGCAGCACGCCGTGCGTGGCGGGGTGCTGGGGACCGATGTTGATGACATACTCGCCCTCCTCGAACAGGAGGCTGCGCTTGCGGATGAAGCTGCCGTCGGGCATCAGCTCGAACGTGGCGGTGCTGTCGCGCGAGACCTCGTTGCTCATGCGCAGCGGGTTGAGCGACTCGTCGTAGTCCTTGCGCAGGGGGTGGCCCACCCAGTCGTCACGCAGGTAGAGGCGCCGCATGTCGGGGTGGTTCAGGAAGCGGATGCCGAAGTAGTCGAAGACCTCGCGTTCGTTGAACTCGGCACCCTTCCACAGGTCGCACACCGAGGGGAGCACCCCCTGCGTGCGGTCGGGCGTGAGCGTGCGCAGCACGACATTCTCGCCCGTCGAGGTCGATTCGAGGTGATAGACCGCGCCGATGCCCTCCTCGCCCCAGTCGACACCCGTGAGGCTGCGCAGGAAGTCAAATCCCGCCTCGTGACGGAGCCGCGAGGCGAGGTCGTGGAACCGCTCCGCGGGAACGGTGTAGAGGCCGTCGCCCTTGTCGGACCAGACGGCCGCAGGCTCCCAGGCCGTTATTTTTTCGTTGAGCGTCATATTCTCTTTCACTTCTTGTTTTCTTCTTGAGGTTGGGATTGCACTTCGACGTTGAGCTCGTTGCGCTCGGCCGTGAGGTCGCGCTGCAGCAGCCGCTCGTACTCCTTGCGGTCAATCTGCTTGTTGACGCCGCCGAAGAAGCGCTGCAGGCGCACCTTGCGCTGCAGCTGCATCAGTCCGTAGAGCATCGCCTCGGGACGGGGCGGGCAGCCCGGGATGTAGACGTCGACGGGCAGGATTTCGTCGACGCCCTTGACCACGTGGTAGGACTTCTTGAAGGGTCCGCCGCTGATGGCGCAGCCCCCCACGGCAATCACATACTTGGGGTCGGCCATCTGGTCGTAGAGGCGCTTGAGCACCGGGGCCATCTTGTGGGTGATGGTGCCGGCCACCATGATGAAGTCGGCCTGACGCGGGGAGGCGCGGGCCACTTCAAACCCGAACCGGGCAAAATCGTAGCGCGCGGCGCCCACGGCCATGAACTCGATGCCGCAGCAGCTCGTGGCGAACGTCAGCGGCCAGAGGCTGTTGCTGCGACCCCACTCAATCACATCGTCGAGGCATCCCACCACGACGTTGGTGCCGTTGCCGCGCAACTCCTGCACCATCCGCTCGAGGTATTCGTTGTCGTTGAAATCCTCGTAGCGCATCGACTTTATCTCAGGCTTCCTTATTTCCATTCGAGTGCTCCTTTCCGCCAGGCGTAGGCCAGGCCCAAAACCAAAATCAACAAGAAGAAGAGGATGCTCACCAGACCGTAGATGCCCAGGTCCTGGACGACGACGGCCCACGAGAAGAGGAAGACCGTCTCGACGTCGAACATCAGAAAGAGGATGGCAAAGAGGTAGTAACCCACCTTGAACTGCATCCACGACTTGCCCCGGGTGGGAATACCGCACTCGTAGGCTTCGCCCTTCTGGGGGTTGTACGACCGGGGAGCGATGGCCCGGGCCACACCCAACGCCACGGCGACCAGCGCAATGGCCGTGAGGATGACGACAACCAGCAAGGTAAAATACATAAGACGAACGTTTTTAGAATGTTGGCGGAGTGCGCCGGCACGCGGCCGGGCATCCGGTAAATTCGTTGCAAAAGCGCTTCGGCTCCGCCCATGCGGAGCGGACGGCCGCACCGCTGGGGCGGGACCGTCGCATGCAGCCGTCCGGCGGGGAGGGCTGCAGGGAAGATTCAAGGCGTCAGACGAGGATGCGCCTCAGGGTAAAGACGTAGTAGTCGGAAGGTCGGAACGGAGCGGCCGCCTCGACGGCGGCGGCGGTGTTGCCGCACGCGATGCTCCGCAGACGCGCGCGGTCGCCGGCAAGGCGGAGTGCCTGCAGGCTCTTGTGGTCGGTGTGGGTGACGGAGGTCTCGGCGGGAAGCGCACCCTGGAGACGGGGTGCGAGGAGCGACTCTTCGTGTGCGGGAAGCAGCTCGCCGACAGCGCCCGGGGCGGTGTCGGAGCACGAGACGAGGGCCATCGGACGGAGGGAGGGGAGGGGCTCCGCATCGCTTCGTGCGAGGAGGAGATTCGTGCTGCCCAGCAGCATGAACATCCAGAGCCACAATGTATTTCGCAACAGACCGCGCATTCTCTCCAACCGTTTTTCCGGCCGCAAAGATACACTCTTTCGGGAAAAAAGAGCGGATTTTCACGAAAAATGAGGCTCTGGAGTGCCGATTTTGAAAAACACCGGGCACATTCGGAACAATTTTTCCGGGGTTCGCGCCCCGCGGCGGCACGGCGGGCAGGAGCCACGGCACGGCAGCAGGCGGCGGGGCGAGCGGCGGGACAGCGGCGGGACGAACGGGGCGAACGGCGGGACGAACGGCGGGACGAACGGGGCGAACGGCGGGACGAACGACGGGGCGGGAGGGTTGCGGCGCCCCCACAACAACGCCCCGGGCCATGGAAGGTCCGGGGCGAAGCGATGGAGGGGTGGTCGGCGGGCCGGCGCGGCAAAAACGGCAGGCATCCGGGGCGGCTCCGCCGGTAAGCAAAGGCAGTGGAGACAGGCATGACGAAGGGCCGGTGCCGCGGAACAACTGCCGCAAAAGAGCTGCAACGCTCGTCGCGGCAGTCCCCGAATGGCCTCGACGTCCCGCGCTCCCTGGCGGCCGCACAGAGGGCGAACCTGGCACCGGCCGCTCAGAGGGCGAACTTGGCGCCGAAGAACCAGGTGCGGGGCAGCGAGGGTCCGTAGATGTAGGCGGCATCCTTCCCGGCGCCGCGGTCCAGGTCGCGCTGGAAGCTGTCGAACATGTTCTTCACGCCGGCGCTCAGCTCCAGCCGCAACTGCCGCGTGAGGCGGAACTCGTAGGCCACACGCGCACCCAGGTCGCAGAACGAGGGGGTCATCCGCTCGGTGTCGGCGGCGATGTAGCCGGCGTTGTGCTGCACGAGCATCGGTCCCATGAAGGTGCCGAAGAGCGAGAGCGAGAGGGCCCGCACCGGGGTGTAGCTGGCCGTCAGGTAGCCGTAGTGGTCGGGCGAGCGGAACATGCGCCGCTGCGGGGTCACCTCGTCGGACCACCGCTCGGGCTCGGTGTAGCGGCTGCGCTGGAAGGTGTAGCCCGCCTGCACCTCGAAGCGGCCCGGGATGCCCGCCTTCAGCTCGGCGCTCACCCCGGCGACGGTCGCCCCCGAGCCGTTGCGCCGCTCGCGGATGATGTAGCCCTGGGCGTTCTCGCCGATTTTCTCGAGCGTGAAGACGTCGTCCAGCAGCGTCCAGAAGCCCTCGACGAGCAGGTTCGTCTGCACGCGACCGAAGCTGTGGTAGAGGTCCAGCGAGCCGCTCACGCTGTGGGAGTACTCGGGGCGCAGGCCGGGGGCCAGCTCGATGAGCGAGACCTTGTTGTCGAGCGCGTCGATGTGCAGGTCCTCGTTGTAGGCCTGCGGGGCGCGGTAGCCGCTCGAGTAGCTCAGCCGCAGGCCGACCTCCTCGCGGGGGGTGTAGCGCAGGTTGACGCGGGGCGAGAAGACGACGTTGCGCATGAGGTTGTGCTTGTCGAGGCGCCCGCCGACAAGCAGGCTGAAGCGGTCGCTGCGCCACTCATTCTGGAAGAAGAGGCCCGTGCTGTGGGTCGTCTGCCGCAGGTCGCGCCCCAGCCCCACGTAGCGGTCGTGCAGCGCGTTGCCGTTGTACTCGACGCCGGCCGTCAGCTCGGCGGGCGAGAACCAGAGCCGCTCGAACGAGTAGGTGTACTGCGCGCCGGCCACCAGCGTGCGGTCGCTCGTGGCGCCGTAGGCGTCGGGGTTGCGGCCGGCACCGTAGTAGCTGTTGCGGTCGATGTTCTGCGCCGAGAGGTAGAGCCCCATCCGGTGGCGGTTGTCGGGGCTGAAGTAGTCGAACTTCAGCCCGCCGCCGTCAATCTGATGGTCGAGCTGCTCGGCGATGTCGGCGTTGTGGGGCGGCTGGTCGAAGGCGTTGCCGCCGCGGCGGAACTCGTGGATGTGGTGGTACTCGGCCGTCAGACGGGTATAGGCCGAGGGTTTGTAGTAGGCGCGGAAGCCCGCCGTCTCGGAGTTGAGCTTCGGGATGTCGGAGAAGCCGTCGCCGTTGCGGTCGTAGGCGTCGCGCTCACGCACCATGCCGAAGAGGTAGACCCCGGCGCGATAGTCGTCCGAGACGAAGGCGCCGTTGAGCGAGGCCCCCAGGTCGAGCGAGCCCCCCTTGAGGATGGAGGTCGTTCCCGAGAGCGAGACGGTGTTGCGCTGCGGCTCGCGCGTGATGATGTTGACCACGCCGCCGATGGCGTTGGCGCCGAAGAGGGCCGAGCCGCCGCCGCGAATCACCTCGACGCGCTCAATCATCGAGGCGGGGAGCTGCTCAAGGCCGTAGACCGTGGCCAGCGTGCTGAAGATGGGGCGGCTGTCGAGCAGTATCTGCGAGTACTGCCCCTCCAGGCCGTTGATGCGCAGCTGCACGGTGCCGCAGTTGCTGCAGTTGTTCTCGACGCGCAGGCCCGACTGGAAGTTCATCGACTCGGCCAGGTTGCACGACGCCGTGGCGTCGAAGAGCTTCTCGCCGACCACCGAGACGATGGTGGGCGAATAGCGCTTGTTGCGCTCGGTGCGGCTGGCCGAGACGACCACCTCGTCGACCGAGAGGGCCTCCTCCTCGAGGCTGAAGTTCACCTCGAGGGTCTTGCCGGCCTCGGTCTCGACCTGCCGACGGGCCGTGCCGTAGCCCACCGACGAGGCGACGAGCGTGAAGCTGCCCGTGGGGAGGTTCTTGAGGAAGTAGTGGCCCGTGGCGTCGGTCGAGAGGCCGAGGGTGGTCCCCTCGACGGTCACGGTGGCGTAGGCCAGGTGCTCGCCCGTGCGGGCGTCGACGACGTGGCCCGTGATGTTGGCGTCGCTCGGCCGGCCGGGACGCGCGGGGTGCTCGTCGGCGCGCAGCGGCGCGGCGACGGCAAGGAGCAGCAGGAGCAGTGCTCCCGCAAGGTATCTTTTCATGTGGGGTTGTTTCGTTGGGTTGTGAATGGCGGATTGCACGCGCCGCAGGGGTGCGGCACGGCGGGGCGCCGCGGCGGTGCGGCGCGCAAACGGGGAGCGCGCATGGGTGCGGTGTGTCCGAAAGGTGCACCCGGATGCACGGGACATGCGCACCCGGATGCACGGAACGTGCACGGGATGTCAGGGCATGCACGGGGCATGCGCAGGGCATGTAGTGCGGGGTATGCACGGGGTGTGGAGGCACCGCGGGCGGGATGCTCCCCTCCGGCGGCGGGGCCGGAGCCGGTTCAGAGGCAGGGAGGGGCCCGGAGCGGGCAGCTCCGCATCGGTGCGAAGGAGCGGCGTGCGGGGCGGAACGGTCCGAAGAGGAAGGTGCGCTCCTCGGGGCGGCGGACCAGGGCTGCGAGCGTCGCGAGGGCCATGACCAGCAGCGAGAGGTGGGCGATGAGTTGGAACTGCTGCGCGGAGTGGCTGTGCGTCGGGTTGCCGGCCGGACCCGAATAGGGGTGCGAGTGGACGTAGAGGAGGCCGTCGATGCGGTGGACGTGGGGGAAGAGCGTCACGCAGCTCCAGTACCCGGCAAAGAGTACCAGAAGCAGCAGGGCGCCTATGTTTTTCAGTCGTTTACGCATCGCACGGACGGTCTGGGGGCAAAGATATGCTTTTTTTGCGAAACGGAGCGCCGGGCGGCCCCTTTTCGGCGGCCGGGGCGCATTTTCTTCCGAATCAGGCATTTCGCAAGGGCAACGATGCGGCGATGCTGCGCGCGGCAGAAACGGAGAGAAACCCGCAGCGGGCAGCAGGGGCGGGACCCGGCGAAAACGGCCGGCCGCAGACGGAGAGCCGACAGGCAGGACAGCGTAGCGGGCGGGACGAAGCGCTCCGGCGGCAGGCGGCCGCGGGCGGCGCCTACCAGCGCACGGCGTCGGCGGGCTGGCTGTGGAAGAGCCCGCAGACAAGCGTCAGGTATTCGGGCAGGAGGCCGTTGCGTCCCCAGCGCATCTCGATGCCGAAGAGCTCGGAGGCGGTGCGCTCCAGGTCGAATCCGCACGCCTCGAGCGAGGGGCGCACCCGTTCGGGATGGCGGCACGGCAGCCCCTCGGGGCGGGTGCAGGGCTCGCCGGGGCAGGCGAAGCACTCCCCCACGCAGGTGAAGGCACGGCCGCCGACCCGATGCTCGAGTTCGAGCAGCTGCCGTTCAAGCCGCAGCCGCTCGGGGCGAATCACCTCGCGCGCCGCGGCGAGGGGCGCACCCGCCTCGGCGGGGGTGATGCGCGTGGCGATGATGAGCGCCGTGGTGCGCCCCTCGAAGAGCGATTCGACCTCGAATTCGAAGGGCGGGCAGGCCCATGTGGCCCCGTAGCGGGGGCAGCTGCGGCAGTAGCCGCCGATGCGTGCGGCATCGCGGAAGCGGGCCAGGTAGTCGGCCAGGGGGAGCGTCGCCGAGAAATCCTCGGCGCGGTAGCGAAGCGTCTGTTCCATGGCGCAAAAATAGCCGACAGAGGGCTCTCCCGGTGCGCCGGACGAATTTTTTTTGCCCGCGATGCTTCGTTTTTCGGATTTATCCGCTATATTTGTTCCCGAAGATTTGGTTCCGACGCCCCCTTTCGGAGGCGAGGATGAAAAGGGAACCGGGTGCAATTCCCGGACAGTCCCGCTGCTGTGAAGCTCCGCAACATTCCGAACATCTCAGCCACTGGCCGCGTGCCGGGAAGGCTTCGGAACAGGAGCCAGTCAGAAGACCTGCCAAATCGATTCGACATCGGACTCGCCCGTGGGATGGCCGTTCGATTTCGGAAGTGTTTCACCAGGATGAAGAGCTGACGCGGCGCTGCGCCCCGTTCCGCCCTGCGGATGCCGTTGCAGGCATACGTCTCCCCCGTTGCCGCACCCGCCCGAGGCTGCCGGCGGCCGGAGAGAAGGGCCAACAGAGGGCCGGACAGGAGGTCGGGCAGGAGGCCGGACAGGAGGTCGGGCCGGGATTATATCCGGCAGACCGCGCACCGCAGACAAAGGCGCATCGCACGAGAAGGGGTGCACCGCCGGGAAGAGACCCGCAACAGGGGCGCACCACCGCAGAAGGGGCACCGTACAGACTCCTGTCCCGACCGGCACAAGGCCTCTGAAGCGGCACGAGCTCCTTGCACGGCACAAGCTCCCGGAGCGGTACGAGCTCCCTGCCCCTGGAAAACCTCCGGACGCACGCCAGGCTCCGCATCGGGAAACCGGTCGCAACGTTCTTATCCGTCACACCCATAAAAAGGCGCGGCACCCAGCGACTTCGTTGTCTGCCATAATAACAGGTCATCAGGTACAAGCAAAAGAGAGAGATTAGTAGCCGCCGCGCCTTTTTTTCAAAAAAACGACACGCCATGAACATCGTACTCTATGGATTTCCCGAGGCGACGACACACCGGCTCGCCCGCCACTACGCCCTGCGCATCATCGAGCACCCCGACCAGTTTGCCGACGGCGGCACGGGGGCGCTGCTCCCGCTCATGCGGGCCGCCTCCAACCGGCAGCGGCTCGAACTCTACAACGCCCTGCTGCGCCACGAGGAGCAGATTGATGCGGTCATCGTCTGCGGCGTGGAGGGGTGCAGCATGGCGACCATGCTCCAGTACGGCTCGACGCAGAGCCGCTTCTACGCGCTGAGCGGCACGCTCGACGAGGAGGAGCTCTTCACCGAGGCGCAGCTCATCCTCGACGCCCGCTTCGCCGAGGGCAACCGCCTCAACCTCTGACCGCCCGGCTGCCGAGGGGCAGAACCATCGCCCGCTCAGCACACAAGGCCCGACCGGCAGCCCCCGTCCGGCCCCGCACCACAGACAAGCGGCCCGCAACGAATCGCACAATTCGCTGCGGGCCGTCTCTTTTTTTGTACGGCTCGACGGCAGGGCGAACAGGCGGGCAGGCGGGCAGGCGGGCAGGCGGGCAGGCGGGCAGGCAGGCAGGCGCGCCCCCACGCAACGGCACCTCAACAGCAACCCCCTCAGCCGCGGCGGCGCCTACAGCAGCCCCATGCGCCGGCGGGCGAAGGGCATCACCCAGGCGGGCGGCTGCTGCCGGGCCAGCAGGTCGCGCATCTGCTCCATGTAGGGCTCCACATGGCGGAAGTAGCGCTGCAGCCCCTCGCAGAGCGAGTTGCGCGGATAGCCGTCGCTGCCCCGCTCGAAGCGGTGCTTGGGGCACTCGCCCCGGCAGGCGAACCAGTAGCGGCAGCGGAGGCATTCGCGCGGCAGCGTGTTGCGCTTGGCCAGCCCGAATTCGCGCCGCTGCGGCGAGCGGTAGATTTCGGCGAGCGTCTGCTCGCGGATGTTGCCCAGCAGGTAGCGGGGGTAGACGAAGTGGTCGCACGAATAGACGTCGCCGTTGTGTTCGACCACCAGCGCATCGCCGCAGGTCTCGCACATCGAGCAGACGCCCGGCTGCACGCCGCACCACTGCGCCAGCGTGGCGTCGAACATCTGGACGAAGCACTGCCCCACGTCGCGCACCACCCACTCGTCGAAGACGTCGCACAGGAAGTCGCCGTAGCCGCGCGCCGAGACCGACCACTCGGCCAGCCGCGCCCCCTCGCGCTCGGGCGGCACGATGAGCGGCCGCCGCGCGCCGGGAAGGTCGACCACATGCTCGACGGCGGGCAGGAACTGCATGTAGCGGCTCCGGACCTCGTCGCGGAAGAAGCGGTAGATTTCGGCGCCGCGCCCCTCCGAGCGGCTGTTCACGACGCTCAGCGTGTTGAACTCGACCCCCGTGCGGCGAAAGAGCTCGACGCACTGCATCACGCGGTCGAAGGTGGGCTCGCCCCCCTTCGTGCGGCGAAAGGCGTCGTGGATGTCGCGCGGCCCGTCGAGCGAGAGTCCCACCAGGAAGCGGTTCTCGGCAAAGAGGGCGCACCACCGCTCGTCGACCAGCGTGCCGTTGGTCTGGAGCGTATTCTCGATGCGCTTGCCGTCGGCATAGCGCCGCTGAAGCTCCAGGGCGCGGCGGTAGAAGTCAATGCCGAGCAGCAGCGGCTCGCCCCCGTGCCAGCAGAACTGCACGACGGGGACATCGTTGGCCTCGATGTACTGGCGGATGTAGCGTTCGAGCAGCTCGTCGCTCATCACCGCCTGACGGCCGCCGTACTGCGCCGCCTTGTCCAGATAGTAGCAGTAGCTGCAGTCGAGGTTGCAGCTCGAGCCGGCGGGCTTGAGCATCGTCATGAAGGCGACGGGGGCGGTCTGCCGGCGGGCGTCGTCGAAGGTGAAAATCGGTCTGTTCTTCATGGGTCGAAGGTCGGGGTGCGCCCGGGGACCCGGCGGGGGCCGGAGCGGCCGCCGGAGGGCTCCGCGCGGAGGCAGCGGCAAAGGCCGGGGCGGGTCGGCGGGCCGGGGCCATTGGCGGGCCGGGGGCGCACAATACGGGGATAAAGATACGCTTTTGTTTCGGAATCGGGGTGCGGCGGCCCGAAAAATCACGGCAGCGGGGGCCGACGGAAGCGCGGCGGGCACGAGGGGGGG
>NZ_NFIO01000007.1:0-144043 GCF_002159425.1 Alistipes sp. An31A
AGACGGGGGCACGGGCACGGGCGCAGGCGCGGGGTGCGGGGCGCGGAACACGGAAGACGCGGGCGTGGGGCGCAGGACGCAAAACGCGGAACACGTGGACGCGGACGCGGGCACGGGCACGGGCACGGGGGCACGGGGCGCAGGACGCAGAACACGGGCTACTGGCCGCGGGCAGCAGAACACGGGAAACGGGGGGCACGAAGTGCAGAAGACGGAAGACGCGGGCACGGGGTGCAGGACGCAGAACACGGGCTACTGGCCGCGGGCAGCAGAACACGGGAAACGCGGGCACGGGGCGCAGGAGACGGGGCATAGGAGACGGGGCACAAGCCCCCGTGCATGGACCGCAGCGCGACTGCATACACCCGCCCGGCCCCGCAACAACCTGCCGGGGCCGTTCACAGCCGGGCGCCATCCGCCGCGGGCCGCACCCTACTTGTCGCGCGTACGAATCAGAATCACGCCGTTGCCGCCGCGCACGCCGTACATGTTGTTGCCGCGCTGCACCTCGACCGACTTGACCTCGTAGATGCTGATGCTGTTGAGGCTCGAAACGGGCATCCCGTCGCAGACAATCAGCGCCGCCGAGGAGGAGTTGACCGAACTCTGACCGCGGATGACCAGCTCGCCGTTGATGAGCTGCAGCCCGGGAACCAAGGCCAGCAGCGCCGTCTGGAGGTCCGTAAAGCCCTTCTGGAGCATCATCTCGCCGGTGATGCCCGACGACGAGCCGGCATATTCACGCCGCTTGACATAGCCGAAACCGAGGTCCACCAGTTCCTCGTCCTCATCGTAGGAGGGCTGCTCGCCGCCCCACAGCACCTTGAGGCTGCGCCGTCCGTCGAGCGGAATCTCGACCTTCTCGCGCCGGTACTGCAGCAGGAGCGTGTCGGTGGGCTTGAGGTTCGTCAGACCGAAGCGCCCCTCGCGGTCGGCCACCGTACGCTTGTCGCTGTTCTTGACAAAGACGCGCACCTTGACCCCCTTGCCCGAGAGGTCCTTGACCAGTCCGTTGAAGGGGACATCGGAGGAGTCGTTCTGCTGGGCGCACAGCACGAAGGGCACCAACAGCAGGAGCGGAAGCAGAAGTCGTTTCATCATGGCTCGTAGCGGTTAGGTTCGTAAAAGCGGAATAAAGCGGACCGCGAGGCGGGATGCCGGGCCGGACGCACCGGAGGTCGCGCCGAACACACCGGAGATTAAGCCGGAGGCACCGGAGGTCACGCCGGAGGCATCGAAGCTGCCCCGCCGGGCCGCATTTCATCAACTTCAAATATAGAAAAAAGCGGAGAAACCTGCAAATTTCTCCGCTTGAAGCCTTTATCGTCGAGGCCCTATGCCTGCTGATGCGGGCAGAAGCCATCTGGTGGGAACATTGACCGGAACTGCCTTAAAGCCATCTCAAACCACCCGGAACTGCCCCCGAACCGGCCACAACCGGTCCGAACCACCCGGAACGCTACCGAAATGCTACCGGCCCGCTACCGGAACGAGCAGTTGTTGACGTCGCGCCAGCCGAGCAGCAGTTCGCGAACCGGAAGCCGCTTCTTGCCGGCCATCTGCAGCTCGTCGAGCCATATCCAGCCGTCGGCGCAGGCCACGCGCAGCGTGCGGCCGTCGCTGAAGAGCGAGCCCGGCTGCTCGCCGTGCCGCGCCGCCTCGAAGCGGGCCGTGAAAATCTTGACGCTCGTCGCGGGCTCCGACTCACCGTCGCGCACCACACCGCTCCAGGCGGCGGGATAGGGCGAGAGCCCCCGCACGAAGTCGACGATGCGCCGCCCCGGAAGGCTCCAGTCGATGCGGCAATCCTCCTTGAAGAGCTTCGGCGCAGGCTTGAGCTGCCCGTCGTCGTACTCGGGCTGCGCCACGGGAGTGACATCGCCCGCAGCGAGGCGCTCGACCGTATCGAGCACCAACTCCGTGCCGCGGTGCATCAGCTTGTCGTACATCGTACCGACGTTGTCTTCGGGCAGAATCGGCATGCGCGCCTGAGCCAGAATGGCCCCCTTGTCGATTTCGTGGTTGAGCAGGAAGGTGGTCACACCGGTCTCCCGCTCGCCGTTGATGATGGCCCAGTTGATGGGCGCCGCGCCGCGGTACTGCGGCAGCAGCGAGGCGTGGAGGTTGAAGGTGCCCAGACGCGGCATCGACCAGATGACCTCGGGGAGCATGCGGAAGGCGATGACGATGCCCAGGTCGGGCTGCAGCGCCCGCATCGCCTCGACGAATTCGGGGGCGCGCAGCTTCTCGGGCTGCAGCACGGGCAGCCCCAGTTCGAGCGCCGCCACCTTGACGTCGCTCTGGTGGACCTTCTGGCCGCGGCCGGCCGGCTTGTCGGGCGTCGTGACGACGACCACCACCCGGTAGCCCCCGGCGACAAGCGCCCGGAGCGAGGGTACGGCAAATTCGGGCGTACCCATGAATACGATGCGAAGATTCTTTGCGTCCATTGTCTGCGAATTTGTCCGGTGGGCCCGTGCACCCTCCGCTCGCGGGGAGCGCCGAGGCTGCGGCCGCACCGGTGAAGGTGAAAAGGAAAGCCCCGCGGTGCGCACCGCGGGGCTTCGTTGCGTGGTACGCCCTACTTGAGCCCCAGCTTGTGGTGCATGCGCTCCTCCTTGGTCTTCAGGTAGCGCAGGTTGTAGGCATTGGGGGCGATGACGATGGGGACAATCTCGTCGATGGTGATGCCGTAGCCCTCCAGACCGGCCCGCTTCTGCGGGTTGTTGGTCATCAGCCGCATGTGCTGGATGCCCAGCTCGCGGATGATGCTGGCACCGACGCCGTAGTCGCGCTCGTCTGCCCGGAAGCCCAGCTTGACGTTGGCATCGACCGTATCGAACCCCTCGTCCTGGAGCTTGTAGGCCTTGATTTTGTTGCACAGGCCGATGCCGCGCCCCTCCTGCTGGAGGTAGATGATGGCGCCCTTGCCCTGCTCGTCAATCATGCGCATCGCCTCGTGCAGCTGCTCGCCGCAGTCGCAGCGGCACGAGCCGAAGATGTCGCCCGTGGCGCACGAGCTGTGGACGCGCACGAGCACCGGCTCGTCGGCCGACCACGTGCCCTTGGTCAGCGCCACATGCTCCAGACCGTTGCTCTTCTGCTTGAAGGGGGTAATCATGAAGTCGCCCCATGCCGTGGGCAGGGGGACCGTTTCGCCCTTCTCGACAATCGACTCCTCGCGCAGGCGGTAGGCGATGAGCGAGGCAATCGAGATAATCTTGAGTCCGAACTTGCGGGCCACCTCGCGCAGCTGCGGCAGGCGGGCCATCGTGCCGTCCTCGTTCATGATTTCAATCAGCGCGCCGGCGGGCTGCAGACCGGCCAGACGGGCCAGGTCGACGGCTGCCTCGGTGTGGCCCGGGCGGCGCAGCACGCCCTTCTGGCGCGCACGCAGCGGATTGATGTGGCCCGGACGGCCCAGGTCGGCGGGGCGCGTCTTCGGGTCGGCCAGCGCGCGAATGGTCGCCGCACGGTCGTGAATCGAGACTCCGGTGGTGCACCCCTCGCCCAGAAGGTCGACCGTCACGGTGAAGGGGGTGCCCAGCAGCGAGGTGTTGTTGGGCTCCATCATGTTGAGCTCAAGCTCGGCACAGCGCTCCTCAGACAGCGGTGCGCAGAGCACGCCGCGCCCCTCCTTGAGCATGAAGTTGACGATTTCAGGCGTGATTTTCTCCGCCGCGACGATGAAATCGCCCTCGTTCTCACGGTCCTCGTCGTCGACGACGATTACCACCTTACCCTGTCGGAAGTCATCGATGACCTCCTCGACGCTATTCAATATGCTCTCCGTTGCCATTTGGTTGGGATTTAGATTGTTCGTTCTTGCGTTTGAATTTGAGTTTGCTCCACTTCACCCCCTTGAACACTCCGTTCAGATGGAGCTTCTCGCGGAGCACCTTGATGCGACCGGCGTACCAGTCGGTATCGAGCAGCGACGAGTCGTTCGTCGCCTTGTAGGTCAGATAGACGGCGATGGGCGCGAGGATGAAGGTAGAGAGCCACATGCCGTAGACGGCATCCCAGCTCCCCTCCTTGGCCAGCTTCTCGCCCGTGATGCTGATGATGTAGTAGATGACGAAGAAGATGACCGAGATGACAATCGGCATGCCCAGTCCTCCCTTGCGGATGATGGCCCCCAGCGGCGCGCCGATGAGGAAGAAGATGATAATCGAGACGGGCAGCGAGGTCTTGCGGTGCCACTCCACCTTGCTGCGGTAGAGCTGGTTAAGCGCATCCTTCGACATCGACTCGTCGAACGAGAACATGTTGCGCGAATTCTTGGCCAGCGTCCGCGCCTGGTCCCACACCCGCTCCTTCTCGCGCACGGGAAGCTGCTTGAGCGAGTCGATGGCATACATGCGGCCGTAGCCGCGCTTGTCGACGCGCAGGCTGTCGACCATGGCCAGCACCGAGCTGTCCTTGACGAAAATCTGCTCCTTGAGCAGCGGCTCGTACGAGCGGCCGGTCACCGAATTGACCTCCACCTCGAGCGAGTCGATGTCGTGCTGCAGTTCGTTGATGTTCTTGGTCTGGCTGTTGGAGAACTGGTCCGAGTTGCTCCGCTCCATCGCGAAGCCGTCCATCGAAATCCGCTGGTCCTGCATGTCGAACGTATGGTGGCGCAGCGAGCTCTTGGTATACCACTGGCTGTTGCGCGTCTGCTCGTAGGTCTCGCCGTGGAAGAGCGTCACCAGCAGGAACTTCTTGTCGTCCGAGAGGCGGATGTAGCCCGAATCGGCCACAATCGTGTTCATGTTGCCGTTCACCTCGCGGTTGTCGTAAATCAGCACGTCGCGCAGCAGGTGCGTCTCGGGGTCCTGACGCCCGACGCGAATCGACATGTTGTCGATGCCGTTGAAGAAGAGGCCGTCCTGGAACTCGATGGTCTGCTTCTGCTGGCGGATGTCGTAGAGGATGCTGTACATCTTCTTGTTGGCGTAGGGGACCAGGTTGTTGCTCACGAAGAAACTGCCCACGGCGATGATGCCCACCACCACCAGCAGCGGCCGCATGATGCGCGGCAGCGACATGCCGGCCGACTTCATGGCCAGCAGCTCGTAGTTCTCGCCCAGGTTGCCCATCGTCATAATGGCGGCCAGCAGCGTGGCCAGCGGCAGACCCAGCGGAATCATGTTGGCCATGGCGTAGGCCATCAGTTCGATGATGATGCCTGCGCTGAGGCCCTTGCCCACCAGCTCGTCGATGTAACGCCATACGAAGTTCATCATCAGGACGAACATCACGATGAAGAAGGTCATAATCATCGGTCCGAGGTAGGACTTCAGTATGAGTTTGTAGATGGTTTTCATGCTACGCTTCCACAGTCATTTGCAGGGGGCCGGTGAACGGCAGGCACAAAGATACAATAAAAAAACGAATAAACGGCCTTCGCGGCGGACTATCCGCAGCCTTCCGTCGGGAAGTTTCGCGCGGCGGCGGGCTGCGTCAGCCTCCGTGCAGCAGAATAGGCTGTACTCTAAGAAATTGCGGCCGGGAAGAACCACCCCCAAAAAACGCCGCACGGGAGGGGCCATGAGGCCGCGTCAGCGGTCGGCGCCGGCCACGGGCTCCGACACCGGAGCAAGACGCGGACGCAGCCGTGCGCAGAGGCGCGCGACGACCAGCAGCAGCGTCAGGATGAAGATGATGGCCGCACCGGGGGGCACCTCGAAGCCGTAGCTGAGCACCAGCCCCCCGACGTTGCCCGCCACGGCCACGAGCGGCGCGGCGAGGGTAATCACGCGGAACGACTTCGAGAAGCTGTTGACAATCACCACCGGAATGGTGAGCAGCGAGATGAGCAGCACGATGCCCATGATGCGAATCGAGAGGACGATGGTCACGGCGATGAGCGCCGCCAGCAGGTAGGAAATCACGCGCGTATGGATGCCGCGGCTGCGGGCGAACTCGCGGTCGAAGGCGACGTACATGACCGGACGCAGCCAGAGCAGCGCCCCGGCAATCAGGAGGGCCGTCAGCACGGCGAGCGCCGCAACGTCGCCGTCGGTCACCGTCACGATGCTGCCGAAGAGATAGGCCGACAAGTCGCCCGAGGTGTATCCCGGGCGGAGCGACATGAAGAGCGCCCCGACGGCCATGCCCACCGACCAGATGATGCCGATGGCCGAATCCTCGCGGATGCGCCCCCGCGTCGAGGCCCACTCGATGCCCAGCGCCGAGAGGACGGCGAAGAGCATCGCGCCCAGAATCGGATTGGCACCCAGGTAGAAGGCGATGCCCAGCCCGCCGAACGACGAGTGGGTGATGCCGCCCGCCAGAAAGACCATCCTCCGGCAGACGACATAGGTGCCGACGATGCCGCAGGTAATGCCCGAGAGGATGCAGGCGATGAAGGCGTTCGAGAGATAGCCGTATTGGAAGAGGTCGCTGAAAAATTCCATAGTACAGTTGGAGCGTCTGCAAAGGTACATCTTTTGTGCCCGGGAAGCAACTCGCGGCGCATAAAAAAGCGCCGCCCCCCCCTCGGGAAGACGGCAGCGCCGCATGACAAGAGGCTGAGTGCCTCAGAAGAGAATGGCCAGACGCGCCTGGATACCGCTCAGTCCGTCGAACTGGAAGTAGTTGGCGCCAAGCTCGAAGCGACTGTAGCTCAATCCGATGCCACCGCTCAGGTAGTAGGACTCGGTCTCCGACACCTCGTATCCGCCGCGCACCTCGACATAGGGCGAGAAGCGGCTCTTGAGCAGATAGGCCTTCGCGTTGAGGAAGAAGGGAACCATCACCTTGCTATCCGTATAGCCGTAGTCGTCGTAACCGGAGTTCAGACGCTCAGCATTCGCCTTGAAGACTCCGACGCCCAGACCTGCGAAGAAGTGCTTGCCGCACTGCCGGCCGTGGATGGTCGAGAAGGCAAAGCCGTCGCCCCTGAAGTCGGACGAAGTGGTAAGGTTGATGTAGCTGCCCTCAACCAGACCGCGGTATCCCGAGCGGCGTTCGCGGAACTTGCCGCCCTTCGCCCGGACGGGTTTCGGCGTGGTGACCGAAACGGCCTTCCCGAGCGAGGCTCCCTTGCGGGGCGTGGGCCGGAGTGTCTCGGCCAGCACGAGCGTCGTCCGCACCGTATCGGGACAACGCACGGCATTGATGGTCCGGATGTCCTCGAGCGTAGCCGAACGGAACCGCTCGTAGCGGGCGGGATAGCCGCTCACCGTGAGCCGGTGCTCGGTGCGGAACCAGTGCCGGTTGGCCTCGTGGCGCACCTTGGGTTCGACCAGCAGGTCGGCCGACCCTCCGGCAAGCGCACGGGCAACCAACGCCTCGCGCTGAGCCTCCACGGGCGTCGAGCCCTTGAAGAGGTGATTCGTCCAGGTCGTATCGACCTCGACCCGAACGGGCGCGACGTCAAGTTCGGCAACCGTCGGCATTTGTGTGATTTCGGCACGGAGCTCCACCGACCGTGCCGTCTGAACGCGACGGGCTACCGAGCAGGACGACGCAAGGAGTACGACCGCCGCCAACAGAGGCAGCCGTACGATATTGTGTCCCAGACTCATATCCGACAGCGTACGTTATTTCTGGACTACCGGGAGCATGAGCACCTGCTGCTGCGTCGAGGGGTTGCGCAGTGCGTTGATGGCCTCGGCGTCCTCCTTGGTCAGGGAGCGGAAGTTGCGGTAGCGTGCGGGATATCCCGACACCTCGACCGTCGTCAGACGACCCTTCTTGTCGTAGGTATAGGTAAACTGCGGCTCGACGAGGATGTCGGCACCCGTCTTCTTCAGCGCCTCGGCAATGGCGTTCTGCTCCTTGACCTTCTTCGACAGGTACTTGCCGTCCTTACCCGTGCAGATGCCCGTTACCTTGGTCTCCGAAACCTCCAGGTCCGAGACGTTGACCATCGACTCCATGGCGGCGGGAATCCGCGCCACGCGTGCCGTGTGCGACTTGTAGACACTGTTCGAGCATGCACTCAGAGCGACCGCAGCCGCCAGCAAAAGAATAGTTCTTTTCATAATTTTGTAGAATTTGACTTGTGTTCCCGCACCCCGGAACGGGTTATTGCATGAGGGAGGCGTGGTGCTGAAGGTTCATTCCGGACATCGGTACAGGCCGCACCGTACGGTGCGCCTGCGCCTCAACACACAAGTACGCGAAAAAGAGGGACGCGACCGTCCATTCTCCGTTTTCGAACCACACAACCGAGAACAAACTTACGCTTCCGGTATACCATTCTGCTCAGCATATTGTCCTGAAAGGACACACAAATATACTTTTTATCCGATAAAGATGCAAGAAATACCAACAAAAACGTCCTTTATGGACAACTATTCGTTCGCAGCCCCCTGCCGTCAGCCTCCACCCTTCGCCTGCCTTCCTTCCTGCCTTCTGCTTCCACCTTCCGCCTCCCGCCTGCCGTCAGCCGCCTGCCGTCAGCTTCCACCCTCCGCCTGCCGTCGGCTTCCACCCATGCGCCCTTGCTATATGCCGCCCCACCGCTCCGCACAAGCCCCTCCATCCGAGCCGCGACGAACTTTCCCTCCCGGCCGCGACAGACTTCCCTTCCCGGCTGCGACAGACTTCCCTTCCCGGCTGCGACGGACAAAAAAAATGCGACCCGAAGGTCGCATTAGAAAGTTTTCAAATATCTGTCAAACAGATATTTACAAATTCAATTAGTATTCCTCCTCGTTGAAGAAATTTATATACATTGATTATCAATATATTATGTGACAATCAATGAAATTTACGCAAACAAACCGCACCATCTGAGACGGTCTGAGGCGATGGGAGGAAAAGGGAGGACAAACAAAATAGAGTTCATCAGATTATCTGGCTATGTATCTTTGGATAAGTTTGTCTTTGTAGTATATTTCTATAATGTTCCCATAATCTTTTATTATCCTTATATCTTCTGGATATAGAGCATAAAGTCCTTTGATATAATCTAAAGCTCTATCTACTGGCCAATTATCATGGTCACACCATGTCATATTTAAACCTCTATTGTTAATAATCAACAATAGATCATCAAGTGTTATATTTTCCATAATCTGAATTTATACTGTTTACTATTTTGAGTCACAAAAATACACATAACTAATATATATCGAAATACAATTACTATATTTGCGTGTAACGCAAAAAAAGTGAGAGAGTGATGGCTGATATAAATAGACTTAAAGTCGTTCTGGTAGAAAAAAAACGGACCAACAAATGGTTGGCCGAACAGTTGGGAAAAGATCCTGCAACTGTCTCAAAATGGTGTACAAACACTTCACAGCCCGATTTGCAGACTTTGACCAAGATTGCCTTTTTGTTAGGTGTTGAAGTCCGGGATTTGATAAATAAGAACGCAAACATATATGAGAGTTCCGAAGCAATTCAATAATATAACAGAGCGTGTCATCGATGATTTGAGACAGGTATTGTCGTCGGGCAATAGCCAGGTCTCTATCGCGGCAGCCAGCTTTTCTATT
This sequence comes from Alistipes sp. An31A, assembly GCF_002159425.1. Classification (NCBI taxonomy): domain Bacteria; kingdom Pseudomonadati; phylum Bacteroidota; class Bacteroidia; order Bacteroidales; family Rikenellaceae; genus Alistipes; species Alistipes sp. An31A. Next base: position 9,441 of record NZ_NFIO01000007.1, read on the forward strand.
TATGCCTATGAGGCTCTGAAAGAAGAGTTGGAGAAGGTAGAATGTGTAAATTTCATCTTCACATCTCCCACATTTACTACCGATAAAACTGAGAAGCAGAAGCGAGAGTTCTATATCCCTAAGTTGAATCGAGAGAGAAATCTTTTCGGTTCTGATTTTGAAATAAGGCTCCGTAACCAACTTACACAACGAGCCATTGCCAGAGAGTGCGCAGACTGGATTCGTAGAAAGGCCCGATTTAAGACGAACATCACTCACGGCTCCATGAATACCTTCCTCAATATAAGGGAAGGAGAAGAGACCTACACCTATATGCCTTTCAATGAATTCACCACTACGGAACTGGGATTGGATCGAGGGAACAATATCTGCCCGATGGTTGTAGGTATGCCCAGCCATAGTTCAACAGATATGTTCCTAAAGAACTTTGCTGAACTCTGGAAGGATAAGGAGAAATTTCAGGATGTGACAGAGAGTGTTATAGAAAACATCGAGACCGTTTACAAGGAGAATGCTCCTGCCTTTATTTATTTTATCACCCTATACAATATCTTCAATGAATTTTTAGAAGACATTAGTGAGGATGTTCTACCCAACGAAGCCACAGGATTCAAAAGCAGTGTAATATGGAATAAGCTGTACAGTTTTCAGCGTGATGCGGCCTTGGCAATCATAAACAAACTGGAAAAATATAACGGCTGTATCCTTGCTGACAGTGTTGGTCTGGGTAAAACATTCACGGCTCTTTCGGTTATCAAGTATTACGAGAACCGAAACAGAAATGTACTGGTACTTTGTCCGAAAAAATTAAATGACAACTGGCAGACTTTTCGTTCCAACTATAAGAACAATCCGGTATTGGCAGATCGTCTGCGTTACGACATTTTGTTCCATTCCGACTTGTCAAGGGATGGTGGATTGAGTAATGGTCTTGACCTGGAACGAGTGAATTGGGGAAACTATGATTTAATCGTCATAGACGAAAGCCATAATTTCCGCAATGGCGGTCAGTTTGACAATGAAGACGATGATTTCAAGGAAAACCGCTATGCCCGACTGATGAACAAAGTCATACGCAGTGGTGTAAAGACCAAAGTGCTCATGCTCTCGGCTACTCCGGTAAACAATCGTTTCAACGATTTGAAAAATCAGTTGCAACTGGCGTATGAAGGAAAGGCTGAAAACATCAACAATTTGCTGGATACGGATAAAAGTATAGACCGGATTTTCCGGGATGCCCAGACGGCTTATTCCAAATGGACTAAACTACTGCCGGAACAAAGAACGACGGAGAAACTGGTAGATTCGTTAAGTTACGATTTTTTTCAGTTACTCGATGCCGTCACTATTGCCCGTAGCCGTAGTCACATTATCAAATACTACAACACGAACGATGTAGGCAAATTCCCTACACGCCTGTCTCCGCTGTCTCGCAGACCGAAACTGACAGATTTAAGTGATACGATTACATTCCGCGACATTGCCGAGCAGTTGAATAACCTGAATCTTTCCATCTATACGCCGTCCCTATTTATCTTCGAAAGTGCAAAAGATAATTATGGAATCGACTATCAAGGTGAGGGCCTGACCATAGACGGTCGAGAGAAGGGAATCCGGAAATTGATGGCTATTAACCTGTTGAAACGCCTGGAAAGTAGCGTCAATTCTTTCCGCCTGACCCTGATAAGGATACACGATTTTATCAAAGATTCTATTGCCGCCATTGACAAGTTTGAAGAAAGCGGAGCAGGAGCCATTGATATCACCGACTTCACAGAAGACTTCGACAGCGAAGATACCGAAAATGATCCGTTCGTAGGGCGTAAATCCAAAATCAATCTGCGTGATATGGATTATGTAAGGTGGCGGCGCGACTTGCAGGCGGATGTCGATGTATTGGAGCTGCTTATCTTCATGCTGAAAGATATTACGCCAGAGCACGATGCCAAATTACAGCAGCTGGTAGCAGATTTGAAGAACAAGTTTGAACACCCGATTAATGGCAACAACAAAAAGGTATTGATATTTACAGCCTTTGCCGATACGGCTAACTACCTGTACGAGCAACTTTCCGGTCGAATCCTGAATGATTGCGGACTGCACACGGCTTTGATAACCGGTAGTACCGAAGGTAAGAGCACCTTGCCGCGCATCAAGTGCAGCTTTAACGACATACTCACCTATTTCTCACCTATATCCAAAGATCGTGATGCCATTCACCCCAACGATACAAGAGAAATAGACGTGCTAATTGCTACCGACTGCATCAGCGAAGGACAAAACCTGCAGGACTGCGACTATCTTATCAACTACGACATTCACTGGAATCCAGTGCGCATCATTCAGCGCTTTGGACGCATCGATCGTATCGGGAGCCGCAACGAAGTCATTCAGCTGGTTAACTATTGGCCCGATATGGAACTCGACGATTACATCAAGTTGAAAGGTCGTGTCGAGAGCCGCATGAAAGCGACAGTTATCACCAGTACCGGTGATGACAACCTCTTGTCGGTCGATGAAAAAGGCGATTTGGAGTACCGCCGTAACCAGTTGAAGAAACTTCAGAACGAAGTGGTTGATATCGAGGATATGGATACCGGCGTCAACATCATGGATTTGGGTCTGAATGAGTTCCGTCTCGACTTGCTGGCCAACTTGAAGGAGCATCCCAACATGGATCTCACCCCATTTGGCATGAGTGCCATAGTCGCCGCCTCCGACTTGGTAGAACCGGGTGTCATTTATGTACTGAAGAACAAGAACAACGGTGTGAATATCGACCGTTCCAACCTGTTGCACCCTTTCTACATGGTTTACATTTCGCATACCGGCACCGTCATCTGCGATCATCTGTCTCCCAAGAAACTGCTCGACAAGATGCGTTACGCCTGCAAAGACAAGACAGAGCCCGACATGACCCTCTGCAAGCAGTTCAACAAGGAGACTCGCGACGGCAAGAATATGCGCCACTACAGCGACCTGTTGCAATCGGCCATAGAGAGCATTATCACCGTCAAGGAAGAGAGCGACATAGACGATTTTCTGAACGGGGTGCAGGGCAACCTGTTTGCCGGTGAGATACGCGGTTTGGACGATTTTGAGTTGATAACATTCTTAGTCATTAAATAGATATGAGGAAATTTACCGACAAAGAAAATAAATGGATAAAGGAATTTGTAGAACTCAAAGAGAAAGGGTTAAGCCACGTACAAGAGTTACAAGTAGCCAAAATATTGCGTACTAAGTTTTCTTTCTTTGCTCTTAAATGGACATACGGGGAAAAGCCGCAGATTTCCTTATACAATAGAACAAAAGATAAGGATAAGGCAGAAAAACAATATTATGATATCTGTGATTTCATCTATTTTATCAAAGAATTAGAGTCTCTTGGCTTTATTGCTATACAAAAATTTTATTCAGAAAAGGAAGATGTTGGATATAATGTTTTGTATGATAGAGATAAATATATTTATGATGAAAAAAACGATAAATTTAGGCCTACTGAATGTACCGATTTGAGTTCCTTTATTTCCGGAGACTCTTCTGGTAATGAATTCCCAATGGAGAACATGGGCAATGGCGTTTATGGCTTATTCCAAATAGGCCAGACTCAAAACATAAACCTTGATTTCGCATATGATCTGCAAAAATATGGATTAGGGATAATTTACCCATTGCCGTTAGCGGTAGATTATGTCAATAACGATTTCAAAACATTAGAAGAACGGTATAATAACACAGAAATAGCAGCGACCTTAAAATCTGTTAAATGGAGCCAAATAGCAGTATGGATTGCTGTTATTGCATTATTTTCATCTGTAATTTTTGACATATGTCAAATGTGTTCTTCGCAAGAAATCGATCCTGACCAAATTACCACGATTGAAAAGGCAATAAAGGATAACCATATAGAGGAGCCTTTGACGGTTGAAATTAAAGATACGATTTTGACTAAACCAGTAAGTGTTAATGAGCAAACAACCTCTTTCCACCAACGGTTAAGTATCCCATCAAAATAGCTTATGTACGGCCTTCCCATATCAACAGAACGAAAACGGCAGTTGCCCAAGAAGGCAATTTATGCTAAATTTGACCTGACAACAGCCCAGCGTGAGGGTTTCGATGCCGATGTCGCCCGCATCGATATTGTGGCGGTGGTATCCTCGGCAACGATACCGGCATTGAGCGAAGGCGTCGAGGTGAAGGAGTTTTATGTCCTTGATGTGCATATGAAGCGCAGGAAATACGATGCAAAGAACATCTTGCTGCTGACCCGGCTGATTGCTCAGAATATGGTTTTTGCGCTGCGATATGAGGATCAGGTACAGTTTGCCATCTTCCACACCAGGCTGTTTACAACCGCATGGCAAACCGCCGAGCAAGCTACCTTGCCGCTGTCAGGGCTGAACCTCGATGCCGTTTGGGAGAATATCGTGAAAGCAATTGGCCATATCGAGGTGACCGATGGCCAGACCTTGACCGAGCAGATAGCCGATAATGACCAACGGGCCAAGTTACTTGCTCAAATAGCAACACTCGAGCGTAAAATGGCCAACGAGAAACAGCCTCGACGCAAACGGGAATATTTTGAACAGATTAAAAAACTAAAAGAACAGATATAATGGAGAAAATATACTTATCCAAAGCCTGCAAAAAGATTTTGCGAGCCATTAGAGACAAACAATATCATGATATTCCCAAAAGTGACACGGAGGATTTATTGCTTCTTGAGCAAAAAGGTCTGATTAATGTAGTCTGGTGTGAGCTTGGATATGCGGTTATTGTTAATCTTAGTCCCAAGGGTATTACATATTTACATGTTAATCCCAAACTTTGCAATCCGTCTATTTTTGACGATAAAAAGTTCTGGATAAATACGGCAATATCTTTATTAGCTGTTATTATATCCATATTTGCTTTGCTAAAACAATAAATCGATTATAGTATCATGGACAAACTGAAAATGCATAGCCTTGATGTGATAGGCTCCAATATAGAGAAGATACAGCAGTTGTTCCCGAATTGTGTGACGGAACGATTGGGTAAGGACGGCAAGCCCGAGTTGGCTATTGATTTTGAAAAGTTGCAAGCCGAATTGTCAAACGAGATTATTGGCGAGGGCGAGGAGCGCTATCAGTTTACCTGGCCCGACAAGCGTGCTGCCAATCGACTGGCCAATACACCCACGACGATGACCCTGCGCCCTTGCCGCGAGGAGAGTGTGAACTTTGACCACACGCAGAACCTCTATATCGAGGGTGACAACCTCGATGTACTGAAAGCGTTGCGCGAAACCTATCTAGGTAAGGTAAAGATGATCTATATCGACCCGCCCTACAACACCGGCAATGATTTTGTCTATAACGACGATTTCGCACAAAGCCGTGACGAGTTTGAAGAAACAAGCGGTCTGTTCGATGAAGAGGGCAACCAAACCATCGACCCGATGCAGCGCAATACCGAGAGCAACGGCCGTTTCCATACCGACTGGCTCAATATGATCTATCCCCGTTTGAAAGTGGCCCGCGATCTGTTATCAGACGACGGAGTAATCTTTATCTCCATCGACGACAACGAGGTCGAGAACCTGCGTAAAATTTGTGACGAGATTTTTGGAAAAGAAAATTTAGTGGCAAATTTAATATGGGAGCAGGGGCGTAAATCAATGGCAGCACAGGTTGCTGTAAATCACGAGTATTGCCTAATATATTGTAAGAATAGGCGTTATAACATAGAGTATGATAATCATTTTGCCAATGAAAATTGGAAGACTCGTAAAGAAGGATTAGAAAAAATCTATACAGAAGTAGATCGTTTGGTTAAATCGTATGGTTCTGATATTGAAAAAATCGAAAAAGGCCTTACGGCCTTTTATAAAGGATTATCAGATTCAGACCCAGCCAAGTCACAATCTCATTATAAGAAATACGACCCGTGCCTTGGGATATATTATCAGGGTGATATATCCCAAGGCACGGGTAAAGGAGGGAGATTCCCGATAATCCATCCTGTAACAGGTTTGCCATGCAAATGTCCTTCTGGAGGCTGGAGATTTGCAGAATCTAAATTGCCTGAGCTGTTAAGAGAAAATAGAATTGCTTTTGGGCCAGATGAAACTACAGTCCCTTGTCTAAAACGCTTTCTAAAGGAAACAGAAAATGAAGTTTTTGCAAGCGTTTTTTATAAAGATGGACGTGGAGCATCTAAAAGATTAGATAGATTAATGGATGCTCATATATTTGATTATCCTAAAGACGAGGAGGTGATAAAGACTTTTATTTCATTAGTTACCTCCTATGTGGATAGTGATTCATTAATTCTTGATTTCTTTTCCGGGTCTGCTACAACAGCCCATGCCGTGATGCAGCTCAATGCCGAGGATGGGGGCAACCGCAAGTTTATTATGGTCCAGCTACCCGAAAAGACCGACGAAACGAGCGAAGCCTACAAAGCAGGATACAAAAATATTTGCGAGATAGGCAAGGAGCGCATACGCCGTGCCGGCCAGAAAATCAAAGAGGAAAACAAAGACAAGGAGGGAATAGAAAAACTCGACACCGGATTCCGCGTGTTGAAACTTGACTCCTCCAATATGGAAGAGGTCTATTACACCCCGCAGGAGTTTACGATGCAATCGCTGTTCAGCGAGAACGTAAAGGCCGACCGCACGGGTGAAGACCTACTGTTCCAGGTGATGCTCGACCTCGGCATAGAACTCTCGGCCAAGATCGAGACTCGACAGATAGCGGGCAAAACCGTCCACCTGGTAGATGACAACTATATGGTGGCTTGCTTCGACCGCGATGTGACCGAAGCCGCCATAAAGGAAATAGCCCAGCTGCACCCGGTATATTTCGTCATGCGCGACGCCTCGGCCGCCAACGACAATGTGATTGACAACTTTGAGCAGATATTCCGCCACTATTCGCCGGATACAAATTGCCGAATTATCTAAACGGGAGGGGTATGAAATTCAAGTTTAAGATACAGCAATACCAGACCGATGCCGTAGAAAATACGGTGGCGGTATTTCAAGGGCAGCCATCACATACTCTGTCGACCTATCGCAGGGACTTGGGAACCTACCGGGATCAACGGATTACATATAAGGAGGAAGAGACCGGCTACGGCAACCACCGTTTGGAACTGGACAAACAGACGATGCTCCGGAACATCCGCTTCGTGCAGAATTTATACGATATAACCCCTTCGGAAACGCTGGCAAGAGGAGTGGCTCCGGTAAATCTGGATATAGAGATGGAGACCGGTACGGGCAAGACCTATGTCTATATCAAGACGATGTTTGAGCTGAACAAGCAGTACGGGTGGAGCAAATTTATTGTCGTGGTGCCCAGTATAGCCATTCGAGAGGGCGTAGCCAAGAGCTTTAGCATGCTGGAAGAGCACTTCATGGAACTCTATGGCAAGAAAGCCCGCTGGTTTGTTTACAACAGCAGCAACCTGCAGCAGTTGGACAGCTTTTCGTCAGACTCGGGATTGAGCGTGATGATTATCAATACGCAGGCTTTTGCCGCATCCATGAAAGAGGGAGGCCGCAGTAAGGAGAGCCGCATCATATACTCCAAGCGCGACGAGTTTGGAAGCCGCCGACCGATTGATGTGATTGCGGCCAACAATCCTATTGTCATTATGGACGAGCCGCAAAAGATGGAGGGTGATGCCACTCAGGCAGGTATCAAACGATTCAATCCGCTGTTTGTGCTGAACTATTCGGCTACACACAAAACCAAACACGACACGGTCTATGCGCTCGATGCATTGGATGCCTACCGTCAGCAGCTGGTAAAACGCATTCATGTAAAGGGCTTTGAGTTGAAGAACCTGCGTGGTACAAGCGGTTATATGTATCTTGACAGTATTGAACTCTCACCCAAACGGCCGCCTATGGCTCGCATTGAAATCGAAACAAAAACGGCATCGGGCTCCATAGTGCGAAAAACAAAAACTTTCGGTACTGGGGACAGTCTGCGTGAAGAATCGGGATTGGCCGAATATGAAGGGTTTACCCTGTCTGAAATCAACGCCAAAGGTTATGTTACATTCCTGAATGGCGTCACGCTGCGGCGAGGTGAGGTAATCGGAGACACAAGCGAGTTGACGATGCAGCGCGTCCAGATAAGGGAAACCATCAAGTCGCACTTTGAGAAGGAACGCCAGTTGTTCAAGCGGGGTATCAAGTGCCTGTCGCTCTTCTTCATCGACGAAGTTGCTAAATATAAGAGCTACGACGAAGAGGGAAATGAAGTGAAGGGCGTGTTCCAAAAGATATTCGAAGATGAGTATGCACGCCTGGTAAGCGATGAGTTCCAGATATGGGACGAGGATTATAATGAATACCTGCGTCGGTTTACACCTCAAGAGGTGCATAGAGGCTATTTCTCGATAGACAAGAAAACGAACCGTGTCATCGATGGAAAGGTAGAGAAGAAGACCGGTCTGTCGGATGATATATCGGCCTATGACCTGATATTGAAGAACAAGGAACGACTGTTGAGCTTTGACGAACCTACCCGCTTTATCTTCTCACACTCAGCATTGCGTGAGGGATGGGATAACCCGAATGTATTTCAGATCTGTACGCTTCGACACTCCAACTCGACCACAGCCAAACGACAGGAAGTAGGACGTGGCCTTCGCCTTTGTGTGGATAAAAACGGAATCCGTATGGATAAAGAGCTGTTGGGTGAGGATGTGCATGAGGTAAACAAACTGACGGTCATAGCTAATGAAAGTTATGCCGATTTTACCAGTGCATTGCAGAAGGAGACCCGCGAGGTGTTGCGCGAGCGTGCCGCCAAAGCAACCGTGGTCTATTTTACAGGCAAGCAGATAAAGATCGGAGAAGAGATTCATACCATAGACGAATCGGAAGCAAGCCGCATTATCATCTATTTGGAAGACAATGGCTATATTGACGGAGATAAGCATATCACACCTGAATATCGTGAGGCTATAACCAACGGCAGCGTGGCTCCGTTGCCTCCGAAGTTGCAACCGATAGCCGAGGGAGTTACTCGACTGATCAATTCTATCTTTGACCCGAAGGCTCTCGATGATATGGTGGTGGAAGAGAAAACCACTATCCCGGAGAATAAGTTGAATGAGAATTTTGGCAAAGAAGAATTCCAGGCATTATGGAAAGAAATCAACCATCAATATGTTTACACGGTAAGCTACGACAGCGATGAGTTGATTAAGAAAGCCATTCTGCACATCAATGCGGAACTGGATGTAAAACAGCTCCGTTATATCATGATTGAAGGAACGCAGGATGAAAAACAGGTAACAGAATTTGGCGATACCAGATCACAATCGCATCAGTTGACCGATGTATGTACCTCGACAGTTCGTTACGATCTGGTGGGTGATATTGCCAAGGGGGCAAACCTCACGCGTCGCACGGTCGTGAAAATACTGCAAGGTATCAAAGAAAGCAAGTTGTATTTGTTCAAAAATAATCCTGAGGAATTTATCCGGAAAGTTATCAGCATCATCAAGGAACAAAAGTCCACGATGATTGTAGAAACAATCCACTACAACATGACCGAGGGGAAATACGACAGCAATATCTTCACGGTAAAGAGTAAAATGGACTTTGACAAGGCCTATGAAGCTAAGAAACATATAACTGACTATGTATTCAGCGACAGCAAGGGAGAGCGGCAATTTGCTCATGATCTTGATGAAGCCAAGGAGGTTGTAGTATATGCCAAGTTACCGCGGACCTTCCAGATACCGACTCCGGTTGGGAATTATGCACCCGACTGGGCTATTGCCATGGAAGTAGATGGAATAAAGCATATTTTCTTTATTGCTGAGACCAAGGGTTCTATGTCGTCAATGGATCTGACTAAGATAGAATTGGCTAAAATAGAATGCGCAGAAAAGTTGTTTAACTCTATTTCTACAGCCAAGGTAAAGTATCATAAAGTAACTTCATATAGTGACTTGTTGGACGAAATGGGTAAAGAGTGTTAAGCAGCCAAGTAAGAATAGCAAAACACAAGTTTATTTGCAGCCATAGATAGACAAGCCCCAATATGTTAGGCGAGTAACTTATACGCCAAGGCTTGTCCAGGTAAAGACAGGAATCTTATAAAGAAGATGAATTGGAGGCGTAGTTGTTCAAAAATTCCAAACACTGCGCCTCCTGATTCGTTATGATTATCTGCGTATAATTTTTCTTTGAGACTTATAAACGACTTCTGCGGCATGTAGCAGACACCTCCTCCTATACGCTTCTTCCTCCTCATCCGGACTTCTTCCGTCCCAGCGGAGGTCGGAGTCTGCGTTGCCACCGCCTCCGCCGGATGAAACAGCGACAGGCTGTCCGCCAATCAAAGCATCAGCGATGGTGAAGATTCGTTCCCGTACAGAAGGCTCAGCCAGCTGGTCAAGAAATGTCTGCATCTGTTCAGCTTGATTGTCGTTGAGAGCCGTCAGTCGTGCATACTCCTGTTGCAGCCATTTAAACTCCCGATAGTCCAGCAACGCATTATTCCGCACCGCTTGTATTTGCTGTTCGGCATCCTTTCGATACCGTTCTTCAATCTGACGTACAATCTTCACGAATCGGCTGGCGATAGACCTGTTCTGCTCCTCAATCCATTTGTCAACACCGAATATCGGAGGTTTACCAATGATTCGTGGCAGCTCAAAATCTATCTTGTGATTGCGGAAAGGTTGCGCCACTCTACCGACACGGTCTATATTCTTTGTCATCTGCTCCAGTTCCTGCTCCTTTTCTTGAAGCTTACATGCCTTGTCTTCAAGTTTTGACTGGTATTCGGAAATCTGTTTTTGTACCCTGGTCTTTTGAATTTCATATTCCTGAAGAGCGATTTTGCCGGAAGCCAGAGACTTCTCTATTTCTTTAAGTTGAGATTGAGACCTGAATATCTGTGCTTCCAACCTCCGTATCATAGTTTGCAGCCCCTTGACTGCTTTCTCCGCCTGTTTCGCATCTTTGGACAGTTTCCGGATATAATCGCGTTTACCAAGATGGCTGACGTTCCGACCTTCGATACTGTCACCACGTTCCAGCCCGTACTTGCTCCCTACCTCTTCATAAAGAGAGGTGTGCATTTCCCGAAGAATATGGCCATACTCATAACGGCTCTTACCAAACTTAGCCGACCACATGACGCATTCGCGTCCGCTTTTGGCTCGTTGGCCTACAGGAACGATCAAGGCATGGATATGCGGGCTGCTCTCATCAAGATGAACCTGGAAGCCGATGATGTTTTCCTGTCCGTACCGTTTGGCGCACCAGTCATAGACATCTTTTGCCCATTGTTCGATTTCCGGACATCGCTGGAGATGACTGTTATCTGCACCCTTTTCCAGATTTACGGTTTGGGTTCCAAATGCCATCTCAAGTGTACGGTCATGATTGCCTCCAAAGATAAATTTCGCACAACAGTTTGGTTGAATTTTGCTGTCCGGCTTGAAGGGTTTCCAGCCCAGTTCAGTCAACCGTTCCTGCAAACGTACTTCAAGCGATTTCTCTTGATAGCCTAACGGATGAATTTTCCCATCGGGCCCAATCTCGAAATTCAGTTTCATTCGGGTCTTGTCATAGTGATTGGTCGGATCCTGATTCTTTCTGTCAATCTTGTCGTCATTCCAATGCCTTTCGTTTTCATTCGCCTCTGATGTGCCGAATGACTTCCCGGCTTCAACATGCATGGCCTGTTTAATATCTGTGTTCATATAGGGTATTCTTTTGACAAATGATTAATATTTGAGCTTGCTCTTGTGCCAGTCCGCTCTGCGGGACAATGACCGGATTTTATTGCCGTCAGGCAAAAAGTCCTTATTGTGTTAAGGACTTTCTATAAATCCTCGGAACAAGTTCCTTTACTATTCAATAAGTTCCAGATCCAGTTCATCAATGAGCAACTGCAATGCTGGATTACGTTGTATCATCTGATGGAGTATCTGTCTCTTTGATGGTGAATACAGAAAGAAGTCTGCAATGTCCAATCCTTGGCTGCGTTGTTCTTCATCGGATGTACATTCCAAAACATTGGACACAACAACCCGTTTGCATATTCCAGACAACAAAGCAGACTTTTCTTTCCATTGTTCGGTTGCTCCTAAATCAGGGATGAGAGTAACTTCCCTGCCTCTGAGAACCTGCATAGCTTCACTGTTGAAACAACCATTCTTTCCACCTGTTGCCAGCCATATATAATCGGGGATAAAATGGCTCATTACAACAGCGGTCTTTTCACTTTCCACCAGCATTACCGGAGACGATGAATTTTTCAGAAGATGTTCTCCAAACAGACATTGCTTCAAATGGAAATCCTGCAACTTCAACTCGGAATGTGCCCAGCTGACAAAAGCCTGAGGCTCTTTAACCCGATGCCCTGTCTCAGCATTATAGCACATTACCTTACCGGTTCTTACCTGTCCATTTATATCTGTCTGCCAGAAAAACGCTGCACCTCCCCATTTTGAAGATGTCCCTATGCGATACATTTCAAACAATCTGGTTGTCTCATCTTCACCAAACACCTGACAGAAATACTGATATAAGGGGTTGATTGAATAATGTGACAGACTCCTTAACACATAAGATGAAGGAATATACGAAGGAACAATACAAGACGGAGTTTTATCTGCCGTCTTATGAGGGACAGAAAGAAGTGACTTGTCGCTTCCCTCATCCATTTCCAATACATCAGGATTATCCTTAAAGTATTCCTTAGGTGTATAGTGGTAGCCACAACTGTTTTCGTGATCACACTTACCAACATTAGCGGGAAAGCTAATGCTGCCTTGTTCATCAATATACCTGACAAAACACCGGTTTTTACCACAGTTCGGACAAGTAGCCTTGCTTCCAGGGCGGTATTTCTGCAAATGGAATCTGTATTCACTCATGGTCCTCTGATTTTAGTATGGTTGCACTCTGCACTTTTGCACTTTGAGAAGATTGCACGGTATCCTGGCAAGATGAAAGTGCAATAGTGCAAGGTGCATCAGTATTTTCTGTCATAAGTTTGCGATAGACTCCATGCTGAAGCTTTTCTATAAGAGGGTGCTTAAGCCGGCATAATTGGTCTAGCGCATAATAGACGGTACGTCGGGACATATCAACTTTTCTACCGGCAATAACAGCCTCCCCGGAAGTGAACCGATCTTCCAACAGAGAAAGCCAGGCTTCTTTCGTTTCGCCGATACTGTTTATGACAATGGTTTCCTGAATCCTCCTGTATGTTTCCTCATAATAATCAATCATACGGATCGCCGATTCTACGGAATCCCGCTCAATATATTGCATATCTCCACTATCAGTAGCCCATTTCATTACCTGAAACAACAGGGCAAGACGTGCTACATGGCCGTTGAGTTTCATCTTCCGGCTTTCAACATCCGCATCATCCTCAATGGCATTTACAGCATCTATAATTCCATTGTACCATTCATAAAAATATTCTTCCGCATCGTCAGACATTGTAAGGATACGGGGATTGACCGTTGTACCCTTGTCATCAAGGATACAGGGGATACTTAGGATTCTGTTGATTATTGTCCTCCATTGATTCATGATATCAGGACGGGCTGTATTCCGTTCTTCCCGTCTCCATCCGGATATCTTCCTGTTTTTAGGATAGACAAACAGAAAACGGTCAAGCAATCCGTTGGCAAGGAACTCTGCACGGAAGACTTCCTGCAGCATATTCGTCTGTACTGAACCGATGACATTTATACATGGATTCTTGATTAGAACAGGACGTGATTCTGATTTGCGGATAATCTTTAACGGCTGTCCGCTATAAGCTGTCAGCAGATCTTCAATGAGGTTGTTCTTGCTGTTGTACCTTTTGACGGAATTGAACAAAGCCAGGATTTCATCGACGACCAATGTTATCCCACGCTGATTATGCTGATGAATATTCATCATCGCCTCCGGGGTGGAATCATAAATGACCGTCGTTACAAAATTCGGTTTCTTGAGCAGTTGTTCTTCCCCGTCACTTCCGTGCTTGCCTGCTGACATGGCTCTTTCATATTCGTCATATTCCTCGTTATATTTCTCATGCAGCCGGTCATCATACTCATTAATCGGCTTATAGATAAAACCGAGGGGAGGAGTCTTTCCGAGCCCGGGACGTCCGACCAGCATCATATAAAGGGATGGGCAAGTTTTCCACTCGCCCTTTATACGGATATGACAAGAGTTGCCTATTGCAGTAGCAACAGCAGAAAGAACAATAGACGCAGTATATTCCACATTGAAATTTTCGTATCTGGCAAGATTGAGGATAATCTCCTGTATCTTGTCCGGGAAGGCATCTAACGGAAGACCTGTTTCCGGAATGCCTTCCACTTCAGAACGAAGCATGTTGGTCAAATGAACGGTGTCAAACATAGCCACCTCCTTCCTGCTTTGGAAGTTCATCACCAATAGCGAAAGCTTCATAATGGAAACGACGCAGAAAGCGGTCTACGTCTTCCTGCGTGTACCAGTATTTATCACCTTCACGCGAGTAGCCGAGATAGCCGTTGTCTCGCAACTTTTTCAGATACTTTTCTTTGATGTTCAATTTCTCCATCAAAGACTTGTTGTCATATAGACGGTGTCCGCCTTCATGAACTGGAGGCGGCAGTTTCTCTTGTCTCTCCACTATGCTGAGAATCTTTTCAAGCAATTCCCGGTCGCATAGCTTCTCTACATTCGTTTCTTTAGCCATACTTAAAACAATTATGGCCGATTGCCCTGATGCACACTCAGACCTTCAGCCTGGTTATACGATATGGTACGATTGTGCACATCGCACCAGAATCACGGCACGAATGTATGAAATAGCTGAGGACTAATAAGTTACAATAAATTATCCAATGTTAGGACAGGTGTTATGGAAAGTTATGATTCTGTCACAACTTTGTATGTAACCAGTTGATTACCAGTAATAAAAAAGAGGAAAATAAAATTGAAAAAATCGAAGATTGCCAGATGAAGCGAAACAAAATGCATAACAAGCCAGAAGCTAAGACTTGCCAAGAACGAAGATAATACCCTTCGTTTTTTATCACTTCTGAAAAAACTTGTCAATTTCTCCGGCATTGTTAGGGACGGGCATATCCCTCCTGTTCTGCCGGGACTGTCCGATACCGGTTTGTTCAAATAGTGCGTTAAGTTCGACATCGGGGAAGAGTCCGTTGCCGAACTCCCAAAAAGTCTTCTGTTCGTATTTGGAATATTCAGGATAATCGCCGCAATATATTCGACCACACATATAGGCAAGAAGAGCCTTTGTCCCTTTCCAGCTATAATGGGACCCTACCTCTTCAATATATCCGGCTTCTATTGCTTTCGCAAAGATTGTACGGGCAAGTGAAGTATCAAGTCTTCCCGACAATACAACCCCTTTTGGGGAATCCGGACATTCTGACTGATTATCTATGGCTTGAACGGTTTGCTGATTCTTTTCCCTAAGTTTGATGTGCAGTTTTTCTGCTCCGTATGCAAATAGCCCCGATAAGATAAGGGCGGTGACAATGCCTGTTATAACGACAGGATCAGGATGATTGTCCTTTACCGGATCAATTATCCCAAGTCCTATAAGGAGCAGAGTTCCTATAAAAAATACTATTGCAGCAGACCACATGATTATCCTATGGTGCTTATTAAAGATAGTAGAAAGCAGCAATACCAGAACAAATGCGCACACCAGCAATAGGAATATCTTCGTAATAGTCATATCAAATCAATTTTAGATATAAAATTAATGATTGTTTATAATAGCCATCTACAATTATCAGACAATTTCCAGAGATGCAAAATCCTCTTTCAGACGTGCCACTTCTGCAGACAGCGTTTCGGGCAGGAATTTGGCATAGACCTTTTCGGTGACATCCGTACTTCCATGGCCGAGCAAACGACTGACAACCGACATGGAAAGTCCCTTATTCAGTGCAAAGACCGCAAACGAATGCCGGCCGCAATGCATTGAGAGGGTAAACGGAAGCCCTATCTGTTCTCCGACAACCGCCAACGACTGATTGATACATTTCGTTGCATTGTTACGGGCTTTGTACAGAGCCTCTGCATCATCAAGATCCAGATCATCCTTTACTAAGTTGAAGACATACCGGCATCCGGCACGCTTCTCCTGCCACCGCTGCAGTATATGCAAGGCAGGTTCCGTTAGTGGAATCACGTGACGTTTGTTCGTCTTAATCATTATTTTCCGCAACTCTTTCCGGGAAAAATCGATATGTTTCCATTGTAAGGTCATCACATCCACTACACGGAGTCCGCAGGCATGGAAAGCAAATAAGAACATTTCCAGAAACTCCTTACGGCGAGGTTCAAGACATGTCTTGTAATATTCAAGAAGAGATAACATTTGCTCCTTGGACAGACTTTTGCCATCAAACTCAACTTCCTCTTCCGAAAGCGAAACTTTTGACACGATACGCATATCCTGAATTCTGGCATTGACTGCAGGTTCCATCATACCCAGCTCGCTCGCATAGGCGCAAGCTTTCAATATCGGCGTCAAGGCATGGTTAATTGTCGCATCACTGTTCAACTTTACGTCTCTACGCCAAGCTATGTAGCTGTCCAGCAGTTCCGGAGTCATATCGCCTACATAGATTGCATCGGGTCGATAGGACCCTTGTTTGGTTGCCCGTAGAAAGGTCTGGAAGATATTCATGCAACTCTTGCCATTTTCATAACGGCTCCTGCCAATTCTGTTTCGGGAGTAATCGGACGAAAGGCGCTCCAAAGTAAATTCCACAAAATCCTTCCCTTGGTCTCGCCGTGCAAGCGGCTTGTCTGCAAGGAAGCCCGCCACAACTTCGGCTGTAATCTGATTCGGATTCCTCTCATTATACTCCGCAAGCAGACTGTCAATCCGTTCAACACGGGCCAGCAGAAGCTGGTTAAGACGTTTATACTCGCTTCCGTAACTGACACGCAGCTCACCACGTCCTTGATTCCCGTTCTGGTTCCAGTCGGCAATCTTTGCAAAGACGTTTGTCGTTTTACGGATAATCTGTCGGTTCCAGGTATATTCCAATACGACAGGGTAGGCTTTGTCCGCCTCCGCATCTTTGGGGACACGGAGCCGGTATCTGCCAAGTGGATATAGTCTTTTTGGTCTTCCCATACGCTTTTTTCCTCCTTTTTTTAATATTCCCGAGGAGAAACAAAGGTAATGTATTTTAGACAAACAAACTCCGATTTTGAGCAGAAAAACCGTAATTTAGACAAACAAACCGCGCCATTTGAGGCCATAAAACACCAGCGCGACAAACAAATTATCTTTGTTCATCGCGCTGGTATTCAATCGTTTAACCTATCTGAAGGCTATCAATATTCCTCCTCGTTGAAGAAGAAGTCATCCTTCGAGGGGTAGTCGGGCCAGATGTCCTCTATCGATTCGTAGATGTCGCCCTCGTCCTCTATCTCCTGCAGATTCTCGAGAACCTCCAGCGGAGCCCCCGAACGGACCGCATAATCAATCAACTCGTCTTTCGTTGCGGGCCACGGAGCATCTTCGAGCTTCGAGGCCAATTCAAGCGTCCAATACATAGGTCATTAACTTTTAAGTCCCTAATTAAAAGCTCGTTCCGGTTTCCGTGCGAAAATCCGGACACGGTTGTAGTCGTGCAAAAGTATAAAAAAAACGAGAAATACAAACAAATTCGTATAAAACATCGCGTAAATACGAACTTTATTCTGGAAATCAACGATTAAGGAATCCACAGCTGCTCCTCGACCCCGAAGTGCTCCGTCAGCACGCGTCCCAGCAGGTAGAAGTAGTCCGACAGGCGGTTGAGGTAGACCAGCGCCGTGGAGTCGGCACCGTACTTCTGAGCGGCACGCAGCGACGCACGCTCCGCCCGGCGGCAGACCGTCCGGCAGACGTGGCACATCGACACGACGGCATTGCCGCCCGGGATGGTGAACTTCGTGATGGGCGGCACGAGGGCCTGCATGGCGTCGATGCGGTGCTCGAGCCACTCGACCGACGACGCAGCGAGCGGAGCCACCTTGCCCTCGCCCCCCTGGCCCACGGCCAGCAGCGCCGAGACGGTCATCAGCCGCGAGGTGATTTGCGCAATGTCGTCGACGTAGGCGGACAGCCCCTCCTCGTCGCGCATGTGGTCGCCCAGCAGCGCCGTGAAGGCCATCAGTTCATCGACCGAGCCGTAGGCCTCGACCCGTTCGTCACTCTTGAAGACCCGTTCGCCGCCGATGAGCGACGTGGTTCCCTGGTCTCCCGTTTTGGTATAGACTTTCATATCCGGAAGTGTTGTTTAGGCAGATAATTGTTAAAGATGAGCAGATAGGCCCGGTTGTCGACCGACGTGCAGCCGTGTGCGGCGACAATGCGGCGGCAGAGCCGGCAGCGCTCCTCGTCGGCATAGGGCTCCAGCAGCACAAGAGTCGTGCCGCAGCGCCGTGCCTGGTCGACAAGCGCGAGCACCTCCTCTTCGGGCAGGCTCCGGCCGACGACGCAGAGGTCGACCCCCGTGCGGTTCATGGCAAAGGTGTGGTAGCCGCAGTGGATGAAGAGGTTCTGCAGCTGTACGGCGCGCCGGTGCCCGACGCCCGCGGCGCAGAGCGCCCCGTAGAGCTCCCGGTCGCCCGGCAGCAGGTCGTGCCGCATGAAGACCTGGCGGACAATCGCGTAGACGAAGGGCGAATGGACCCCGTGGCCGCGGAAATAGCGCGCCCGGACCAGGCGGTTCTTCAATCCGGCGACCCGTCCGTAGATGCTCCGGCCGATTCTGCGGCCGATTCTTCGTCCTCCCAGATGCATTCCGCAGCGCATTTTTCAGGTTTGCGGCGGCTCCTACCGCTTCAGCATGCCGGCCAGATGTCCGGTCGAGAAGGCGATTTGGAGGTTGTAGCCGCCCGTATTGGCGTCGAGGTCGAGCACCTCGCCCGCAAAGTAGAGCCCGGGGAGCTTGAGCGACTCCATCGTATGGGGGTTCACCTCGTCGCAGCGCACCCCGCCGGCCGTCACGACGGCATATTCGAACGGGGCGTAGTCGACGATGGGGAAGGTAAGCCCCTTGAGCGTCTTGACCAGGCGCCGCTTCTCGGCGTCGGTGAGCTTGCTCACATAGTTCTTCGAGTGGATGTCGAGCTCCTCGGCAAGCGGCATGACCAGCGGCCGCGGCACCAGCTTGCGCAGCAGCTCGGCGAAGAACTCCGTGGGGGCCATCTCGGCCAGCTCGCGGTCGATGCGGTTGAGGAGCATCTCCTCGGTCAGCGCCGGCTTGAGGTCGAGCACCAGCTTGACGCGGCGCCCGTCGATGAGCGCATCGACCGCATCGCGGCTCACGCGCAGCGCCACGGCCCCCTCGATGCCCCGCTCCGAGAAGCCCACCTCGCCGAACTCCTCGCGCACGGGTTCGTTGTCGACCCAGAGCGTCGCCCGCACGTTGCGCAGCAGCAGGCAGCGGAGGTACTTCATCTGGTTGTGCGACGAGACGAGCGGCGTGAGCGACGGACGCACCGCCTCGATTGTATGCCCCAGGTCGGCGGCAAAGCGGTAGCCGTCACCCGTCGAGCCGGTGGCCGGATAGGAGAGGCCGCCCGTGGCGACAATCACCTGCGGTGCCTCGACCTTGCGCTCGAAGCCCCGCTTGTTGCGGTAGCGCACCCCGAAGACATGGCCCGCAAGGGTCAGGACTCCAGTCACCTGCGTATTGTAGAGGATTTTCACGCCGTTCTCGACGCAGTAGTCCAGCAGCGCGTTGGCGATGTCCCACGCCTTGCCGCTGTGGGGGAAGACGCGCTCGCCCCGCTCGATGTCGAGCTTGACGCCCCGCCGCTCGAAGAAGCGGATGGTCGCCCGGTTGTTGAATTCGGCAAAGGCCGGTGCGAAGAAGTCGGCGTTGGTGCGCACCTGCGAGGCGAACTCCTCGGGCGGACGGGCGTTGGTGACGTTGCAGCGCCCCTTGCCCGTGATGCGGACCTTGCGTCCCGACTTCTCCATCTTCTCGAGCAGCAGCACGCGCTTGCCGTTGCGTGCGGCCGTCGCGGCCGCCATCATGCCGGCGGCCCCCGCCCCCACGACGATTACGTCGCAGGAGTTCTCGGCGTATTCATCCCTGAGTTGTTCCATACGTGCGGCAAAGATACGAACATTTCGGCAGAGGCGGCAAGCGGCGGCCGATTTTTTCACCCCTCCGGACGCCGAAGGCGCCCGCACGCTGCAAAAAAGGGCGCCGCACCGCTCGGTTGCCCCATCGAAAGAGGCGTTTTATTTTCAAATCTTGATTTTTAGTTGTACTTTTGCGCCCGTCTAAAGTCGCAAGAGTTACAATTATGTTGAGCAGAAGATTACTTCGCATCAAGGTCATCAAGGCGCTGTTCGCCCATCTGAAATCGGGCGCCGACAACATGATGGCCTCGGAAAAGAACCTGATGGCGTCGGTGGACAAGGCCTACGACCTCTACAACCTGATGCTGACCCTGCCGGTCGAGATTGCCCGCTATGCCGAGCACCGTCAGGAGCTGGCCCGGCAGAAGAAGCTGCCGACCTACGAGGACCTCAACCCCAACACCAAGTTCGTCGACAACTCGGTCATCCGCATCATCGCCAACACCGACGCGGTGAACGACTACACGGCCGCCCGCAAGCTCAACTGGAGCCTCTACCCCGAGCTCATCCGCACGCTCTACACACAGCTCACCGAAAGCGACTACTACAAGAGCTACATGCAGCGCAGCGAGCGCTCGTTTGCCGACGACCGCCAGCTGGTCGAGGATTTCTTCAAGAGCCTGCAGGAGTGCGAGGCGCTCGACACGGTGCTCGAGGAGATGTCGATTCTCTGGGACGACGACCTGGGCTACATCCTCATGATGATTCTGCGCACGCTCTCCAACCTCCGCCCCACCCACACCGAGCTGAAGGTGGCCCCGAAGTTCAAGAGCGAGGAGGACCCGCAGTTCGTCAAGACGCTCTTCGAGAAGACGCTGGTCAACTTCGGCGAGTACCAGCGCTACATCGAGAAGTTCACCGCCAACTGGGACATCGAGCGCATCGTCTTCATGGACAACCTCATCATCGGCACGGCGATGGCCGAGC
Organism: Alistipes sp. An31A; assembly: GCF_002159425.1. NCBI lineage: Bacteria > Pseudomonadati > Bacteroidota > Bacteroidia > Bacteroidales > Rikenellaceae > Alistipes > Alistipes sp. An31A. The sequence goes on from NZ_NFIO01000007.1 coordinate 30,533, forward strand.
TGCTCAACTTCCCCTCGATTCCCGTCAAGGTGACGCTCGACGAGTACATCGAAATCTCGAAGTACTACTCGACGCCGGGCAGCAGCGTCTTCATCAACGGCGTGCTGGACAAGATTGTCGAGTCGCTGACGGCCGAGGGCCGCATCAAGAAGGCGGGCCGCGGACTTATCTGACAACCGGGCGCCGCTCCGGCGGTGCCGTATCACCCCCCCACTCCACCACCTTGAAGAGACTCCGCATCCTGCCCCGATTTGCGACTGCGGCGGCGCTGACGGCGCTGCTGACGCTCGCCGCGGGGTGCGGTCCGTCGTCGCGCAAAAAGGCCGCAGGTGCCGCCCCGCGGGGGAAAATCATCGAAATATCGGACAGCACGCTCCTGCATGGAGCCACCGACACGATTCGTTTCGGACGGCTGCACTCGGGCGAGATTGCCGTGCTGCGCTTCCACCTGCACAACGCATCGTCGCGCCCGACGGCCGTCGTCTCGACCGAGCGCAGCTGCGGATGCACGACGCTCGAGGCCGAGGCGCGCCCCATCGCCCCCGGGCAGGAGCTCGCCTGCTCGCTCACCTTCGATTCGCGGGGCGAATACGGCTGGCAGCTCAAGCTTATCGACGTAAGTCTGGCGGGCGGACGGCCGCTGCGGCTCTTCATCGAAGCCGATGTGGAGTAATTCTTGCAGATTCGACAATTATGCGTATATTTGCGCTATTAATAACAAGCTAAAACCGAAAGACAATGATTAATTTCCTGAATGCAGCCCCTGCACAGCCCGAACCGGGTTTCATGCAGCAGTACAGTTTCCTCATCATGATTGCACTGATGGTGCTCGTGCTCTGGCTCTTCATGTGGCGTCCCGAAGCCAAGCGCCGCAAGCAGATGCAGGAGTTCCGCAACGGCCTGAAGAAGGGCGACAAGATTATCACCGCCGGCGGTATCTATGGCACCGTGAAGGAGGTGAAGGAGACGTCGCTGCTCATCGAGGTCGACAGCAACGTCACGCTGCGCATCGACAAGAACATGGTCGTAGCCGACAACTCCGACCTGCAGCAGCAGCGTTAACGGCACCCGTGTCGAAGCATATCCCCTTCCGAACGCGCTTCGGAGGGGGATTCTTTATCTGCCTTACCGGCTCACCAGTCCGGACCCGCCCGGTCCGCCATTTCCAGATTTCAACGATTCAACCGCACGACAGCGCCACACCGGAGGCCGCAGAATTGCCGCAGGATTGCCGCGCCCCAAGGGACCTCGCCCCGAAGCCATGCCGCGCGGAACATTCACACACAACGACATGCTCAAACACCTCTCCTACCCCACCGTGGGCACCTGCTCGCGACAAATCGACATCGAAACCGACGGAGACGTCATCCGCAGCGTGACCTTCACGGGCGGGTGCCACGGCAATACGCAGGGCATCGCCTCGCTGGTGCGGGGCATGAAGGCCGAGGAGGCCATCGCCCGGCTCGAGGGCATCGACTGCCACGGCAAGGGAACCTCGTGCCCCGACCAGCTGGCCCGCGCGCTGCGGCGCATGCTCTGACGGGGCAGCCGCATGCCGGAGCCAACCCGGCAAAAGTCGCTCCGGCGCGCTGCAAAATCGGGACACGGTCCGCTCCGATTGGATATTTTTTATTATCTTTAATCCATCATCATCTTTAATCCATCATCGGAACCACTCCCGCAAAACCCCGCACCCATGAAACGACTGCTCCTGCTGATTTTTCTCGCCGGGCCGCTGCTGAGCCCTGCTCAAGAGCCGGACAACACCCCCATGAGATACGATTTCCATGCGGCCTCGGAGTATACGCAACAAAGCGACTCCCTCCTTATCACCACGCATCAGGGAAGGCGGCTCTTCTTCGACACCGATGGCAATTCGTACATTCCAAGAAAGGCATTCATCGAAAAATACGGCCGTGAGAATTTCCGGCAACTCGTCGACTTTGAGAACGAGCGAATCCGCGCAAAGCGGCAAGAGGAGGAGCGTCTGGAACTGGAGCGGACCAAAAAATTAGCCATCCGGAAAATCGAGAAGCTGGATATCTACGAATCCCTATCGGAGGTTCGCAATGAATACTACGAAATACTCGATGCCCTGGACGGTGAGGTGGACGGAGCGATTGATTATCCGAAAGCCGCCCAATTCTTCCGCGACCACTTTGCAGGCATCGATGCGAACGGGAATATCTCCACGACAACCGTTATCGGCTGTCCCAATCTGAGCAAAAACAACATATACATCCAGGCCCACTCCTGGTTTGTCAACAGCTTCAATTCGGGCAAATCCGTCATCCAGTTCGACGACAAGGAGGCGGGCACAATCCTCGCCAAAGGTTATCTGCGCGACATCGCCTTGTATGCACCGTTTGGCAAGCAATACGGTATCAGCGCCCGGGTACTCTTCAGAATCGACATCAAGGAGGAGCGGGCCCGCATCATCATGACCATTCAGGAGTACGACATCGCCGTCTCGAACGGACGGGGCAGCTCGCTGCAGGGAACGGCGGCCGCCTCGAACCGCACCTATCGACCGGACCTGGTCTACCCGTTCAACGACAATCCCGACCTGCTGCCCAACGAGGCCGGAGCAAAGGCCTATTGCGCAAGCTGCCTCTACCTGATTGCCATGAAAAACCGGCTCGACCGGGCCATCAATGCGGGAATCATCGGCATCGACATGAACGACAACTGGTAACGGTTCATCCCCTGACAGCGGTCTTTGGCCTCACTCTCCCGGGAGAGGCATTTCGGAACGGATTTTGAACGTAGGCGTTCGTTACCAAAATTCGTTCTGACCATGTATTTTCTCTGGTATCTGCTCATTGGTCTGGTCGCCGGATGGCTGGCCGGACTCATCGTCAAGGGTCGCGGCGCGGGGTTCCTCGTCAATCTCGCCGTCGGCGTTATCGGCGGCCTGCTGGGCGGCTGGCTCTTCTCGTTGCTGGGGTTCGTCGCCGTGGGAACGCTCGGAAGCCTGCTCACTTCGCTGGCCGGAGCCGTCGTGCTGCTGTGGCTCGTCGCGCTCCTCACACCCCGCAGCCGCAAAGAGCGCTCCGACCGCTGACACGCCCGCGCCGCACTACCGGCCAACCCGCCGCCCGCCGTTTCGCCGCTTCGCCGCACGGCACGGGCAGAGCCGACGGAAGGACCTCCACACCGCGAACGAAACGCACGGCACGGCCTGCCCCGCGAGCGGAGCGCACAGCACGGTCTGCCCCGAAAACGAGCCGTCCAAAGCCTCCCCGCCACGAAAGCGAAAGCCGGGAGCCTCTGAAAACGGACCGCACAAAGCCTCCCCGCCCCAAGCGCGAAGGCCGACCTCCGAAAACGCAGAAAACCCGCTGCTGAACAGCGGGTTTTCCGTTTGGTTGAGCTACCAGGATTCGAACCTGGAATTTCAGAACCAAAATCTGACGTGTTACCATTACACCATAGCTCAATCCGAGCTCGAAAGCGACTGCAAAGATACGTAAAAAACGGGAAAATCCAATTTTGAACATAAAAATAGCGGAACGGAGAAAAAAGATTCTCCCTTTTTGGTTATTTTTGCGGCGATGAGAAAATGGCTGGTCATATGCGGCATGCTGCTCTGCGCGGCGCTTCCGCCCGCGGCCCGGGTCATCCGGGCATCGCTGGAAGCCGGCCGCACATGCGCCATACTGCGTGCGGCTCCCGCCCGCGATGCGGAAGAGGAGCGCCACGTGCCCCTCTTTGCCACACCTCCGACCGGAGTGCTTGCCGCCACGGGCTCAGCCGAAAATTCGGACCACCGCCACGACACGCGGCTGCCCGTCACCCAGACGGCGCCGACGCATCGTCCGGCCGCAGCCCTGCGCGACCTGCACCGCCTCACCACACGCGACCGCTACGACCACGCGCAGCCCCTGCTGCTGCGCCCGGCCGACCGCTATGTCTTCGCCCTGCGGCACATCGTGATTTAGCGGACGCGCGCAAGAGAGCGGACCGACGCTCCGGTGCAACGCCCCGGCAGTCGTCCGCACGGACCGCCCCCGGCCTGCGGTCCGACAGGCCCCCTCCCCTTCCGCCCCAACAGAGCGGAGCGACGATGCCGGCCGAACTCCGAAGGCCGGCCAAGTATAACGTAAGTAAAAAGACCATACGAAATGATTCCAACCATGATTCTGCTCTTCGTGATAGGCTACGCCTTCATCGCGCTGGAGCACAAAATCAAGGTGGACAAGGCGGCCATCGCACTGCTCATGTGCGGAGCCATCTGGTCCGTCTTCAGCCTCTTCGGCCACGACGCGAACATCGCCCACGAGTTGATTGACCATCTGGGCGACACGTGCGAAATTCTGATTTACCTCATCGGTGCCATGACCATCGTCGACCTCATCGACTCCCACGGAGGTTTCGGCGTCATCACCGACCACATCACCACCCACAACAAGCACAAGCTGCTCTGGCTGCTGGCCATCATCACCTTCTTCATGTCGGCGGCGCTCGACAACATGACCACCACCATCATCATGGTGATGCTGCTGCGGCGCATCATCGCCAACCGCAAGGAGCGCTGGCTCTTCGCCAGCATCATCGTCATCGCGGCCAACAGCGGCGGCACATGGTCGCCCATCGGCGACGTGACGACCATCATGCTCTGGATGCGCGGCAACGTCACCTCGCAGGCGCTCATGGGCTCGCTCTTCCTGCCGGCACTCATCTCGACGGCCATTCCGACGGCCATCGCCGGGCACTACATCGCCCGCAAGAAAACCTCGATGATGGAGCCCGCAGCCGCCGAAAACAGCCTGCCCAAGGGCGTGGGGCCCCGTCTGAGCAAGTTCGTCCTCGTGGTCGGCATCCTCAGCCTGCTCTTCGTGCCGGTCTTCAAGAGCATCACCCATCTGCCCCCCTACATGGGGATGATGATTTCGCTGGGCGTGATGTGGGTGCTCACCGAAATCATCTACGACAAGAAGCGCGGCATCGAGGAGTCCATCAAGAACCGCGTATCGAAGGTGCTCAAGCACATCGACATGCCGACCATCCTCTTCTTCCTCGGCATCCTGATGTCGGTATCCGCGCTGCAGAGCGCCGGCATCCTGACCGAGGTGGCCCAGTTCCTCGACAAGAACATCCACGAGGTCTTCACCATCACGGGCATCATCGGCCTGCTCTCGTCGGTCATCGACAACGTGCCGCTCGTGGCGGCCTGCATGGGCATGTACCCGATTGCCGACGCCGCAACGGTTGCCTCGAGCATCGACCCCGCCTACATGCAGTCGTTCCTCCAGGACGGCGTCTTCTGGCACCTGCTGGCCTACTGCGCCGGCGTGGGCGGCAGCATCCTCATCATCGGCTCGGCAGCCGGCGTCGTGGCCATGGGACTTGAGAAGATTACCTTCTCTTGGTACCTCAAACGCATCACCTCGCTGGCGCTGATTGGCTACGTGAGCGGCATCATCGTCATCCTGCTCGAGCATCTGCTCATCGGGCTCTGATTCCCGCGCTCCACAAGACGAAAAGGGAAGCGCATCGCTGCGGCGATGCGCTTCCCTTTTTTCGTTGCGGGCGGACGGCGGGGCCGCGCCCCGGACGGCAGCCGGCTGCTGCTTCTAAACCATGAAGGCGGCCGGCTACTTGACCTTGGCCATGAAGCGGGTGCGGTCGACCACGAAGCGGACGTGCACCCCCTCGCCAATCATCCCCTCGGCGTCGCGGGCCCCCACGTTGAAGGTGAGCTTGCGCCCCTCGACGGCCGTCAGCACGGCCGTGGCCGTGATTTCGGCCCCGAGGCCCGAGGGCTTGATGTGGGTGACGTTCATCTCGGCGCCGACGGTCGTGGCGCCCTCCTCCAGCTCGGCCGCCACGGCCTTCATCGCGGCATGCTCCATGAGGGCCACCATGGCGGGGGTGGCGAATACGGGCAGGTCGCCCGAACCCATCGCGGCGGCCGTATTGGCGTCGCATACCGTGGCGACGCTCTGTGCAGACAATCCCTTTTCCAGCATAATCTTAATCGGATAATCGGTTTGGTATGATGGGGACAAAGATAGCATTTACTCCCGAAAAAACGAACCTCCGTCGGAGAGTTGCCGCAATCTCCGGACGACGGACGACGGCCCCGGCGGGAAAAGAGGGCCCGAAAAAATAAATGGAGGGCAGCATCCGTTTATTGTAAAAAATGTAATTTTGTGCATGCGCCCGCTCCGAATGACATACCTGCTGACGGCACTCCTGCTCGCCGCCCTGCTGCTCCCCCTGGAGGGGGCCGGGCAGCAGCGCCACGGCTTCTGGCACCAGGAGTGGAGCATCGACCACGGCGACTCGATTCCGCTGGTGCACATCCTCCCGGTCTACGTCTTCAACCGCAAGGTCGACCTGCGGCGCTACCGCCGGCTGGTCGACGCCGTGAAGAAGGTCTACCCCATTGCCCAGACGGCCAAGGCCAAGATGGCCGACATGGAGGAGGAGCTGAGCCGCCTGCCGACCAAGAAGGCGCAGAAGGAGTACATCCGCCGCGTCTACCACGAAATCAAGGAGGAGTATACCCCCGTGCTGCGCCACATGACCCGCACGCAGGGGCGCGTGCTGCTCAAGCTCATCGACCGCGAAACCGAATATACGGCCTACGAGGTGCTGCGCGAATTCCGCGGCGGCTTCGTGGCGGGCTTCTGGCAGGGGGTCTCGAAGGTCTTCGGGCAGGACCTCAAGTCGCAGTACGACCGCGAGGGCGAGGACCGCATGATTGAACAAATCGTGGTCTACTACGAGGCCGGCTGGCTCTGAGCCGGCCCGTCGGTCGGTTTGCCCGGCGAAATTTCGGGAATCCGCACTTTTTCACTATCTTTGCCTGCAAAACAAGCAACACCACACCACCATGTTTGAAAACTTAACCGACAAACTCGAACGGTCGTTCAAGATTCTCAAGGGCGAAGGCCGCATCACCGAAATCAACGTCGCCGAGACGCTCAAGGAGATTCGCCGTGCGCTCATCGACGCCGACGTCAACTATAAGGTCGCCAAAAACTTCACCGACGAGGTGAAGCAGAAGGCGCTGGGACAGGATGTGCTCAAGGCGGTGAAGCCGGGGCAGATGATGACCAAGATTGTCCGCGACGAGCTGGCGCAGCTCATGGGCGGCACGGCCACCGACATCCGGCTCGAGGGTACGCCGGCCGTGATACTCATCGCCGGTCTTCAGGGTTCGGGTAAGACGACCTTCTCGGGCAAGCTCGCCGCGATGCTCAAGAGCAAGCGGGGCCGCAAGGTGCTGCTGGTGGCGGGCGACGTCTACCGTCCGGCGGCCATCGACCAGCTGAAGGTGCTCGGCAGCCAGATTGGCGTCGAGGTCTACACCGAGGAGGGCAACCGCAATCCGGTGGAGATTGCCCAGCACGCCATCCAGCATGCGCGTCAGAACGGCTACAACGTGGTCATCGTCGATACGGCGGGCCGTCTGGCCGTCGACGAGGCGATGATGCAGGAGATTACGGCCATCAAGGCGGCCGTCAAGCCGTCGGAGACGCTCTTCGTGGTCGACGCCATGACGGGTCAGGATGCCGTCAACACGGCCAAGGAGTTCAACGACCGCCTCGACTTCGACGGCGTGGTGCTCACCAAGCTCGACGGCGATACGCGCGGCGGTGCCGCCATCTCGATTCGCGCGGTGGTGGACAAGCCGCTGAAGTTCATCTCGAGCGGCGAGAAGATGGATGCGCTGCAGGTCTTCCACCCGGAGCGCATGGCCGACCGTATTCTGGGCATGGGCGACGTGGTTTCGCTCGTCGAGCGGGCGCAGGAGCAGTTCGACGAGGAGGAGGCGCGCCGGCTGAAGAAGAAGCTGGTCAAGGACCAGTTCAACTTCAACGACTTCATCGCGCAGATTCACCAAATCAAGAAGATGGGCAACCTGAAGGACCTTGCCTCGATGATTCCGGGCATGGGCAAGATGCTCAAGAACGTCGACATCCCGGACGATGTCTTCAAGCAGACCGAGGCGATAATCTCGTCGATGACGCCGGCCGAGCGCGAGCACCCCGAAATCATCAACGCGCGGCGCAGGGAGCGTATCGCCAAGGGTTCGGGCACGACGATGGCCGACGTGAACCGGCTGATGAAGCAGTTCGAGGATACGCGCAAGATGATGAAGGCCGTAGCGGGCGGCAACATGAAGATGCCGAAGATGCCGAAGATGCCCGGCGGCATGCTCCGGCGGCGGTAACGCAGGAGAGATACGAAGACAACGGGGTCCCCGCCGAATACGGTGGGGCCCCCTTTTTTATGCAACTGCGGAACGGGGCCTTCGCCTTCTGTCCGAGCTCCCGCAAGAGCCGGAGACGACACACGGGTCGGGGCCAACGTCCGGTCCGGGAGGTTAATTTTTGCCAATCATAGGAATAATCGAGATTAATTCCTACCTTTGGAAGTCAAAAACCGCAACCCCATGCACAAATCGGGCTTCGTCAACATCATCGGAAATCCCAACGTCGGAAAGTCGACGCTCATGAACGCGCTCGTCGGCGAGCGCCTCTCGATTATCACCTCCAAGGCCCAGACCACGCGCCACCGCATCCTGGGCGTCGTCTCGGGCGACGATTTCCAGATTGTCTACTCCGACACGCCGGGCATCCTCAAACCCGCCTACAAGCTGCAGGAGTCGATGATGAAGTTCGTCACGGGGGCCGTCTCCGACGCCGACGTGATTCTCTACGTCACCGACACCGTCGAGCAGAGCGACCGCTCGGCCGACATCCTCGAGCGCATCCGCACGAGCGGCATCCCGACGCTGGTGGTCATCAACAAAATCGACCTCACGACCCCCGAGGCGCTCGAGGCGCTCGTCGAGCGGTGGCACGGCATTCTGCCCGAGGCGGAGATTGTCCCCGTCTCGGCGCGCGAACGCTTCAACATCGAGGGGCTCTTCGGCAAAATCCTCGAGGTGCTGCCCGAAGGACCCGCCTTCTACCCCAAGGATACGCTCACGGACAAGACCCTGCGCTTCTTCGCCTCGGAGATTATCCGCGAGAAGATTCTCCGCACCTACGACAAGGAGATTCCCTACTGCTGCGAAATCGAAATCGAATCCTACAAGGAGGAGCCCACCATCGACCGCATTGCGGCGACGATTTACGTCTCGCGCGAGTCGCAGAAGGGCATCGTCATCGGCCACAAGGGGGAGAAGCTCAAGCGCGTGGGGCAGCTTGCGCGCGAAGACCTCGAGAAGTTCCTCGACAAGAAGGTCTTCCTGCAGCTCTTTGTCAAGGTGAGCGACGACTGGCGCAACAACGAGCGTCAGCTGCGCCGCTTCGGCTACGAGCTCGAATAGCGGCGGATGCGCCCCGGGCCGGGGCCGGCAAGCGGAGGACGGAGGTCAGCAGACGGAGAACGGCAGACGCAGGACGGCAGACGCAGGACGGCAGGCAGCAGAGGGCAACAGACGGCAGAGGGCAACAGACGGCAGACGAAGCGACCGGGCCGCGGACGGCAAGGAGCCGCAAGGAGCCGCAGCGGGCCCCGTCCGGAAAAGCCGGGCCGGACGGTGAGGCAGGAAGCCCCCGGCAGACGCAGGACGGCAGACGGTGAGACCCCTGAAGGGGCGGAACAAGAGAAGAGACCGGACAGGAGCGGGCGCCGGAAAAAGGTCCCGAAGATACGGGGCGCGGAAATCCCGCCCGGAACGGAATACGAAAAAGGGGCCCAGGCCCGTTAGAAACGACAGGGAGAGACAGGAAGAACATGCGTAGATTCATCACAGGACTCATCGGAGCGCTTCTGCTCGGTTGCTGCATGCAGGCCCGTGCCCAGTACAACAAGGAGTATTTCTTCTGGATGGGGCAGCGCTGCATGATGGAGAACAACTATCAGGAGGCGATTCGTACGCTCAACACCCTGCTGCGCTTCGACGAGGATGCCTTCGAGGGGTACTTCCTGCGGGGCATCGCCAAATACAACCTCGACGACCTGATTGGCGCCGAGGCCGACTTTTCGACCGCCATCCGCAAGAATCCCGTCTATACGCAGGCCTACACCTACCGGGCGCTCACACGCTCGCAGCTGGGCAACTACGACGATGCGCTGAAGGATTTCCAGGAGGCCATCGAACTGCGGCCCGACCTCCCGGCACCCTACTTCTACCGCGGCATCACGCGGCTGCAGGACAAGCAGTATGCCCTGGCGGTGGAGGATTTCGACAAGTTCATCCGCCAGGAGAACAAGGTGGCCGGCGCCTACATCAACCGCGGCATCGGCTACCTCTATCTGAAGGATACGGTACGCGCCTACGAGAACTTCGACCAGGCCATCCGCACCAACCGCGAGAATCCCGACGGCTACAACCACCGGGGCACGCTCTACATGCAGCAGGAGCGCTACAAGGAGGCCGAGGCGGACTTCAACCGGGCCATCTCCTGCGACTCGGCCTACGTCCCCTCGTACTTCAACCGGGCGCTGGTCTACTCGAACACCAACCGCCCGATGCTGGCGCTCTCGGACTTCGACACCGTCGTGCGGCTCGACTCGACCAACTCGCTCGGATACTTCAACCGCGCGATGCTGCGCGCGCAGATTGGCGACTACAACCGCGCACTCGAGGATTACGACCACGTGGCGCTCTACTCACCCAACAACGTGCTGGTCTACTACAACCGCGCGGGGGTCTACGCCGAGCTGGGTGAAATCGAGAAGGCGGTCCAGGACTACACCTCGGCCATCGAGCTCTACCCCGACTTTGCGAACGCCTACCTCCACCGCGGCTCGCTGCGCGAACTGCTGCGCGACCCCAAGGGGGCCCGCGAGGACCGCGACATCGCCAGCCGCAAAATCGCCGAATACCGCTCGCGGCTGAGCGACAGCACCTATTCGATTTACGCCGACACGACGCAGCGCTTCGACCGCCTGCTCTCGTTCGACAGCAAGCTCTCGGGCAGCGGCCGCATCGGCGGCTACAACGGCAGCGAAGAGGACATGCGCCTGCTGCCGCTCTTCAAGTTCACGCTCATGGAGCCCGACACGGCGCCGGTGGCACGCCCCTACCACGTGCAGCGCGCCGAGGACTTCAAGCGCCGCATCGGCAACCGCTACCTCGAGGTGTCGTGCCGTCCGAGCAACATCCCGGCCGATACGCTCGTCATGCTCGACCAGCGCTACCTGCAGGAGCTGCGCAGCAGCACCTCCTCGTCGTGGACGCTGCTCTTCGAGCGGGGCGTCACGCAGTCGCTCATCAAGCAGTACACCAACTCGGTGAACACCTACACGAGCGCCATCGACCTCAACCCGGCCAATCCGTTCCTCTACTTCAACCGTTCGACCACGCGGGCCGAGATGATTGACTTCATCTCGTCGATTGACAACTCCTACCAGCGGATTTCCATCAACGCCGACCCGGCCAACCGGCTCAACAACAACAGCAAGCGCACGTACAGCTACGACGAGGCCATCGCCGACCTGAACAAGGCCATCAAGCTCTTCCCCGACTTCGCCTACAGCTACTACAACCGCGCCACGCTGCAGGCCCTCTCGGGCAACCTGCCCGAGGCCTTCGAGGACTACACGAAGGCCATCGAGCTCAACCCCGACTTTGCCGAGGCGTACTACAACCGCGGCATCGTCCAGATTCTGATGAAGGATACGCGCAAGGGGTGCCTCGACCTCTCGAAGGCGGGCGAGCTGGGCATCGATGAGGCCTACCGCATCCTCAAGCGCTACGCACAGGGCGAGGAGGAGTGAGGCGCCGCGGCAGAGGGCACGGAAGAGGGCACGGAAGAGAACAGCACGAAAACGACAGGAAAGACAAGAAAGACAGGAAAGACGAATGACAGCAAAGAAGACTTAGAAAACATCCAATAACACAACTCGACTTATGGTAGAAACTATCCAACGCAAACTCAACGACTCGGCGGCCGCCCGCTGGACGGCACTGGTGCTCATCGCACTGATGATGTTCTTCGCCTACATGTTCGTGGACGTGATGTCGCCGCTCAAATCGCTCGTCGAATCGGCCCGTGGCTGGGACAGCGGAACCTTCGGAACCTACGCCGCATCGGAGTACTTCCTCAACGTCTTCGTCTTCTTCCTCATCTTTGCGGGCATCATCCTCGACAAGATGGGCATCCGCTTCACGGGCATGCTCTCGGCCTCGCTCATGGTGGCCGGTGCGGCCATCAAGCTGGTCGGCATCTCGGAGTGGTTCCAGACGACCGAGCTCTGCGCCTGGCTCGACAGCTGGTGGGTATCCTTTCCCGGCAGCGCCAAGGTCGCCTCGCTGGGCTTCATGATTTTCGGCTGCGGCTGCGAGATGGCCGGCACCACCGTATCGAAGTCCATCGCCAAGTGGTTCCAGGGCAAGGAGATGGCCCTCGCCATGGGACTTGAGATGGCCATTGCCCGTCTGGGCGTCTTCGCCGTGATGTGGCTCGCGCCGATGGTTTCGAACATGTTCGACAAGTCGATTGTCGCCCCCGTGGCCTTCTGCACGGCGCTGCTGGTCATCGGTCTGCTCTGCTTCAGCGTCTTCGTGCTGATGGACCGCAAGCTCGACCGGCAGATGATTGCCTCGGGCGAGCTGAAGCTCGAGAAGTCCTCCGACGAGGAGTTCCACGTGCGCGACCTGGGCAAGATTTTCTCGAGCAAGATGTTCTGGCTCGTGGCGCTGCTCTGCGTGCTCTACTACTCGGCCATCTTCCCCTTCCAGCGCTATGCGCCCAACTTCCTCGAGGTGACGCTGCACATCGACGCCGAATCGGCCGCACGGCTCTTCAGCTGCTTCCCGATTCTGGCCATGGTGCTCACCCCCTTCCTCGGTGCGCTGCTTGACTTCCGCGGCAAGGGCGCCACGATGCTCATGATTGGCGCCATCATCATGATTGCCTGCCACCTGAGCTTCGCCTTCCTGCTGCCGATGTTCCCCTCGAAGTGGCTGGCGCTGCTGCTGGTGGTCACGCTGGGTGTCTCGTTCTCGCTCGTTCCGGCCGCCCTGTGGCCCTCGGTGCCGAAGATTATCGACGAAAAGGTGCTCGGCTCGGCCTACTGCGTCATCTTCTGGATTCAGAACATCGGCCTCTGCCTCGTGCCGCTGCTCATCGGCAAGGTACTCGACGCTACGGGCGGCTACGTGATGCCGATGATTATCTTCTCGTCGTTCGGCGTGCTGGCCTTCATCTTCAGCCTCTACCTCAAGATTGAGGACCGCCGCAAGGGCTACGGACTCGAACTTCCGAACATCCGCAAATAGCCGCTGCCGCTTCAACGCAAACGAAAGAGCCCTCCTCCCCGTGCGGGAAGAGGGCTTTTTCCGTATTGATTGATGCGGTCGGGGTGCGGAGCGGCTGGCGGTCTCCAGTCTCCACACCCGCCCGCGGCCCCATCGCGGGGTCACTTCGGGGAGGAGACGATGCGATAGAGCTCCGTGATGCGGTTGCACATCTCCTCCCACGAGAAGCGGCGCCGCTCCTCGAGGCAGTTCTCGCGGAAGCGCGCGAGGGCATCGCCCTCGTACATGCGGCCGATGGCTGCGGCAACCCCCTCGGCCGTCGGCGGGCAGACATACCCCACCCTGCCGTCGGGGACAATCTCGGGAAGGCCTCCGACGGCCGTGACGACCATCGGCGTGCAGAACTGGTAGGCAATCTGCGTCACGCCGCTCTGCGTGGCGCTCTTGTAGGGCTGCACGACGAAGTCGGCCGCCGAGAAGTAGTACTTCACCAGCTCGTCGGGGATGAAGTGGTCGTGGAGCAGCACCTCCCCTTCGAGGCCGCTCTCGGCAATCTGGCGGATGTAGCGTTCGCGCGGGGCATAGAACTCGCCGGCGACGAGCAGCCGGCGCGACGCGGTCTGCCCCGCATCGCGCAGCCGGCGCCACGCCTCGAGCAGCAGGTCGAGCCCCTTGTAGTCGCGAATCAGCCCGAAGAAGAGGACGTAGCTCAGCTGCGGGTCGAGCCCCAGCCGCACGCAGGCCTCGCCGCGGTCGGTGCGCGAGCCGAAGTTCTCGAAGAGGGGGTGGGGCGAGAAGAGCGCCGGGGCGGAGGTATACTCCTTCAGTTCGCCGTGGACCTGCTCCGACATGTAGACGAAGCCGTCGACGGCCGAGAGGAAGTAGCGGTTGAAGGGGCGGTCGACGAAGTGGTGCTCGTGCGGCTCGACGTTGTCGATTTGGCAGAGCACCTTCGTATGGCCGTTGCGCCGCGCCAGGCGGGCGATGGTTCCGAAGCAGGGTGCCATGAAGGGGGTCCAGTACTTGAGCAGGATGAAGTCGGGGGCCTCGCGGCACAGGCTCCACCCCTCGCGGAGCCAGTTGAAGGGGTTCACCGTGTTGACGCAGCGGCGAATCCGCAGGTCGGCCGGCGCGGGGGTCGTGAGCGTCTGGCTCTTGCCGGGAAAGAGCAGCGAGGGGTACTGCACCGTGAAGGTCCTGATATCGACCTGATTGCCCCGCTGCTGGAAGGTGCGGGCCATGATTTCCATGATGGAGGCCAGACCTCCCCGGAAGGGATGGGCCGGGCCCAGTACGGTAATCTTCATAGGCGGCGTGTGTGGTTGGCTCGTGGAGCGGCCGGCGGCACCGGGGCCGAGACCGTTCCGATGCAAAGATACGAAAAATCGGGTCCTCCGCTGCCGGAGGCCCGATTTTTTCACACGCCCGGGGAGGGGCGCAGACGAAGGCGCAAAAACAGATGCCGGCGCGGGCACAGACTCGGCTGCGGGGGCTCGGGGGCCGGGCACAAACTCCGGCTCGGGCACAGGTGCAGACACCGCCCGGGCTCGGGCCGGGCTCCTGCTCGGATTCGGGTGCTGTCCGGGCTCGGACGCCGCACCGTGCTACTGCTCCACGGCCACCGGCTGACGCATCTGCTCGGCCTCGCGACGGCTCGCCGCCACCGACTGCAGCGCCAGGTAGTGCTCGCCGTAGTCGAGCAGGTGCTGCAGCTCGGCGCGGAAGGCGTCCAGATGGCGCTCCTCCTCGGCCACGGCCCGCTCGAAGAGGGCCCGCGTTGCGGCATCCTTCTGCTCGCAGGCGATGCGCGCCGCCTCGTTGTAGCTCGCCACGGTGTTCTGCTCGAGCTGCATGGCCAGACGCAGCATCTCGAGCGGCTCGACCAGCGGCCGGGTGCGGAACGAAGGGTTCATCTCGACGTCGCCCCCCAGAAAGAGAATCCGCTCGGCGAAGAGCTCGATGTGGCGCATCTCGGCGATGGCGACGCGGTGCATCAGCTCGGAGAGGTAGCGGTAGCGCGCATCCTCGAAGTGGACGTGGAAGTAGATATACTGCAGTGACGAGGCAATCTCCTTGCCCACGGCGTCGTTGAGCAGCCCGATGCTTACCCGCTGGCTGCTGTTGCGGGTTTCGGTTGTCGTCTCCATACGAAAAAGGTTTTGCACCCGTTGCGGTGCAAAACCCGTTCCGTATTGTTTGTCCGAGGCCGCCCGACGCCGCTTTTTTACGCGCATGCCGCGCAAGCAGCGCCGCCTGCGGAGCATCGACGCACGCTCCCGTCTGTCCGACCTGCGCTTACGCCCCTGTTCGCTCCCCGTCGCGCGCTGGTTCGCGTTCTTGTTCGCGCCCCGCCCGCGCTCTGGTCTGCGCCCCGGTTCGCGTCCGTGCCCTTATTACTTGTGCTCCGGTTCGCGCCAGGAAATGGCTGCCCGCACGGCCGCCTCGCCCGCCTCGTTGCGGATTTCGAAGAGCGTCTCCCCCTCGCGCGTCTGGCACCCCACGCGGAGCAGCTCGCCGTAGCGGCACTCGTGCAGGAAGTGGATGTCGAGCCGCATCCCCCCGTCGCGGGCGAAGCACTCGACGGGCAGCATGTCGAGGCACATCTCGATGTAGCGCATCGTATTGACGTGGCGGTTGAAGTCGATGTCACTGTAGACCACGCGGTGCTCGACGAAGCGCTCGGGCTCGACCGAGCGGATTTTGCGGGGCTTCTCGGCCGGCGACGGCTCGTCGACAATCGCCTCGTTGTGGGCGCGTCCCACCCACGAGAGGTCGACGGCCGTACGCGTCGTGAGGTCAATCATCGCCCACTGCGTGACGGCCCGCGCAAATTCGTGCCCCGAGGCGTCGCTGAGCGTAAAGTTACGCGTCGAGAGCACCCGTCCGTACTCGTTAATCCACGTGGCGACGGTGTAGTCGGTATACTGCTGCGGGCGCTCGTCGACCTCGATGGCCATGCGCGAGAGGACCCACGAGTGGTTGTCGGCATTGAGCGCATCGACGCCGAAGCCCTTGCCATGGGCGTCGGCACCCGCCACGTTGAGGATGGAGACGCCCAGCGCCGGGAGCGTCGCCCGCAGGGTAAAGTCCACATCCTGAGGCTCGACCCGATATGAATAGAAGGATTTCTGACCCATTTGTCCGAATGCGTTTTGGTTCACACGTCGGAACAAAGATACGAAAAAAGCGTGCCGCGGCGAAAAAAAATCGACCGCCGAAGGCCGCCCTCCGCCGTGGCCGGAGGGTCGACCGACTCCCCGCATACACCCTGGACAGGAGCTCCGGACGACAAAAATTATCGAAAAACGATAAATATTATTTGTTTTTCAAAAAACTAATTGTACATTTGCAAAAAAGAAACCCACACACGTACCGCACATGCAGAACAAGCGACGACTCTACAAGCATCTGATGATTATCTACGTCTTCTACTTCGTGGCGCTGGTCATCGGCTTCCTTTCGACCATCGCCCCGAGCTTCTCGTCGGGCTGGCGCGAGGCGCAGCAGACGATGGATACCGACTTCACGCAGGGCGACGTGCGCACCTACTACGTCTACGCACCGCTGCGCGCCTCGGGCTCGGAGCTGCCCGCCGTCGAAGGGGTCGGTGCGAACACCTCCGTCTCGGTGGACAACGTCCGGCTGCGCGTCACCGTGCCCGAGAAGTACACGGTCTCGAACTCCCTCAAGGTGATGGCCAACAACGGCTTCGCCTACCTTCTCTCGATGCTCACGGGGGTAGCCTATCTGGCGGTCTTCATCCTCATCGCCCTCATCATCAACTCGCTGCGCAAGTCCATCCGCGACGAGCAGCCGCTGCGCCACGGCAACATCGGCCGCACGCGCGCCATCGGCATCCTGATGCTCGTGGCCGCGCTGAGCGAGTCGTTCATGAAGTACATCAACATCCGCGAGGCCGCCACGCTGCTTCAGGGTTCGGCGCTGCAGGTCGACACCACCTTCCCGCTCAACTACTGGAACATCATCGTCGGCATCCTGATGCTCTTCATGGCCGAGGTGCTCGTGGTGGGCACGCAGCTGAGCGAGGAGCAGAAACTGACCATCTAACCGCACGCAAGGAAATGATTTTCACGGATATATATACGAATAACACAAGGGGGGGGTATGGCGATAATCATCAATATTGATGTCATGATGGCCAAGCGCAAAATCTCGCTCGGAGAGCTTGCCGAACGGGTGGACATCACGCCGGCCAATCTTTCGATTCTCAAGAACGGCAAGGCCAAGGCCGTCCGCTTCTCGACGCTCGAGGCGATTTGCCGCGAGCTGGAGTGCCAGCCGGGCGACATCATCGAATACCGCCCCGAACCGGCCCCGAACGAGTAAGACGCCGCAGCTGCGGCCTGCAACGAAACAGACGAAAAACCACTTAATACCAACACTATGAAAAAACTGACAATGCTCCTCGTCGCCCTGACGGCAACGGCGAGCGTCATGGCCCAGGGGCCCATGACTCCGATTCCGGCCGACCCCGAGCTGCGCACGGGCAAGCTGGACAACGGCATGACCTACTACATCCGGCACAACGAAAAGCCGAAGAATCAGGCCGATTTCTACATACTCCACGACGTGGGCGCCATCCAAGAGGAGGACTCGCAGCAGGGTCTGGCACACTTCCTCGAGCACATGGCCTTCAACGGCACAAAAAACCTGCCCGGCAAACAGATGATTGAGTATCTGGAGACCGTCGGCGTGAAGTTCGGCTACAACCTCAACGCCGGAACGACCTGGGACTACACCTGCTACAACATCTCGGACGTGCCGACCCAGCGTCAGGGCGTCATCGACAGCGCCCTGCTCGTCCTGCACGACTGGTCGCACTTCATCGCCCTGCGTCCCGAGGAGATTGACTCGGAGCGCGGCGTCATCATGGAGGAGCTGCGTACGCGCGACGGCGCCTCGTGGCGTTCGACCATGAGCATGCTCCAGGCGCTGGGCAAGGGTACGCTCTACGAGCACCGCAACCTGATTGGCTACCTCGACGGGCTGAAGAACTTCCACCACGACGAGCTGGAGAAGTTCTACAAGTCGTGGTACCGTCCCGACTACCAGGCCGTGATTGTCGTGGGTGACGTGGACGTCGACGCCATCGAGCAGAAAATCAAGACGCTGATGGCCGACATCCCGGCTCCGGCGGCCGACGCCCCGAAGAAGGCCGAGATTGTCGTTCCCGACAACGAGGAGCCCATCGTCAGCATCTTCACCGACCCCGAGATGCAGGGTTCGCGCGTACAGCTCTTCATCAAGCGCCGCGCACTGCCCGAGGTGATGAACAACACCGTGCAGGCCGAGATGCTGGACGTCATCAACTCCTACATGACGGTCATGGAGAACGCCCGTCTTGAGGAGCTCCGCATGAAGCCCGACGCACCGTTCCTCGGCGCCGGCATGGGCTCGGGCGAGGTAGGCGTCATCCCGACGCTCGACGCCACGATTTTCACCGCCGCAACGCAGGACGGAGCACTGGCCCGCGGCTTCGAGGCGCTCTATACCGAGCTGGAGAAGATGCGCCGCTACGGCTTCACGCAGGGTGAGTTCGAGCGCGCCCAGGAGACCCTGATGCGCGACGCCGAGCGCAGCTACGCCAACCGCAACGACCGCACCAACGAGGAGTATGTCGAGGAGTATCTGGCCAACTACCGCAGGAATTCGCCCGTACCCGACGCCAAGACCGAGTGGCAGCTCGACAGCATGCTCATCCGCAACATCACGGTCGACGCCGTGAATGCCGTGGCACAGCAGTTCATCACCCCGACCAACCAGGTCATCTTCGTCACGGCGCCCGAGAAGGAGGGCATCACCAACCCGACGGCCGAAGAGCTGCTGGCCATCCGCGACAAGGTCATCTCGTCGGAGGTCGAGGCCTATGAGGACAACGTGGTCAAGGAGCCGCTGATTCCCGAGGGAACCAAGCTGAAGGGTTCGCCCGTCAAGAAGACGACGACCGACCAGACACTGGGCACCACCGAGTGGACGCTGGCCAACGGCACGCGCATCGTCGTGAAGCCCACGACGTTCAAGGCCGACGAGGTGCGCATGAGCGCCACCGCCAAGGGAGGTCTCTCGCTGCTGAGCGACGAGGAGTACTACATGGGTGAGATGATGCCGAGCATCAACGCCATGTCGGGCATCGGCCGCTTCTCGGCCACGGAGCTCCGCAAGCAGCTCTCGGGCAAGTCGGCTTCGGTGCAGAACAACACCTCGGAGTATGCCAGCACCATCAACGGCAGCTGCTCGCCCAAGGACCTCGAGACGATGCTCCAGCTGCTCTACCTCGACTTCACCTCGCCGCGCTTCGACCAGAACGACTACAACACGCTCATCAACACGCTCAACGCACAGCTGGCCAACGTGGAGTCGAACCCCGACTACCTGGCCCAGAAGCGCTTCCTCGAGGTAAGCTACGGCAACAACCCGCGCCGTCAGATGATTTCGCAGGAGCTCGTCTCGAAGTTCGACTTCGCGAAGCTGCCCGCCATCTACGAGAAGCTCTACCCCAATGCCAACAGCTTCACCTTCATCTTCGTGGGCAACGTCGACCTGGAGACACTCAAGCCGCTGGTCGAGAAGTACATCGGCTCGATTCCCGCCTCGAAGAAGACGAACTTCGTCGACGACAAGGCTTCGGTGGTCAAGGGCGACGTGACGGAGGACTTCCGCGTGGCGATGCAGCAGCCGAAGGTCAACGTGCACTACCTCTTCTCGGGTGATATGCCCTACACCTTCAAGAACAAGCTGGCGCTGACGTTCCTCACGCAGGCGCTCAACGCACGCTACCTCGTCTCGATTCGCGAGGAGAAGGGCGGCACCTACGGCGTGCAGGTCTACGGCACGACCGACTACATCCCGGCCGAGCGCTACGAGATGCACATCGGCTTCGACACCAACGAGGAGATGGCCGACGAGCTGCGCGAGATTGTGATGAAGGAGCTCCGGCAGATTGCCGACAACGGCCCGCTGACCGAGGATATCGAGAAGACGCGCGAGTTCCTGCTCAAGAACTGGCAGAACACGCTCGAGCAGAACGGCAGCTGGGTGGGTTACCTCCAGTCGAAGTACGGCAGCGGTCTGGACTTCGTCCGCGAATACAAGAGCGCCGTGGAGGCTCTGACCAACGCCGACGTGCAGGCCATGGCCCGCAAGGTGCTTGAGGACGGCAACCTGGTGAAGGTCATCATGCGCCCGGCACCTGCCGAAGAGAAGTAATCCACCGCATGCTTGGGGAGGCAGCCTCCCGAGCACTTCGGAACTCAACTCCGGACCCCTCTTTTGGGGGGCCCGGAGTTTTTTTTGCGCAGATACGGCAGCAGGGGCCGGCCTGAATGCAGCGGGGACAGAAGCCGGGAGCGGGAACGGTTCGTGCCGGGAGCGGGGACAGGGACGCGCCGGGAGCGGGAACGGGAACGTGCCGGAGAAAGAGCGCCGGGGCGGGGACAGGAGCGGAGACAGGCCAGCGGGGGCGGAAGGCCGGGGGACGAGCGCCGGGGCGGGAACAGGAGCGGAAGCGATTAAAGGAGCGGAGAGAGGCCAGCGGGGGCGGAAGGCCGCCGGGGAACGAGCGCCGGAAGTAACCGAAAACGATGTCGTACTTCCCCGCAAGGGCTCAATTCCGGTCAGACAATGCCCCCGAGCCGCATGCTCACCCGCAACACCCCTCCGCCAACTTCCGCCCCCTCTCCGCCGCGACGCCACCCCCTCCGCGCATCGTCCTGCTGCCCTCCACCACCCCTCGCTCCATACCTCTGCCAACTTCCCCTCGCCTGCACCACCACGCGGCCTGTTTCTGCCCCGCTCCGCCCGCTCCTGCTCTTCCGGAAGGGCCGAAGAGGCCCCCCGCAGGGCCGGGCACCGGCTCCCATCGCCCAAATACGCACAACCGACCCATCGTCCGAACACGCACAAAAAAAGAGCGGCATCCGCTGCCGGATGCCGCCCCATGGAACGGATGCGCCGCCTCTACTCGAGGTCGTCGCCCGTATCGTCCGCTACGGGCGGGTCGTAGGACTCGGCCGGCGTATTGGCCTCAATCCACTCCTCGCTGAGCAGGTCCTCGGCCTTGAAGTCGAGGTCCTCGATACGGCTTACCGTAATCTGATACTGGGCATAGTCGCGCGACCCGCCCGAATAGGTGCTCTGCTTCGAATAGATGGCAAAGAGACCCAGCACGTTGCCCACGGCGCCGTCCTTCGGAATCGGCTTCATGGCAAAGCGCGAATAGCCGCTCGTGCGCACCGTATAGACACCCGGGTCGGAGGTATAGGTCGCCTGGGGATTGTAGGAGATGAGCACCGAGGCATAGAGCTTCTCGTTGTTGACGCTGTAGGCCCAGCGGTACCAGGGCTGGAACAGCACGGGACGCACGTCGGTGCAGGTCCACGTCGGATAGCTGTTATCGTAGGTGCCGTTCTTCATGGCCGTCGGAACCTCGCCGTTCTGGTTCTTCACGCCGGCATAGCGGACCGTGATGTCCGAGAAGCGGACCAGACGGCCCAGATTCTTCAGCGCCGACTCCTCGTCGGTCACCAGCGTCGTGTAGTTGCTGCTGTTCACCTCGAGGATGTCCCCGTCCTCGAGCTTGCAGGGCTCGCCCGGCAGCACGTGAGCGTCGATGTCGGCAGCCAGTTCGAGGTTCGAGTTGGCATAGAACTTATGCTCCTGCACGACGTTGTAGGAGTCCGACGGAGCGTCGCCCAGCGAGAGCATCATGCGGTAGTTGCCCAGGTAGAGGTCGCGCAGCAGGACATAAACCCAGGTGCTCTCCTTCGTATCGAGGTTGAGCTTGTAGGTCGTGTAGAGCGTACCGCTGAGCTTGAGCTCGATGGCGGCCGTACCGTCGTAGATGTAGAGCGACTTGTAGATGTTGCCCTGCTCGTCGCTCGAAATCACCTTGCCCTTGATGTAGTAGTTGGCAGCCTCGGGCCAGAATGCGGTTCCCGCGCTCTCGAACTCATCTTCGCCCGCGTAGGCCTCGCCCAGCTTGAGCGCCTTGGTGTCGTCCCAGCTCGTGTTTTGACCCGTACCCGAGAGGGAACCGAAACGATTGACAAACTCCTTCTTGAGGTCGAGAATCGAGATATGGGTCAGACCCATGCCCGCCACCTCGTCCTCCTGCCACACCTTTATCTTCGGCGTGTCGAAGTCGTTGTAGCAGCCGACGGTCAGCAGAGCGACGGCCGCAGCCAGAAATATCTTAACGCTTTTCATTGATGCTTATTTTCGGATTAAAAACGGAAATATACATTCAGGTAGTAGGTCGTACCGAGCATGTAGAAGTACTTCGAGTCGAAACGCTTGTACTGCGTACCCTTGTCGGTGCGGACGCGGTTGAGTCGCATCTGCTCGTAACCGCCCGTACGGATGTCCTGGTCGTTGAGCAGGTTCTTCACCTCGAGGCTGAAGCCGAGCATGTACTGACGGTGGATGTACCAGTTCTTGCCGATGCTGGCGCTCAGCGTGAAGGCCGGGTCGAACTTCTCCTGCTTCTGCATCGTACGGATGGCCTGCACGGCGGCTACCTGCTCCTCGACCGACGAAGAGGACGAGGAGAGCACGTCGAGGTAGCTGCGGATGACGGTCGACGTACGGTAAAGCGGGTTCATCGAGAGGTAGACCTTGTCGTAGTAGTTGAAGTTGACCGATGCGAACCAGTTGCGCGGGCCGCGGAAGTCAAGGCCGATGTTGGCGGCCAGCTGCGGCGAGCTCTCCACATGCATCCCCTCCCAGTGTACGCGGTCGTTCTTGACCACCTCCTCGCTGTTGTCGATGGTCTGCACGAAGTTGGGGTCCGACGTATAGGTGTAGTCACCCCAGCTCAGGGCGCCCACTACCGAAAGGCCGTTCCAGATGGGAACCGACACACCCAGCTCGACGCCGTAGTAGCGCTTGTCGATGCCGCTCATGGCGAAGTTGGTGTAGGAGTGGCGCAGGTCGTCGTAGAACGAAATGACCTTCGCCTGGTTGGTCATCTCGGTGTAGTAACCCGACAGACGAGCCTTGATGTAGGGCAGGTTGAGGTTGTAGGTCAGGTCGAGACCCAGCACGTTCTCGGCCGTCAGACCCGGCGTGGTGGTGTTGCGCGTACGCGGCGATACGAACGAGTTGACGAACTTCGGGGCGTTCTGCATGTAGACGATGCTGGCCTCGAGCGAGTGGGCGCCCGAGAACTTGTAGCCGAAGTTGCCCTTGAGGTTGTAGGTCAGGTAGCCGAGCTTCTTCGAGTCGCCGTACGAGTTGTCGGCGAAGAGGCCCTTGCGCCACAGACCCTCGCGGTACATCGACGAATAGCCGACCTCACCGCCGATGTTCATCGAGAAGCCGCCCGTTGCGTAGTTGTAGAAGGCCCAGGCGCTCCCTTCGAGCAGGTGCGCGCGGTAGTTGTAGTTGAACTTGTCGCCTTCACGCACGATGCGGGCATGGCCGTTCTGGAGGTAGTAGTCCAGGTCGTTCTGGTAGTTGACGGGGTCCTGACCCTGGTCACGCTCGGCGAACTTGTCGATGTCGTACCAGTAGTCGCCGCCCAGCAGGTCCTTGATTTCGTCGTAGTACCACGTCCGGTTGGCACGCAGGTTGACTCCGCCGACGATGCGCATCTTGTTGTTGATTTGGTGGGCGACGTTGGCCGCGAAGTTGTAGTCGAGCTGGTCGGTGTGGCGCTCCTCGATGATGATGTTCGAGCGGCGCTGGTTCTCACCGGCATACTGGGCCAGCGTCGGGTCGACATACTGATTGTCGCGGTAGAAGCGGTCGAAGTCGAGCATTCCTGTCCACACCTCGCCGGCGTGCTTGGCGCGCTGCAGCAGGTCGTAGATGCCCTTGTCGGAGGTTACGCCCGGAACAATCTGGTTGAGGAAGTACGAAGGCAGATAACGGTAGTAGTCACCGCGCGGGTCGCCCGAGTCCTTCCACGAGAGGGCCGAGTAGCCGTTCTTGCCGAAGCGCAGCGACGTGGCGGCCGACAGGCGCGTCCGCTCCGAGATGTCCCACGTGTAGGTCAGCATGGCGATGGGCTCGTGCGTGTTGCGGATGCGCGAGTTGCGCAGCTTGCCGTCCTGATAACCGACGTTGGGGTTGTAGTAGTGGTTGCCGAAGAGGTTGTAGGCCTCCTCGGTCGAAGCCTGCTGCGCACCGCGCTCCGTGGGCGAGGCCATGATGGTCAGACCCAGACGGTGGTTGTCGCCGAAGCGCTTCTCGACCGAACCGAAGTAGGCATAGGAGTTGTAGTAGACACCGTCCACATAGCCGTTGCCGCCCTGACGCGTGCCGACCGAGAAGCCGTACGACCAGCCGTTGTCAAGCTGACCCGAGGCGTAGGAGACCATCACGCGGAAGCGGTAGAGCTGCGTGGCGTTCGAGACGCTCACGCGCAGGCCCTTGCGCATCTGCGAGGCGCGGGCGTTGATGTTCGTCTGACCGGCGATGCCGCCCAGACCGTAGTCCGTGAAACCGAGACCCGAAATGGTCTCCTGGTTGCGCGTCGCATCGTTCAGACCGCTCCACAGCGACCAGGGGCCGTAGCCCGTCATGGCGTCGTTGAAGCGGATGCCGTTCAGATAGATGTCCTGATACTGCGAGTCGTAGCCGCGCACGTTGAAGCGCATCTCGCTGAAGCGGTACGAGGCGATGTTCGTAAAGACATCCTTCGACGCCGAGAGGGCCGACGGAAGCGGCTGCTCGTCGGACGAAGAGCTGTCCATGTCGAGCTCGGCAAAAATCTGGTCATCGAAGGCCTCGGGGCTCGTCAGGGGCGATACGACCACCGACTGGAGGTCCTTCACCGTATTGCCGACGCGCACCACCATGTCGAGCTCCTCGAAGTCGGGCGTAGTGAACGTAATGCGGTGGTTGCCGGCCGGCAGGTTCTCGATTTCGAAGTTACCGTTCTCATCCGTCGTCACCGTCAGGCCCGTGGACTCGAGGGTAACCTTCACGTTGCTCAGCGCTTCGCGTCCCAGGCGGGAAACCACCTTGCCGCGCACGCCTCCGTCCTGAGCCCAGGAGACCGTAGCGGTCGTCACGGCGAGCAGAAGAAAGAGTAGAGATTTCAGTTTCATACAGTTATGTTAAGTGTTATTTGGCTATGTAGATATAGACGGGGAAGTGGTCGCTGAAGCCGCCCTGGAAATCGTTGCCCACGAACGTACGCAGCGGGTAGCCCTTGTACTGGCCCTCCTTCTGGAGCATGTAGGGGCGGCGGAAGATGCCGCCGTAGTACTTCGACTTGCCCACGCGCTGGATTTTCAGCGCACCGGTCGAGCCCGTGGCGAGGTTGTCCGAGACGATGATGTTGTCGAAGAGGTTCCAGGCATCGCGGTAGGCCAGCGTGCCGTAACCCGCCTTGAGCAGCGCGATGAAGGGGTTGAACATGTCGCCCGCCTTCACGTCGGAGATTTTGCCCTTGGCGTGCAGACCCTCGATGACGCTGTCGTCCGTCGCGTCGTCGTTCAGGTCACCCATGACGACCACCTTCACCTCGGGACGGAGCATCTTGACCGAGTCGACAATCGAGCGCACCTGCCGTGCGGCGGCCATGCGCAGCGAGGCCGAGGCCTCCTTGCCGCCCAGACGCGACGGCCAGTGGCTCACCAGGAAGAAGAAGGGCTCCGACTCGATGGTTCCCCACATCGTGACGAAGTCACGCGTACGGAAGTCGGGACGGCCCGGCATGTTGAACTTGATGGCCTGGCTGCCCTCGAGCTTGAAGACGTCGGGGCGGTAGAAGAAGCCCACATCGACACCGCGGGCGTCGGGCGAGTCGTAGTGTACGACCCGGTAGTTGCCGGGGGCGAGCTTCGGAGTGGCAATCACATCCTCCATCACCGCACGGTTCTCGATTTCCGACACGCCGATGACAATCGGGTAATCCTTGTCCTGAGCGGCGATGTCGAAGAGCACGCGCTCCAGGTTGCCGATTTTGCGCGTGTACTTGGCCGTGTTCCAGCGCTTCGGCCCGTCGGGCGTGAACTCCTTGTCGAGCACGTCGGGGTCGGGAATCGTATCGAACAGGTTCTCGAAGTTGTAGAAGACCACTTTATAGGGCTTCTGCGCGAAACCGGCCACGAGCAGCACGGCAAACAGTCCTGTAAGAAGAATTTTCTTCATCATAAAGCTATTGAGTTTGATTCGATTCAGGTTCGTATCTCCTGTATTGGTTGTATCAGTTGCTGATGCCCCAGTCCGACAGCACGAGTCGCTCCTTGACGGCGGCACCGTCGGCCGAGAGGTTGTGGAAGAACTCGAAGCCGGTGAACTCCTCCACCTCGCGCACCGAGTATGCGGCGTCGCCCAGCGTCATGCCGTCGGCCGATGCGTCGTTGGGATAGATGAAGCCGATGGCGCGCAGCTCGTCGGCCGTACACTCCGAGATGGGCTTGTCGCGGAACTCCTTGCGGGCCTGGACCATCACCTTCCAGCAGTGCGACGGCACGGCGATGGGGCCGTTGGCGTTGCTGATGCTCTTCGAGCTCTTGAAGCTGGCACCCGTCACGACGTAGAGCGTGTCGTAGCGGCCCGTTCCGGCCCACGTGCGCTCGCTGTTCTCGAGGTTGCCCCACGAACCGCCGTTGAACGAGCCGTTCTGCGGCATCATGTTGGTGGCATAGAAGGTCTGGGCGTTGGTCTCCCAGGTATTGTATCGCGATGCCGAGGAGAGCATGTGACCGCGCTGGTAGCCGCCCTGGCCATAGCTGCGGATGATGTACTGCTGGTCCTGCTCCGCGATGGCGGGCTGCGTCACGTTGCGGCTGACCACCCGGTAGTAGGGGCTCGACGAGGTGTATTCGGTCTGCGTATCGTCGTAGGCCCAGGCGTTGGTGCGCCCCTGGGTGGTACCGCCGACCTCGTAGCTGCGGCCGGTCCAGTAGCTCGCATGCTGCGGATAGGCGACCCAGTTCGAGACGTGGCGGTCGAGGTCGTAGCAGATGGAGTAGTTGCGTACGCGCTTGCCGTTCGACAGGGTCGTATAGTAGGTTTTGTAGACATAATCGGCCTCCGCACGGTAGAGGGGCTGTTCGCCCCAGGCGCGGTCGTAGTCGGCCGAGACGGAGAACGAGGTCTGCGTCATGGTGAAATCGGCCGTATAGCCGTCGGAGAAAAGCACGCGGAGCGTCGCCTCACGGTCCGACGCGGCGGTGTTCTTCTTCATGTAGATGTAGATGGGCTTGCCGACGGCAACCGTAGTCTCCAGAACGGAGGAGGCAAGGTCGAACGAGCACCACTCGGTGTCGCCCTGCGTCAGGATGGTTGCCGTACAGGTCAGATTCCGGTCGCCCTGGGTCTGGATGCTGTTTGTCGTGGCGTTGCAGTTCACGGTTCCGGCCGCGAGCCAGGCTTTCGAACTGGCGGAGCCCTGCGACTCGTCGCCGCAACCCACGAATATCGTGAGTATCGACAGCAGGATGACAGACAGAATTACCGGTTTGAATTTCAGCATGATAAAAAACCGATGAAATTTCAGAAAAAAGACATGTAAAGAAACCAAACTCTTGGCGGAGTGTTACCCCCGCCAAGAGTGGTTGGTTTAAAAGTCGGTTTCCTCGACTGCGGATGGAATGCCGGCAGCGGTTACTCGTATTCCAGAACAACCTTTACAGCCTGTGCATTCTTACCCTTGATGGCATAGATGCGATAGGCAACACCGGCATCGGTACCCGTCAGATTAAAGGTCAAATCCGATGCAAGCTTCTGAGCATCCTCCGGCCACTTGGAAGCCTCGCCGCCGGCAACAGCGGTGGTAGAGTCCTCCGGATAGATTGCGACCTGAGCCGTAGACGAGGCACCCTTGCGGTTCGTAATCGTAACCTTAACGAGTTTCTTGCCCGAAACGGCAGGAACGGTCAGATAGCTGCCCTCATTCGATTTTGCTTCGAACATCACGTAGTTGCCATCGGTGTAGTACTTCAGATAACGGTACTTGAAGGTATAGCCACCCGTAGAGAAGGTTTGCTCGGTTGCACTGCTGGACCCGGGAATGTCGTACGACGAGGTCGAGAAATCAAGCTCGATGGTCTCGGCTCCTGCAGCGGCAGCCTTGGCCTGCGTCAGCTCTACCGTAGCGAGCGTCTCGCTGCCGACCTTGGCAACCAGCTGGGCCGTGAAGGCGGCATCGGTGGTGTTGTCACCGGCAACCGATACCGTTACCGACGAAGCGTCCTGCGCGGTGATGCTGAACTTGTCGGCATCGGTACCCACGATGTCCATATCGACGCTGCCCGTGATGTTCTGAGCGGTGAAGCCCACCTTCTGGGGCTCGGCGCCCGTTGCGGCGAAGGAGAGCGACGTCTTGTCGAACTTCACGCTCGGCGTGGTGGTGTTGGAGACGAGCTTCGTGGCGGCAATCGTGAAGCGAGCGCCGTTGCCGGTCGTGTAGATGAACCAGCCGTAGGCATCCACCACCTGATTGAGGTAGCTGTCGATGTTGAGGCTTTCGGCCGGAGCTTCAATCGAACCCGAATGCGACGAGTCGAACGAGAGGTTCATGTTGTAGAAGTCGCCATCCTTGTAGAGCTCACCCGGCAGCTTCACGAAGACAACCTTGTTGGCGTCGATAATCGACTGGATGTTCGAAGCGTTGACCTCGGTGGCCGAAGGCTCCGTAACGGTCGTCGTACCGGTCTTGGTCACCGTAGCCGAAGCGGCGAACTGCAGCGCCTGGTTGTAGGTCGTAACCTGACCGTCGAGCGTAACAACCGAGCCCACCTCGGGAATCTCCTTGTTGTAGCCGCGGAATACGAGGATTGCACCCGTAGCATCCTGGATAACGAACGAACGCTGCGTAACGGCCATCACCGTTGCATTCTCCACCTTGTAGGCACCCTCGCCGCCGGCAAGAATCTCGGAGATGGTAGCCGACGAGCTCTGAATCGTGAAGCGGGGGTTCGTCAGACCGGCAACATCCTCGGCATTGCGCGGGAAGAGCTGTACCGTTACGGCACCGGCGTTATCACTCTGATAGCAGTTGGCCACGCCGACAATCGGACCGCTGAGGTTCGAGATAGCGGTGGCGCCGAAGCCCTCGTTACCGGTCTTGTTGGTGCGAACGACAAACGACTCACCCTTGTCGGTTACGAAGTTGGCATTGTACTGCTGAGCATAGGTAGTCCCTTCGGCATACTCCGAAGCGGTCTGCACGTTGGGCAGCGTCACCAGCTGCGACTCGTACTTGGCGATGTCGGCGGGCGAAGCGAGCTCGACCGGCGTAATCTCGACACCCTCCTCAAGCACGGTTACCGTAGCGCTGTTCGAAAGGCTGAGCTGGAGCGTACCGTTGTACTTCTGCACCTGCGCGCCGGCAAGCGAAATCTTCAGCAACTGGCCCGTCTTCCAGGTCGACACGTTGTTGTGGTTAATCATCAGACCCGAGTTCTCGGCATTGTCGACATCCTGGATGACCGTCAGGTACTTGTTGCCCATGTTGGGCGTCTCGCCCGGGTCGCCCGAGATAACACCGATGATGTCGCCCAGAGCCAGAATCTCGGCCGAAGCGTCCACCTTGGTCATCGTGGGGTTCATCGCTGCAACCAGCGCACGAACCTCGGCCACGTTGGTCTCACCGGTGGTCGAGCCCGAGCCGTTCTGCATCACGGTCACCGTGGCGTGCTTGGTGATGGGATAGCCCATCAGCTCGCCCGTAGCCGAGAGGTCGAAGACAGCCGTGCGCGCCTCTTCTGTGGCTCCCAGCTCAAAGGTAAGTTGCGTCGTACCGCCGTTGCCGCCGTTCACGCTGGGAGTACACCAGGTATCCGAGCCCTCGGTCTTCGAGACCAGGGTCCACTTTCCGGCAGAAACAACTTCGACGGCTTCGGTCGTACCGGCGGAAAGGTCATGAGCAACCGTCACGGCCTCTTTTCCGTTGACCGTAATTGAGGGTTCTACGCCAGAGCCCTCCGAATCATCGCTCGAACATGCGACGAAGGCCGTCACAGCCATCATCGAGAAGAACAATGTCCTCCAAAAATTCAATCGTTTCATAAAAAAGTAAAAAAATTAATGAATATGTGAGGTCTTATAATTATTCGTATTTGTCCCATAACGGGTTACATTATGGAGCCTATTTCACGCTGTAAAGATAAAATTATTTTTCGACAAAGCAAGCCGGCATCCCCAGCATTTAACACACATTTAATACCCCGCTCTCCACAATTCCGTCCGGAGCGTCCTCAAGAGACGATTTGGGGCAAAAAGTCCGCATTTTGTACCAAAGTACAGAATGCGGAGAGCGGAGCGGCCGACTTAGCGGATGCGGTCGGCGGCACGGACCATCAGCTCGTCGCGGAAAATCGCGCGGGCGGCCAGGTACATGAAGAAGAGGCTGACGAGCGGCAGCGCAATGGCCGGCCGGAAGCCCTGGGTGTGGAAGGCGAAGTCGGCGAAGAGCCGTACGCTGAGGAAGTAGTAGATGGCCTCCATGACTACCACGCCCACCATGAGCACCATCGCCACGGCGCACAGGCGGATTTGGAGCAGCCGCCGGCGGTAGAGGAAAATCGTCACCAGCGGAAGCAGGCAGGAGACCGCCTGCAGCACGCCCATGTACCAGGTGCTCTGGTGCAGCGAGCCGTCGAGGCTTTTGAGCGCGAAGGCGCGCAGCTCGAACGACCCGGCATCGCCGCCGAACCACGCCAGAGGCAGCAGGAGCGTAAGCCCCATGAGCACCCCGGCCACGAGCAGATAGATTGTTTGGATTCGTTGTATCATAATACGTTTCAGAGTTTTCGGTCAATCAGATATTTGTTGCGGTCGCTCGAGCCCCGGTTAATCAGCTCGCCGAGGAAGCCCGCCAGGAAGAGCTGCACGCCGAGAATCACGGCAAGAATCGCCAGATAGAAGAGCGGCTGGTCGGTCACCGCGCGCACGGGGATGTCGTGCAGCTGCCGGTAGATTTTCGTAGCGATGACCCACAGCGTGGTCACGCCGCCGAAGAGGAACATGAGCGTTCCCAGACCGCCGAAGAAGTACATGGGCGAGCGGCCGAAGTGCGACATGAACCAGACGGTGATGAGGTCCAGATAGCCCTTGACCATGCGCTCCATGCCGAATTTCGAGTGGCCGTACTTGCGGGCATGGTGCTCGACGACCTTCTCGCCGATGCGCGTGAAGCCCGCCTGCTTGGCCAGGAAGGGGATGTAGCGGTGCATCTCGCCGTAGACCTCGATGGACTTGACCACCTTGAGGCGGTAGGCCTTCAGACCGCAGTTGAAGTCGTGGAGGCGGATGCCCGAGACCGTCCGCGCCGTCCAGTTGAAGAACTTGCTGGGGAGGCGCTTGCCCAGCGGGTCGTAGCGCTTCTTCTTCCAGCCCGAGACCAGGTCGTATCCCTCGTCGAGAATCATGCGACGCAGGGCGGGAATCTCGTCGGGCGAATCCTGCAGGTCGGCATCCATCGTGATGACCACCTCGCCGCGGGCCGCCTCGAAGCCGCAGTAGAGGGCGGCCGACTTGCCATAGTTGCGGGCAAAGCCGATGCCGCGCACGGCGGGATAGCTCCGCCTGAGCGATTCGATGACCTTCCACGAGCCGTCCTTCGAGCCGTCGTCGACCAGAATCGCCTCGTAAGAGAGGTTGTTGGCCCGGGCCACACGGTCAATCCACGCCACCAGCTCGGGCAGCGACTCCGCCTCGTTGTAGAGGGGGACGACGATTGACAAATCGAGTTTTTCCATCACGTTACACATTACCTTCAGGACCTCCGAACGGTTTGGCGGGACGCGAAACCGTCGAGGCGATGAACAGACCGAAGACCAGACCGAAGAGCAGGCTGGTGAGCACGCCGCCGCCCACGGCCGAGAAGACCGACGGTTCGGGCGACTGCTGCATCTGGGCCACCGACTGCGAGAGGAGGTTCTCCATCGAAGCCGAGACGTTGCCGTTGCGGGCCATGATTGAATAGAGGGCGTCGGCCGAGCGCTCGATGTAGCGGCCGTAGCCGATGATGCCGTAGACATAGATGTACTGCACGGCTCCCGAGATGATGCCTCCGAGCGCCGACATGGCCGCGATGAAGCCATAGGCTTCGCCGAAGGAGAAACCCTCGGTCTCGTCGCGCTGCATGGCGCGCCGCCGCGTAAAGCGGTGGAGCAGGTAGTAGTGCAGCACCACGGCCACCACCCACTCGACCATCAGCAGCATGTAGAGCCACAGCCGGCCCGAGAGGACGATGCTGTTCTCCACGACGGTCGAGACGGCCAGCAGCAGGCCGACCATCGCCCCGTACTTGGCGGCATCGTTCCAGAAACTTGTCTTTCCCATATATCTTTTTTCGCTTTTTTCTCTACGCCCGACTGTCGGTCCCCTTGCTTTCGGTTCCCCGGCTGCGGCCAGTGTCGGGCAACCACCCTACTGCCCCCCGGCGTTCGGCTTTTCCCTGCCATCGGCCCCCGGAATCGGCCCAGCGTTCAGTCTCATCCTGCGGCCTGGCATCCCGCCGTCGGTCCCCGGCTGCCCGGCTCCTTGCTTTCGCCTCCCCTGCTTTTGGCCCCCGGCGGCCCGGTATCCTGCTTTCGCCCCCCCCGGCAGCCGGCCCCGGCTCAGCGCAGTTCGCCCTTGCCTTCGCGCAGCACCTCGGGCTCGTCGCCCGTCAGGTCGACGACCGTCGTGGGGACGTTGTCGCCCATGCCGCCGTCGATGACCAGCTCCACCTCGCGGCCGTAGCGCTCGTGAATCAGCTCGGGGTCGGTCGTGTACTCCACCACCTCGTCATCGTCGCGCACCGAAGCCGTCGCCAGCGGCGCACCCAGCGCCTCGACGATGGCCCGCGCCACGGGATGGGCCGGGATGCGCACGCCGATGGTCTTGCGGCGTTCGAGCGCCTTGTCGGGCATGCGCGACGAGGCCTCGAGCACGAAGGTGAAGGGCCCCGGCAGATTCCGCTTCAGCGTCCGGAAGGTGGCGTTGTCGACCCGGCAGTACTCGGCCACCTGGGCCAGACTCCCGAAGACGACGGAGAGCTCGCCCTCGCTCTTACCCCGGATGCGGCGCAGCCGTTCGAGCCCCTTGGGACTCCGCAGCGAGCAGCCGAAGGCGTAGACGCTGTCCGTCGGATAGATGATAACCCCGTCGTGCTCCAACACGGCCACGACCCGGGCCAGCTCCCGCTCCGAGGGATTCTGTGCGTAAATCTTTGTTATCATGCGAACAAAGGTAGCAATTTTTTATTCAAAAACGGCCGCCGAGGCCCCTTTTTCGCCGCACGGCGCGTCACTTTATCCGACGGCGGTTGAGTTCGGCGCTGTAAGCCCGTGCGTTGGCGTTGTGCTCGCGCAGCGTGCGGGCGAAGTTGTGGTAGCCGTCGAAGGTCGGACGGGCGCAGAAAAAGAGGTAGTCGTGGCGCTCGTAGCCCAGCACCGCATCGATGGCATCGATGCTCGGCATGCAGATGGGCGAAGGGGGGAGCCCCTTGTTCACATAGGTGTTGTAGGGCGAGGGGTACTTCAGGTGTTTGTAGAGAATCCGCCGCAGCCCGAAATCCTGCATGGCATACTTGACCGTGGGGTCGGCCTGCAGGGGAATGCCCCGGCGCAGGCGGTTGATGTAGACGCCGGCAATGCGGGGCATCTCGTCGACCTTGCGCGTCTCCTCGTAGACAATCGAGGCGAGGGTCATCACCTCCAGCCGGCTCAGGCCGCTGCGGTCGCGCTTCTCGTCGCGGCCCGCAGCCCAGAAGCGGTCGTATTCGCGCTTCATGCGGATGACGAACTCCTGCGGCGAGGCGGTCCAGTAGAATTCGTAGGTGTTGGGGATGAACATCGAGAAGAGCGTCACGCTGTCGAAGCCCAGCGTCCGGGCCAGCGAATCGGAGGTGAGCACCTGCGCGAAGGAGGCCGAGTCGGCGTCGAACTGCCGGCCGAGCTTTCCTGCCAGCTGCGCCGGGGTGCGGACGTTGTTGAAGGTGATGCGCACGGGGGTCTGCTCCCCGAGCTTAAGCATGCGGGCCACCTCGATGACGTTCATCCCGGGCCGGAGCAGGTAGCGGCCCGGCTTGAAGCTCCGCCCGAGCTCCAGACGGGAGGCATAGCGGTCGAAGGCCCAGCGGTGGCCGATATGCCGCGCGAGCGTGTCGCGCAGGGCGGCGTAGTCGCACCGCGAGCTGACGTAGAGGTCGGACTCCTCGTGTACGGCACTGCCGTAGAACTGGTTGCGGACGACGAGGGCCGCCCCGGCCATCACCACAACGAGGGCGACGAGCGTGATGAAAAGAAGCGCTTTTTTGTGCATTCGACGAAAATTTCTTGCAAAGATAGGAAAATATTCCTACTTTTGTCGCGGGTAAGTCTTATACGACCAGCTCCCACAGAATCCCCCAGGCGAGGAATCGAGCAAGGGTATGTGGTCGTAGCGGTGCGATATAAGTAGCTTACCCATTTTTTTGTGCCCTGCCGCAACCTGCGGCATCCTCCGGCACCTTCCAGTACCTTGTTGTACCCTGCGGCGTTCTGCCGAGCCCTGTTGTGCCCTGCGTGCCCAGTTGCCACGGCCGCGCTCAGCAGCCGCCCGCCCCGCGCGCAGCTCCTTGCGGCAGGTCTGCCCATCCTCCATCTTCTCCACCCTTTCTCCGGATTCTCTCTCTCGCCCGGCCCGACACGCGGCGGCCGGCTCAGAACTCGACGGTCACACCCAGCGTCGGGAGGAGCGTTCCGCTCTCCTGCGCGATGTATTTCATCCGGTAGCGCTGTTCAGCAAGGGGCGCCGTGGGATTCTCCACCACCCCGGTGCTCATCAGCACGTCGGGCTGGCGCAGCTTGCTCACCGTGATGTTCTGCAGGTCGATGTAGATGCCGAGCATGCAGCGCCGGAAGTAGAAGACCTTGTCGATGCGCAGGTCGAGCTGCGCAAAGGCATCGAGCCGCTCGGCGTTGTAGCGGTCATAATCGTAGTAGGGACGTCCCTGGGCATCCCACGCCTCCTTGAGCGACGACTTGTCGACGTCGTAGGGCGTATAGGGCGCCCCGCCCACGGCGCTCAGCTTCAGGCCGACGCTCCAGTTGCGCGGGAAGTCGTAGGTGCCGCTCACGTTGGCCACGAAGCGGTTGTTCCACGCCGAGGCGATGTAGGGGGCGTGGCGGTCGCTGCGGTATTCGCTGCGGTAGAGCGTGAACGACCCCACGACGTTGACCCGGTCGGGCAGCTGCCAGCTGACCATCGCCTCCAGACCGTAGGAGCGTCCTTCGGCCGTGGAGAGCAGCTGTTCGTTGCCCACCACGCCGTAGTCGTTCCCCTTGCAGGTGAGGGGCACGCCGTCGGCCACCGACAGCGGCACCCGGTCGTAGAACTTGTAGAACCCCTCGAGCGAGAGCATCAGCCGGTCGCGCAGGTTCCACTTGACCCCCAGCGAGCCCTCCGTCACGCGCATGTAGTCGAGCCCGAGGTTGACCAGCGCGCCGCCGTCCTTGAAGCCGAGGGCCGTATAGGGAGGCAGCTGGTAGTAGAGGCCCGCGCTGCCGCTGAGCGACCAGGCGTGCGAAAAGGCATACGAGAGCGAGAGGCGCGGCGAGAGGTTGCGCCAGAAGGCGCTCGTCGACGAGGAGTAGTCGCAGCCGTCGGCCCGCACGCCGGCCGAGGCCGTGAAGCGCTCGTTGGGCGACTTGTAGTCGGCGCCGACGAAGGCGCCCCACCCCACCATGCCGAGCCACGTGCGATAGTCGGAGAGCTCGCTCCCCTGCTCGGCGCTGTGGAAGAGGCGCTGCAGCGTGGTGTTCGTATAGGTCGAGTAGGTCAGCTCGGCGCCGGCGCGCAGCGTCCAGCGCCCCAGCTGCGAGCGGTTGTCGGCCCGCAGCGTGCTCTTCTGCTCGACGGAGCGCAGGCGCAGCGTCAGGTTCTCCTCGGTCGAGGAGTCGTTGTTGCGGTACTTCAGGTTGCGGTTGTTCAGATAGGTGTGGCTCAGCGCGACGGACTGCGTATGGATGCCCGCATAGTGGCGGTAGGTGGCCCCCACGGTGAAGGTCTCCTGCTGGATGCGGGGCAGGTAGCTGAGCAGGTATTCGGCCTCCTCGCCCTTCTGGTCGGTGTTGAGCTTCATGTCGTCGATGCCCGCCAGCCCCAGCACCACAAGCTCGTCACGCTCCGTCAGGCGGCTCTTGACCTTGAACTGCCCGTCGATGAAGTTGGGCAGGAAGGGGAGCCCCAGCATCTTGAAGAGCAGCTGGAGGTAGGACTGCCGCAACGAGAAGAGGTAGGTGGTCTTGCGCCCAATGTGGCCGCGGCCGCTGAGCGAGACCTCCGAGGCGCCCAGCGTCGCCTTGAAGCTCTGCTTATCCATATCGCCGTCCTTGAGCCGGAAGTCGAGCACCGAGCTGAGCGCTCCGGAGCGGTCGACGGGGAAGGCCCCCGTATAGAAGCTGATTTCGCGCACGAGGTCCGAGTTGAGAATGCTCACCGGGCCTCCCGTGGCGCCCTGCGTGGCGAAGTGGTTGATGTTCGGAATCTCGATGCCGTCCATGTAGAAGCGGTTCTCCGAGGGGCCTCCGCCGCGGACAATCAGGTCGTTGCGGTAGCCCACGGGCGAGAAGGCGACGCCGGGATAGGAGCGCACGATGCGCGAGATGTCGCGGTTCGAGCCGGGGCTCTTCTCGATTTCGCGCACGCCGATGACGTGCATCGCCACGGGGCTCTCGACCGTCCGCCGGAAGGGCGACGGCGTGACCGTCACCGCCTCGATGGCGCCGGGGGCCTCCTCGAGCTCCACCTCGACGAAGGGGGTCGCCGCCGAAACTAGATACTCCGACGTGAGGAAGGTCCGGTAGCCGAGCGACGAGATGACGAAGCGCCGGATGCCGGGCTCGACCCGCTCGATGGTGAACATGCCGGCCGAGTCGGTCGAAGCGCCGCGGTTTCCGGCATCGGAGACCACCACCGAGGCATAGGGCACCGGCTGGCGCGTATTGCGGTCGATGACACGGCCCCGGACCGGGTAGCCCTTCGGAGCGGCTGCGGCGGAGAGGGAGAGCAGCGCCGCGGCGAACGAAAGAAGCAGGCGAACGGTTTTCATACTACAAATGTAGTGAAAAAACAATGCATTATCAGATACATCGGACAATGATACGGCAAACTCCGGCCCTTTTCGGACCGGAGTTGCATGCATTGCGTCGCAAAGGATGCCGCGCGCGGGCGGCTCGGCGGGGAACCCGTCGGACGGTCTGAACGGATGGCTTGGTGGGCGACCCCGACGGAGAACCCGGCGGACGACCCGGCGGACGACCCGGCGGCGGCTCAGTGGGCAGCTCGGACGGGCGGCCCGGACGGACAGCCCGGCGGCTCAACGGGTGGCCCGGACGCTTCGATGGCGGCCTGACGGGCGGCTCAGAAGTTGAGGATGACGCCCGCCGTGAAGTTGGCGCCGTACTCGGGATACCAGGCGTAGTCGTAGAGCCGCCGGTCGAGCAGGTTGCGCCCCTCGGCGAAGAGCGTCACGCGTCCGCTGACCTTCCACACCACATCGGCCCGCAGGTCGAAGGCGAAGGGAGCCTCGAACGAGCCCAAGTAGTCGGGCGAGAAGTAGTGTGCATAAATGTATTCGGGACTGCCAAGCTGGGGGGTTAGCATGGCCTCGTAAAGTGTTGACCACTTCCGCTTGCTCTGCATGTGGAGCCCCACGCCGAACGACACCTTGCCTCCTTCGTAGCGGGCCTTGACCGCGCCCCGGAAGCGAGGCTCGCCCGTCTGGAGCGCCAGGTCGTTGTTGTAGGCATAGCCGTGCGCCTCGAGCGAGAGCAGGAAGCTGCTCACCGGACGGAACTCAACCTCGCCGTGGAACGAGGTGACGGTCTGTCGCCCGAAGACGGGGATGAAGTAG
Organism: Alistipes sp. An31A; assembly: GCF_002159425.1. Taxonomy (NCBI): domain Bacteria; kingdom Pseudomonadati; phylum Bacteroidota; class Bacteroidia; order Bacteroidales; family Rikenellaceae; genus Alistipes; species Alistipes sp. An31A. The sequence goes on from NZ_NFIO01000007.1 coordinate 68,506, forward strand.
CCGTTGAAGGCCGCGAGGATGGACTCATCCCCACCTTCGTCCGACAGGCGCTCGAATTCCCGAGCCGAGAGCGAATACCAGTAGGGATGGTCGTCGCGCACCGAGAAGCCGGCATAGATGCGGTAGGAGAGCATCTTGCGGAAGATGGAGCCGTGAATGCCCAGCCGCACGTTGTAGTCGGCCGAACTCTTCTGCCGGAAGGCAAGCTGCAGGGGCTCCGACACGTTCAACTTCTCCCAGTGCGCATTGAACCGGGTAGGCGCCGTCACGTAGGGATTCATCCGCGTGAGCGAGCGGAAGCTGTTGTCGTGCAGTCCTCCGTCGACGTCAAGGAAGGGGCGCAGCTTCTCGGTGCCGATGTTGAATTCGAACCGGGCATAGGGGAAGATGTAGCTGCGCGAGGAGGCTCCCGCGATTTTGTCCCACGTGTAGTCGGCCCCCACCTCAAGTGCCACTACCCCGCCCTCGTAGCCGTAGCGGGCCCCGGCGCGGACGATGTTCTCCGAGTAGAAGTCGTAGCTGCGTCCGCCGCCCAGGTAGTCGTACCCGCCCTGCAGCAGGAGCAGATGGCGGCCGAAGCGGCGCCCGAGGCGGGCCTTCGCCCCGAGGTTGGTCTGCTGCGCCTTCGACGGATAGTCATAGGCCCACGAATGGTCGCGGAAGAGCAACCCGTCGAGCGTGACGTCGAAGTTGAGGCGCTCCATATCCTTGAAGTCGTCGCCGAAACGCACCTTCAGGGCGAACTCACCGTAGTTGACCTTCGAACCGGCAACCGGCTTCTCCATCCACGGGCGCATATCCTCATGCCACGGAGCGAGGTAGACTCCGTAGCGGTGCAGCAGGCGGTTCTCGTAGCTGACGTGCCCCTCGAGCAGGTGGCGTCCCAGATACTTGCCGGCAGCCACGCCCGCGCGGTTTTCCATCCAGAGCGAGTTATTCTTCACATCGAAGCAGTTCCGGATGTCGGCATAGCGCCCCTTGTGGTTGATGTAGCCCAGCGCATAGCCCGTATCGGGATTCTGCGTGGCGGCGTAGAAGTCCAGCACCGAATTGAGCGGATAGCCCGCACCGACCTTCAGATAGAAGGGCAGCGGACGGTTGAACTCCCAGTAGGTGACCGACGCCGGGCGAATCGGCCGCGTATCGAGAGTCGTCTCGAGCGACAGCGGCGTAATCGTATAGTCGATTTCGGGGCGCATCTGCACCGTATCGGTCATGTCGGGTTCGATGGCCAGCTTCGCGGCCTGCTCCACCTTCGGGACATAGGCCTTGGTCACCTCGACCTGCTTCTCCACCTGCGCCATCGTCGCGCAGGGGAATGCCGTCAACAGGGCGACGGCCAGCAACAATCTCTTCATCTTGCTCTTGCTCAATTCAGTTTTTCGATTCGCTTCTTCGCCTCGTCGACGATGCCGTCGTCGGCGGGCGAGTATCCGTCGGCCACGCTCTGGTAGGTGGCGCGGGCCTGGAAGCCGTCGCCCCGGCGCACGTAGAGGTCACCCAGCAGGATGTAGGCCTTGGCCAGCCAGTAGGAGGAGGCGGGCTCCCGGTCGGCAAAGGCGAAGACCGCCTTCTCGCACCCCTCCAGGTCGCCCGAGGCGAACTGCGCCTCGATGAGGCGGTAGGCCGCCTCGCAGCCCTCCTTCGTGCGCACCTCCGCGGCAAGCTCGCGGTAGAGCTTCAGCGCCGCGTCGCCGTCGCCCCGCTCGCGGAGCAGGCCGGCCAGCGCATACTTCGACTCGCGCAGCGCCGTGGCCCCGGCGTCGGGATGGGCCGCAACGTCGGCCGCCATCGCCTCGATTTTGGCCGTATCGCCCCCGGCGAGCGTCGCCCGCACGTAGCCCGTCATGGCATCCTCGCGCCCCGAGGCGGTCGGCGCCGCATCGTAGAGCTGGCGGTAGGCCGCCGCAGCCTCGTCGTAGCGCTTCTCGGCGTAGGTCAGCTCGGAGAGCTTCTCGAGGACCGTCACCCGGTAGGGATGCTGTCCGCGCGAGGCAAGCTCCGTGAGGCTCTCGATAGCATATTCGCGCTCGCCGCTGCGCAGGTAGCAGTCGCTCAGGTAATAGAGCGCGTCGTTGAGGTAATACCCCTTCGGATAGTTGTTCACGTAACTGCGCAGCGACTTGGCCGCATCCTCCACCCGGTCGGCCAGGTAGAGCTTCTGCGCGGCGGCAAACGTGAGCGAGTCGCGCGAGAGGGCCGTCAGGTCGCTCTCGGCCCCCACCCGCTCGGCGTAGGCGAAGTAGCCGTCGACGTTGCCCTGCTCGACATAGATTTCGCGGATGCCCTGCATCGCCTCCTTCGCCTCGGGCGAGTGGGGCGAGGTGCTCACCACCCGCTCGTAGCTGGAGAGCGACCGCGCGCGGTCACCCAGATTGAGGTAGGCCAGACCCAGGTCCGAGAGGGCCTGCGTCACGCGCGGCGAGGAGGGGTACTCCTCGACGAAGCGTTCGAGCGCCCGGGCCCCCTCGTCGTAACGCTGCTGTGCGATGTAGGTGCGTCCCAGCTCGTAGGCGGCCGCATCGGCATACTCTCCCCCGCGGTCGGCGGCCAGCTGGCGCAGCACGGCGATTTTCTCGTCGTTGCGCCCCACGATGCCGAGCGTCACGGCCCGCTGGTAGCGGGCGTAGCGCGTCGCGGAGGCGTCGCCACCGGCAGCCTCGGCGCGGGCATAGGCCTCGAGCGCACGGTCGAACGACCGCTCCGAATAGTAGGTGTCGCCCAGACGGTTGCAGGCGTCGGCGCGGTAGCGGGCCGGGGCCGTACGGAGCGCGAGGAACTTCTCGAACGAGGCGCGCGCCTGGCTCATCCGTCCGCGGTCGAAGTCGCAGTAGCCCAGATTGTACCACGCCAGCGCATATTCGCGTTCGCTGCGGGGCGCCCGCTTCAGGTAGGCGTTGTAGCGCGAAGCGGCGGTGGCGCGGTCGCCCTGCGCAAAGGCGATTTCGCCCTGCCAGAAGTTGCCGAGCGCCGCATATTTCGGGCTGACGTTCACCCGCTCGGATTCATCCAGCGAGCGCTGGGCGGCCGCCAGGTCACCCGCCGAGTAGGCCTCCAGCGCACGGAAGTAGGCGATTTTCTGGAGTGCGGCGCGAATCTCGGCATCGGGCTCCGGCACGGCGCGGATGGCCTCGTAGGCGGCATCGTAGTCACGCGAATTGTAGTAGGCCGCCACCAGCAGCGTCCGCGCCTCGGCCGCGCGCGGCGACGAGGGGTAACGCTCCACGTAGCGGCTCAGCACGTTGATGGCCCCGTTGAAGGCGCCGCCGCCCAGCTCGTACTGCAGCTTGCCGTAGTTGAAGAGGGCATCCTCGGCAATCGTGGAGTCGAACTGCTCGTTGGCCGCCATGGCGAAGGCCTCCATCGCCGACTGCTTGTCGCCGTTACGCAGGCAGCAGTCGGCCAGGTGGTACGAGGCGTTCTGCGTCAGGGCGTCGTCGGCGCCGCACGCCTTGCGGAGCGGCTCCTCGGCCTCGGCGTAGCGGGCCGTGCGGTAGAGCGAGAAGCCCTTGAGGTAGTTCTCGTCGCGTCCCGGCTCGCCGCCCGACTCCTCGAACACGGCCAGGTACTCGAGCGTGCGGTTGTAGTCGCCCAGATGGAACCACGACTCGGCCACCACGCGCGCCAGCTCGGCGCGGCGCGCCGGCACGGCCTTGCGCATCAGCTCGTCGCCGTGGTCGACCACGTAGCGGTAGTTCCCCTCGCGGAACTCGATTTGCAGCAGGTAGTAGGGCACCACGGGGCCGTAGGCCTCGCTGCGGGCCAGCTGCTCGAAGCCCTGGCGGGCCCGTCCGTAGCGTCCCTCGGCATAGTCGATGTAGGCCTTGTAGTAGCGGGCATGGTCGATGTAGCGGCTGCGGCTGCCGATGCGGTCGAAGTAGTCGTAGGCCTGGTCATAGCGCCCCTCGGTGAAGGCGACGTAGCCCATCCGCACGTCGTACTGCTCGCGGCGCGAGCGGTCGAGCGCCTTGTAGTCGGTCCGTTCGAAGCAGTCGCGGGCCCGTTCGAAATCGGACTGCGTGCAGTAGTAGGAGCCCAGCGAGAAGCGCACGTCGTTGGCGAAGACCGAGCCCGGGTAGCGCTGCTCGAAGTCCAGCAGCGCCGCTTCGGCATCGCGGCTGCCCAGCTCGACGGCGCAGGCCGCCAGGTGGTAGTCGATGCTCTGGAGGGCGTGGTAGTCGGCCGGGGTAACCCCCTCGCGCGCCTTGAGGAATTCGAGCCGGGCGTCGCTCCAACGGCCGTGGTCGAAGAGTTCGCGGCCGCGCTCGAGGGCGGCCAGAGCCTCGGGTGTCGCCGCCTGCGTCTGCATCCACGCAAGGGAGCCCAGCAGCAGCGACCAAATCAGTTTTCCGCGCATAGCATTCGTTTTTGGGCGAAGCCCCCGTGCCGCATGCGTCTCCGGAAGCGGAGGGCGGCGGGCTTCGCAAAGGATGGCTCAAAGATAATACTTTTTGGCCATCCGCACACCATCGGGGAACGATTATTGCCCGCGATGGAGAGGTAACACAAAATCCTGTCGACCATGACCGAAAAAATCACACTTCGCATGAATGCCGATTCGACCTTCCGGCCCGAACCGGAGACCGCCTGCACGGAGCTGCCCCCCCCCACGGGATGCTGCTCCGCGCGGGTGCCTGCGCCGCCGGGCGCGTCGCGCTGCGCCTCATGGAGCAGAGCCACGTCCGCCCGAGCAACTTCGAAATCAGCCTCTCGGGCGAGCTCGACACCGACTCGCTGCGCGACGAGAGCCTCTTCACCTCGTTCCGCCTCCACTTCAACGTCGCCTGCCGCCGCGAGCAGGAGCAGACGGCCGTGAGCCACGCCCTGCGGCTCACCCACGAGCAGGCCTGCGGCACGACCCGCATGCTGGGGCGGATTGCCCCCGTCAGCTGCGAGATTGTCATCGTGAGCACCGAGCCCGACAAGGGGTGACCCCTCCCGTCCCCGCTCCCGCCCCGCCCCCGCAAAGGGAGCCGAAGTCGGCCCAGCGTGGCCGAACCGTGGCCGGAAAGCCCAGCGGGGCCGGACGGGACCGAACGGGGCCGGGCGGAACCGACTAAGGGCCCGGGCAGAACCGACTGAGGCCCGGAAAGTCAAGCGGGGTTCGGAATGCCGAATGGAGCCCGGCGGGGCCCGGGGAGCCGTCTGCGGCACTCCGGGCCCCGCTTCATGAGCGCCGCAGGGGCCGTGCGGCTCTTCGCACCGCGACCGCCGCCACCCTACTCCTCCACCGTGCGGCTCTTCGCACCGCGACTGCCGCCACCCTACTCCTCCGCCGGCGTGGCGGTGATGCGCCGGTAGTCGGCCACCGCCACGGCATAGTTGTAGCGCGACTGGATGGCGTTCGTATAGAGCTGAATCCAACTCAGCTGCGCCTGCAGCACGTCGAGAATCGAGGCCTGCCCCTCGCCGTAAGAGTAGGTGCTGATTTCGAGGTTCTCGCCCGCGATGCGCAGGCTCTGCTCCGAGGCGACGACCTGCGCGCGGGCCTGGGCCATCGTCGTCCAGCCGTTCATCTCCTCGCGCACGACGTCGTCGCGCAGCTGCGCCTCCTGCCACACGGTGCGCGCCTGCTCGGTCCGTGCGGCCCGCACCGCCCGGCGACGCTCGCCGCCGTGGAAAATCGGCACCGAGAGCTGCACGAAGGCCTCGCCGTCGAGCAGCGTGGAGCCCGTGCGGTTGGGCGAGTGGGGCCGCCACGACGCCCCCACCCCGACGCTCAGCCGGGGGTTGTATTCCGAGCGCACCGCCCGCACACCGGCCGCGGCCCGCTCGCCGGCCAGACGTGCGGCCCTGAGGTCCGCACGGCGCTCCAGCACCTCGTCGGCCGCCACCCGCGCCGGCAGCGGCAGCGTATCGCGGATGCTCTGCGCCAGTCGGGCCTGCTGTTCGCCCGCGGCGCCGCGCAGCAGGTTGAAGTTGTGGCGCGCCACCGCCAGGTTGCGCTCGGCCGTGAGCAGTTCGTAGGCCGCCTCGCTCAGCCGCGCGTCAATCATCAGCACGTCGCTGCGCGCGACGTAGCCCTCGCTAAAGCGGTAGTCGACCACCTCCTTGAGCGAGCGAATCAGCCCCACGTAGCGGCGCATCGAGGCGGCGAACTCCTCCATGGCCGAGAGGTTCCAGTAGGTGTACTCGGCCGAATAGCAGACCTCGAAGCGGGTGAACTCCTCGTCGCAGAGGGCGATGTCGCTCCCGAGCGACGCCTCGTCGACCGCCGCGCGGACCGCCCCGCCACCGTAGAGCGTCTGCACCAGCTGGGGCGTCACCCCGAAGCTCCACGGCTTCGCCCCCTCGCTGCGGCGCATCGCCACCGAGAAACTGCCGTCGAGCGACAGCCGGGGCAGGTAGCCCGTGCGGGCCACGGCCAGCCGTTCGCCGGCCGCACGGCTGGCCGACGCGGCCATCTTCAGCGCGCGGCTGTAGCGGAGCACGTCGCGGCGGTAGTCGTCGAGGAGGGTCTGCCCCCGCAGCGGTATCCGTGCGGCAAGGAGCAGGACAAGCAGAAGGAGCGGCAGAAGCCGGCGGGAATGTTTCATGACAGACGGATTTTGTGGAAGAGGGCATAGACCACCGGCAGCACCAGAATCGTGAGCAGCGTGGCGGCCAGCAGACCGCCCATGATGGTGGCGGCCATCGCCCCGAACATCGAGTCGAAGAGCAGCGGCAGCATGCCCAGAACGGTCGTTCCCGAGGCGCTCACCACCGGCACGATGCGGCTGCGCGTCGCCTCGGCCAACGCCTCGCCGGGAGCCATCCCGCCGCTGCGCAGTTCGCCGATGCGGGCGACGAGCACCACGGCGTTCTTGACATACATGCCCGCCAGCCCGATGAGCCCCAGCAGCGCGAAGAAGTTGAACGTGCGCCCCGTGACGAGCAGCCCCGCCACCACGCCGATGAAGAGCAGCGGCGCCAGCAGCAGCACGGCCACCGGGTCGCGGTAGTTGCCGAAGAGGAGCAGCAGGATGAAGAAGATGGCCGCGGCCGTCAGCGGCAGGTACTTCATCAGGGCGGCGTTCGACTCCTCGCGGCTCTCCTCCTCGCCGAAGATGCGGAGCGTGTAGCCCTCGGGGAGCTCGACCGTGCGCCGCACCTCGTCGCGCAGCGTCGCAAAGAGGCGCGCGGCGTTGACCCCCGGCGCCGGGTCGCACTGCGCCTTCATCACCCGCTCGCGGTTGTAGCGGCGGATGACCCCCGTGCGGAAGTCGAAGCGGAAGTCGTCGGTGGCCTGCCCCAGCGAGAAGACCCGCCCGGCGGGGGTGAAGAGCGGAAGCGTCTGCAGGTTGGTGAGGTTGTAGTCGGCCAGATTCTCGTCCTTGAGCAGAATGGGCATGATGAGGTCCCCCTCGCGGAACTCGCCCAGCGGGAAGCCCTGCGTGGCCACCGTGAGGTCCTGCGCCATCTGGCTGCGGTTCACGCCGATGCGCTGCCCCTTCATCTGCGAATAGACGGGCATCCACGTGGGGATGCGGTTGCCCCAGCTGTTGCGGATGTTCTCCGTGCCGGGCGTCCGCCACATGATGCGCTCCACCTGCTCCGTGAGGCGGCACAGCACCTCGGGGTCGTGCCCCACGAAGCCGAACTCGATGACCGCATCGGGCACGGGCGAGAGCTTGAAGAGCGACGAGCGCAGCCACACGTCGGGAAACTCCGCGCGGACGTAGCGGCCGAACTCCTCCTCGACCTGCCGCGTCTGACGGCGGTCGCGGAGCTCGACGAGCAGGTTGCCGAAGTTGGGCTTCATGGTCACGCTGCCGCTGGCCAGGTAGTAGCGCGGCGGCGTGGAGCCCATCGTTGCCGAGACGTTCTTCACCTCCGGGCGGCGGCGCAGCCACCCCTCCATCCGCTCGATGACCTGCTCCGTCGAGCGGATGCCGTAGCCCTCGGGCAGCAGCACGTCGGCGCGGAAGTAGGGCTTGTCCATCTCGGGGAAGAAGTTCTGCGGCATGCGCCCCATCGTCCAGAGCGAGAGGGCGAAGAGCAGCAGCGCGACGGCAACCGTCCGCCAGCGGTGGCGCAGCAGCGCGCCGAGCAGACGATTGAAGCGGCGGAAGAAGGCCCCCTCTCCGCCGCCCGTGCGGGGCTCCGTGCGGAGCAGCAGCTCGCCCATGAGCGGCGTCTGCGTGAGGGCCAGCAGCCAGCTGAGCAGCAGCGAGACGGCCAGCACGACGAAGAGCGGCTTGACGATTTCGGCCACGGCCGACGGCGCCAGATAGAGCGGCAGGAAGGAGACGATGGCGATGAGCGTCGCCCCCAGCAGGCTCCAGCGGGGGCCATTGGCACCCTCGACCAGCGCGCGGCGGCACGCAACGCCGCGCAGCATCGCCTGCCGGGCGTTGTCGGTCACCACGATGGCGTTGTCGACCAGCATCCCCATGGCGATGATGAAGCCGGCGAGCGACGTGCGGTTGAGCCCCTCGCCCAGCAGGAGCATGAGCAGCAGCGTGCCGCCGATGGAGAAGAGCAGCGAGCTGCCGATGAGCACCCCGGCCCGCACCCCCATCAGGAGCATGATGAGCGCCACGACGATGGCCAGCGACTCGGCCAGGTTGAGGGCAAAGGCGGTGTTGGCCTCGCGGGCGATGCGGTCCTCGGGATAGAGCTCCGTGAGCTCCAGCCCGACGGGCATCCGGCTGCGCAGCGACTCGAGCACCCGCCCCACGGCGCGGCCGCTCCGGACGACGTCGACCCCCGCTTCGGTCGAGATGCCGATGCCGATGGCCCGGCGGCCGTTGACGCGCATGAGGCTCTGCGGCGGCGAGACGTATCCGCGCTCGACGCGCGCCACGTCGCCCAGCCGGTACTGCTTGCCCGTCGACGAGATGAGCAGCTGGTCGGCGATGTCCTCCGTCGTGCGGTAGGTCCCGTCCTCGAGCAGGCGCACCTGCATGAGCCCCGCCTGCTTCAGACCGCTCTCGACCAGGGTGTTCTGCCGCGCGATGGTCGCGACGACCGTCTCGGGGCGAATCGAGAAGTTGGCCAGCGCCGCCAGACTCACGTAGAGGTTCACCACGGGGGTCTGCTCGCCGAAGAGCGCCACCTTCTGCACGCCGTCGAGCGTCACCAGCTCGCGCTTGATGCGCTGGGCCCACTGGCGCAGCTCGCTCCAGGTGAAGCCCTCGTCGGCCGAGAGTCCGTAGTAGATTCCGTAGAGGTCGCCGAAGTCGTCGGCCACGCGAATCGGCGAGACCCCCTCGGGCAGCGTCGGCTGCACGTCGAGCACGCGGCGCCGCAGCTCGTCCCAGAGCTGCGGAATCTCGGCGGCGCGGGTGGCCGGGTCCAGCTCGACGAGCACCTTCGCCACCCCGTAGCCCGACTCGGAGGTCACCTTGTGGACGGCACGCATGGCCTGCACCTCGCGTTCGACGGGTTCGGTGACCAGCTCCTCGACCTGCTCGGGCGTGGCGCCAGGATAGGTGCAGACGAGCATGGCGCTCTTGATGACGAAGAGGGCGTCCTCCTTCTTTTCGAGCGAGGCGAAGCTCGCGGCGCCGCCCGCAAGCAGCACCAGAAGCAGGAACCAGACCACCTTGCGGCGGCGGAGCGTATATTCGGGAAGATTCATCGTCGGGAGCATTTCGAAGAGGAGGGCCGGCTCAATCCAGTATCCGCACGCGGTCGCCCTCCTGCAGGCGGTAGACCCCCGCCACGACGACCCGCTGGCCGGGCATCACGCCGCTGTCGACAATCACCCGGTCGCGTCCGTAGAGCTCGCCCAGACGCACGCGGTGGCGGCGGACCGTATCGCCCGGCCCCACCACCCAGACATATTCGCCCCCCTGGGCCGGGGCACAAACGGCCGTGAGCGGCAGCGAGACGGCGTCGGTCACCGGGTCGGCGCTCCGCAGGGTGATGGTGCACGACATGCCGGGCGAGACGGGCCAGCGCTGCGTCAGCGAGTCGTCCAGACGCAGCGAGACGGGAAATCCCGAGGCGTCGGACGAGGTCTTGGCGTACTCCTTGAGCCGCGCGGGGAACTTCACGCCGCGGTAGTTGTCGAATTCGACGTAGAAGCTCGTCCGGGGCGAGGCCAGCAGCCGCAGCCCCGATTCGGGGAGGGTGAACTTGACGGTCGTGGTGCGGGGCCCCACCAGACGGAGGACCGTTTCGCCGGCCTGCACGCGCTGGTAGGTATCGACGTAGACCGCCTCGACGACGCTGTTGAAGGGCGCGCGCAGACGCGTCTCGCCCAACAGGTCGAGCATGTTGTCGTACGAGGACTTCACCTGCACGTAGTTGGTCTGCGCGGCCTCGTACTCCTGCTGCGAGACGGCGCCGTGTTCGAGCAGCCGCCCGATGCGCTGCAGGTTGGAGCGCGCCTGCTCGAAGGCCGAGCGGCCGGCATCGACCTGCAGCCTCACGTCGCGCGGGTCCAGCTCGGCAAGCAGCTCGCCGCGCCGCACCTCCTGCCCCTGCGCCACGGGGACCGCAAGGAGCTGTCCCGAGAGCTTGAAGGCCAGATTGACGGCATCGTCGGGGGTGGCCAGACCGACGAAATCGCGGTCGATGAAGGCCGCATCACTTGCCGTCTCGGTCTTGACCGGACGCACGGCATCGGCCGCGGGGACGTCGCCGCCGCGGCAGCCGCCCAGCAGCGGCACGAAGCAGAGGAGGAGCAGTGAACGCATAAAAAAGTTGATTCCGGTTCTCCGGAATCAACTTTCATACCGTGTCGCCGCGCCCGCCCTTACGGACGAACATCCCGACAGTTCCTTTTAGCGCGGATGACCCCGTCGACGAGCTCCACCACGCCGTTGTCGGCGCGCAGCATGGTCTTCATCGTCGAGGCGTCGATGTTGTAGCAGCGCACCTCGCCCGCCGTTCCGAAGGCATGCCACGTCACCCCGTCGAGGGGTTCGGGCGTGAGGCATACGACCCGCTCGCCGGCCGCCAGCGCCTGCCCGACCAGCCGGTCCAAACGCCGGGCGCAGCCGCGGGGCATCCGCTCGAACGAGGTGACGCAGAGGAACCACACGCGCCCGGGGGCCGTCAGCAGCTCTTCGGTCGCGTCGCCCTCGGCATCGTGCAGGGCGAACTCCCCGATGATGGGGCGCACGGGCGACGAGTCGCTCTCGGTCCGCGTATCGACCCACTCCCACCGGGTGGTATCCTGCCACTCGGTATCCTCGAGCGAAAATTCGCGCAGGCGGCCCGTTTCGAGGTTGCGGTAGACGAGCACCGTCTCCACCTCGCCCGCCTCGGCCTCGGAGGCGTGCATCTCCTGCCAGATGTTGACCCCCACCTTGTAGGGGAGGAAGTCCACCAGCGGCAGGTGGCGGTAGCAGTAGGTGCCCAGCGCCATCGACAGGAAGAAGAAGAGGCAGGTGAGCACAATCTCGACGGGCTTGAAGGCGAAGACCTTGTCGGGGCGGTAGCGCCACCACACCACCACGGCCATCGGCAGCAGGACGAGGTTCTTGAGGAAGGTCTCCCACGGCGTGAGGCGGATGGCGTCGCCGAAGCAGCCGCAGTCCTCGACCGGGATGACCGTGGCGCTGAGCAGCGTGAGCACCGTGAAGAAGAGCATCGAGGCGAGGGCGAAAATCGAGATGAGGCGGATGCGGACCTTGAAGAGCAGCATGCAGCCCATCATCAGCTCGGCGCCGCACAGCCAGATGGAGAAGGCCATGCTTGCCGGCTGGAGGAACTCCATGCCGTAGATGGTGAGGTATTCGTTCACCTTGAGGGCCGTGCCCCACGGGTCGACCACCTTGGTGAAGCCCGAGAGGATGAACGTGCAGGCGAGGATGAGCCGACAGATGTTGGCGATGATTTTGAAGATGCGGGAGCTTCTCATTGCGGGAGCGGGGGTTGGAGGGTCGTGAGGGTATCGAGCGGGTCGGGAGGGTGTTTGGGCGGAGGTTTTCGTTGCGGAGGTTTTCGTTGCGGAAGCGGGTCAGAGCAGCAGTTCGACAAGGGTGCGGATGCGGCGGGCGATGGTCTCGGGCGAAGCCATGCGCCCCTCGCCGTCGCCGCAGTCGACGATGCGCAGCGTCGCATCGCCGGCCGCCGCCTCGAGGTAGACGTCGCGCACGGTGCGCTGCAGCGCGAGCGACGATTCGTGGATGTCGGCCGCACCGTGCAGATAGGCGCGGTCGTCGCCCTCGCGCGCCGAGCGGAGACGCTCTTCGGTGAAGGCGAAGGGGACGTCGAGGAAGAGCGAGAGGTCGGGACGCGGCAGACGGTTGTGTTCGAACTCCAGGCTGAGAATCCACCGGGCCAGCCTCCGGCGCGGCTCCCCCTCGGGCAGCTTGGCGCACTGGTAGGCGATGTTCGAGTAGACGTAGCGGTCGAAGATGACGGCATCGCCGGCGGCGAGCCACTCCCGGATTTGGGGTGCCGCCTCGGCGCGGTCGCCCGCAAAGAGGAGCGCCACCAGATAGGGGTCCACCGCCTCCACGCCGCCGAATTCGCCGCGCAGGAAGCGGGCGATGAGTTCGCCGTAGACAGGCGCATCGAAGCGCGGGAAGTGCACGTAACGGCTCTCCACGCCGCGCTCGGCAAAGAGCTGGCGCAGCAGGGCTACCTGGGTCGATTTCCCGGCGCCGTCCAAACCTTCGAGTACGATTAACATGGTCGGTTCATTTATTATCAGGGTTCCGCCGCCCGGCCGCAGCCGCCGCGGCAGCCAGTGTCCGGATTCCGCTAAGCCGCAGATGCCGCAGCCTGCTCTCCGTACGGCGGCCCGCCCGCCGCAACATCGGCTCAACATCCGCCGCAACTCGGCCTGGCATCCGCCCGCAACTCGGCCTGGCATCCGCCCGCAACTCGGCACAACATCCGCCCGCAGCAGCATCGGCACGCCGCTCAGCTCCCCCCCGGCAGCTCAACGCAGCATCCGCACGGCACGGGCTACGCCGTCGGCCAGCGCGTCGGCCTCGGCGAGCGTATTGTAGAGGGCGAACGACGCACGGCACATGCCCGTCACCCCGTAGTGGGTCATCACCGGCTCGGCGCAGTGCTGTCCCGTACGGACGGCGATGCCGAGCTTGTCGAGAATCATCCCCATGTCGTAGGGATGAGCCCCCTCGACGTTGAACGAGACGAGGGCGCACTTGTCGGCCGTCGTGCCGTAGATGCGCAGCCCCTCGATGGCCGAGAGGCGCTCCGTGGCGCGGCGCAGCAGCTCCGCCTCGTGGGCCTCGATGTCGGCCGGGGCAAACTGCTGCACGAACTTCACCGCCTCGCCCAGTGCGATGGCTCCGACGAAGTTGGCCGTGCCGGCCTCGAACTTGAGCGGCACGGGGGCATAGGTCGTCCGGGCGAACGAGACGCGGTCGACCATGTCGCCGCCCCCGAGGAAGGGGGGCATCGCCTCGAGCAGCGCCCGCTTGCCGTAGAGCACGCCGATGCCCGTCGGGCCGTAGAGCTTGTGGCCCGAGAAGGCGTAGAAGTCGCAGTCGAGCGCCTGCACGTCGACACCGCCGTGCACCACGCCCTGGCAGCCGTCCACCACCGCCACGGCGCCCACCGCATGGGCCGCATCGATGATGGGCCGCAGCTCGGGGCGCGTGCCGAGCGTATTGGAGGCCTGCGTCACGGCCACCACCTTCGTCCGCCGGTCGAGCAGCCCCGCGAGCCGCTCGGTCATCAGCCGCCCCTCGTCGTCGAAGGGCAGCACGCGGATTTCGGCGCCGCACCGCTCGGCGAGCATCTGCCACGGCACCAGATTCGAGTGGTGCTCCATCTCGCTGATGACGATGTTGTCACCCTCGTGCACGAAGCGGCCGCCCCAGGCGTAGGCCACCGTATTGAGCGAAGCGGTGGCTCCGGCCGTGAAGACGACCTCCTCCTTTTCGGCCGCTCCGATGAAGCCGGCAATGCGCTGCCGCGCCTGCTCGTAGCGTTCGGTCGCCTCTTCCGAGAGGAAGTGCACGCCGCGATGGATGTTGGCGTTCAGCTCCCGGTGCAGGTAGTCGACCGTATCAATCACACAGCGGGGCTTCTGCGCCGTTGCGCCGTTGTCGAGATAGACCAGCGGCCGGTCGTAGACCCGGCGTTCGAGAATGGGGAACTCCCCGCGTATCTTTTCAACCTCTAACATAGTATCTCCTTTCACTTTCCACCGGCTGCCGCGGCGCCGCACATGCTCCTCATCCGCGCCGCGCGCCGCGCCATCACATCCGTTCGAGCTTCTCGCCCACGCCGCGCATGAGCACCTCGTGGAGCTGCTCCACGCCGCAGCGGCGCACCACGTCGGCCACGAAGCCCTCCATCAGCAGCGCCCGGGCCTGCGCCTCGCTCAGACCGCGCTGCCGCATGTAGAGCAGCGCATCCTCGTCCATCTGTCCGACCGTCGCGCCGTGCGAGCACTTCACGTCGTCGGCATAAATCTCCAGCTGGGGACGCGTCGTGATGCGGGCCTCGTCGCCCAGCACGACGTTGCGGCTCGTCTGCCGCGCATCGGTGCGCTGCGCGTCTGCCGCCACGTAGACCAGCCCCCGGAATTCACCCACGCCGTCGCCCGAGGCAACCCCCTTGACGCACGACTCGCTGCGGCAATCGCTCACCGCATGGTCGATGCGGATGTCGGCCACGCAGTGCTCGCCCGCACCGGCCAGGAAGGCCCCGTGGAGCGTATTCGACGCACCGGGCTCCTGCAGCCCGACGCGGCAGACGAGGTTCGACCCCGCGAGCTGGAGCGTCGTCAGGTGACACTCGCTCCGCCCCTGCTGCCGCACCTCCACCTCGACGAAGGCCTCGGCCGTAAAGAGCACGCACAGCTCCAGGTGCGCATCGCGCCCGAGCTCGACCTCGACCGAGGCCTCGAGCGGCCGGTCGTAGAGCAGCACGAGCGACGCCGCGGCGTCGGGTGCAACCACGACGCTCAGCTTCGGGGCGCCGGCCGCCACCAGGGGCGCCGGCTCCGTGTGACGGATGTCGAGCCGCTCGCCCTCGAAGAGGCGGAAGGCCCCGCCGCACAAAAGTTCATCGAGCCGTATCATTCCTCCGCGTAATCGTTGATAAGCCAGTCGTATCCCTCCTTTTCGAGCTTGAGGGCCAGCGTCTTGTCACCCGAGTAGATGATGCGGCCCCGGTAGAGGACATGCACCACGTCGGGGACGATGTAGTCCAGCAGGCGCTGGTAGTGGGTGATGACCACCGTCGCATTCTGCGGCGTATGGAGCCGCGTAACGCCCGTGGCGACGATGCGCAGGGCGTCGATGTCGAGGCCCGAGTCCGTCTCGTCGAGAATCGCCAGCTTGGGGTCGAGCATCGCCATCTGGAAAATCTCGTTCTTCTTCTTCTCGCCGCCCGAGAAACCCTCGTTGACCGAGCGGGCCGTGAGCTTCGCGTCGAGCTCGACCACGGCGCTCTTCTCGCGCATCAGGCGCATGAACTCGGCCGCCGTAAGGGGCTCCTCACCGCGGTAACGGCGCTGCTCGTTGACGGCCAGCTTCATGAAGTTGGCCATCGAGACGCCCGGAATCTCGACCGGGTACTGGAATCCGAGGAAGAGCCCCAGACGGGCGCGCTCCTCGATGGGCATCGAGAGCAGGTCGTGCCCCATGAAGGTGGCCGAACCGGCCGTGACGGTGAACTTCTCGTTGCCCGCGAGCACCGACGCGAGCGTCGACTTGCCTGAGCCGTTGGGTCCCATGATGGCATGCACCTCGCCCGCCTTGACCTCGAGGTCGATTCCCTTGAGAATCTCCTTGCCTTCGACGGAGGCATGCAGATTTTTTACGCTTAACATATCTTTTCTGTCCGTTTTTTCTGTTTCACATTTCCGGCCCGCGGGCCGAAGGAGGCACCTCGCCGCATCGCAGGCGCGGCCGCCTTTCCGTCCGCAGCCGGGCGGGCGGGGGCTACCCCACCGTATTTTCAAGGCTGAGCGCCAGCAGCTTCTGCGCCTCGACGGCGAACTCCATCGGGAGCTTGGCCAGCACCTCCTTGGCATAGCCGTTGACAATCAGCCCCACGGCATCCTCGGTCGACAGACCGCGCTGGTTGCAGTAGAAGAGCTGGTCGTCGGAAATCTTCGAGGTCGTGGCCTCGTGTTCGACCACCGCCGAGCGGTTGCGCACGTCGATTACGGGGAAGGTGTGCGCGCCGCAGCGGTCGCCGATGAGCAGCGAGTCGCACTGCGAATAGTTGCGGGCGTTCTCTGCACCCCGGGCCACACGGACCAGACCCCGGTAGGAGTTCTGGCTGAGGCCCGCCGAGATACCCTTCGAGACGATGCGGCTGCGCGTGTTGCGCCCCACGTGTATCATCTTCGTGCCGGTGTCGGCCTGCTGGTAGTTGTTCGTCATGGCCACCGAGTAGAACTCGCCCACCGAGTTGTCGCCCGCCAGCACGCAGCTCGGATACTTCCACGTGATGGCCGAGCCGGTCTCGACCTGCGTCCACGACAGGCGGGCGTTTTCGCGGCAGAGGCCGCGCTTGGTGACGAAGTTGTAGATGCCGCCCCGCCCCTCGCGGTCGCCCGGGTACCAGTTCTGCACGGTCGAGTACTTCACCTCGGCGTCGCGCTCGACGACAATCTCAACCACGGCGGCATGCAGCTGGTTCTCGTCGCGCCGCGGTGCGGTGCAACCCTCCAGATAGCTCACATAGGCCCCCTCGTCGGCGACGATGAGCGTCCGCTCGAACTGCCCCGTGCCGGCAGCGTTGATGCGGAAGTAGGTCGACAGCTCCATCGGACAGCGCACACCCTTGGGGATGTAGCAGAACGAGCCGTCGGAGAAGACGGCGGCGTTGAGCGCCGCATAGAAGTTGTCGGTATAGGGGACCACGCTGCCCAGATACTTCTTCACCAGCTCCGGGTAGTCGCGCACGGCCTCGGCCATCGAGCAGAAGATGATGCCCCGCTCGGCGAGCGTCTGCTTGAAGGTGGTCTTCACCGAGACGGAGTCCATCACGGCGTCGACAGCCACTCCGGCCAGCGCCATCTGCTCCTCGAGGGGAATGCCCAGGCGGTCGAAGGTCCGCTTGAGTTCGGGGTCGACTTCATCCATCGAGCCCAGCTTCTTCTGCGGTTTGGGGGCCGCATAGTAAATCACGTCCTGAAAGTCGATTTCGGGAATCGTCAGGTGGGCCCACGTCGGGGGGTCGAGCGTCAGCCAGTGGCGGTAGGCCTTCACGCGGCGCTCGGTCATCCACTCGGGTTCGCCCTTCTTGGCCGAAATCAGCCGCACGACCTCCTCCGAGAGGCCCTTGCCGATGGTTTCGGTCTCGATGTCGGAGGTGAAGCCGTACTTGTACTCCTGCTCCCCGAGGTTTTCCAGTATCTCTTTTTCGTTCTCTGCCATTGTCTGCAAAATATCGGACAAAGGTACAAAAATCCGTCGATAATTCAACAGCGCTCCCTGCAATAATGATTCCGCAACGAGAAATCTCACAGACGCAGGGCCGCAGACTGCGGAGCAGGCCCGCCAGAGACGCCTCGCACGCCCGTTTTCCGCCCCGGCCGGACGGCACGGGCGCCGAGCCCCGGAGCGGAAAACAAAATTTATCCCGGTTTTATTTGGTACTTCGCCAATTTTGACTTACTTTTGTCCCCGCTTAACGTTCGGAAACGACGTTTCAGCTGCCCGGAGAGTTGGGTGAGTGGCTGAAACCAGCAGTTTGCTAAACTGCCGTACGGGATTACTGTACCGGGGGTTCGAATCCCCCACTCTCCGCCAAGAAGCAACGCAAAAGATTGCAAAACCCTGTAAATCACGAATTTACATGGTTTTTTATTTGGGCCGGAATGCAGAAAAAGGCATCGGAAAGCGGGTTACCTGTGGCCTATTCGGTGTACCTTTTTCCGGGCCGAAAAAGTACACCGAATTACTCGTAACAGTTTGGTTTGCACCTGTTTGCAGCGGTCTTCCTCTTGACATGAGACACTTGGGAAACTAATTTTGTAACCCTTAATTCGGTGTACTTATGGAAAGGACAACATTCGGACTGTTGTTTTACATTCGGCGGGACAAGACCAACAAACGAGGTGAGGCTCCCGTGTTTATGCGTCTGACAATCAACGGAGAACGCGCTGACGCCTCAATCAAGCGCTTCATCGAGCCGCACGCCTGGAACTCGGCAAAAGGAAAAGCCAACGAAAAAAGCCGCGGCGGAAAGGATTTGAACCTGTACCTGGACGCCATTTCCGCCAACATTCTGCGGATTCAAAGGGACCTTGAGCTCGACAAGAAAGAGGTATCCGCCCAAATCATTCTGAATCGCTATCTGGGCAAGGAGCAGTCGGACCGTCACACGCTGATGGAGGTCTTCCGCGCCCACAACGAAAAGTGCAGGGCGCTGTCGGGCATCAGTCTCGCTCCGGCAACGGTGATTCGCTACGAAACCACGCTGCGGTTGACCGAGGAGTTCCTGCAAAAGAACTATAAGAAAGAGGACTGCTATCTGGATGAGGTCACGAATCAGTTTATCGAGGACTTCGAATTTTTTCTCAAGACCGTCCGGCGGTGCTGCCACAACACGACCACCAAGTACCTGCTGAACTTCAAAAAGATTATCCGCATTGCACTGGCCAAAGGCTGGATGAAGAAGGACCCCTTTGCCCAGGTTCACTTTCATTTCGAGCCGGTCGAACGCGAGTTTCTTGAGAAACAGGAGCTGAAAGCCATGCTCAACAAGGAGATTACCATCACCCGGCTGGCTCAGGTCCGCGACATCTTCTGTTTCTGTTGTCTGACGGGGCTGGCCTTTACGGACGTTCAACAGCTCAGGCCCGAGCATCTGGTGGCGGACATCCACGGCAAAATCTGGATTCGCAAGGCGCGACAGAAGACCAAAAACATGTGCAACATCCCGCTGCTTGACGAGGCACAAAAGATTATCGACCGCTACAGGGACCACCCCTACTGCCAGACACACGGTGTTTTACTTCCCGTATGCAGCAACCAGAAGATGAACTCCTACTTGAAGGAGCTGGCCGACATCTGCGGCATCCGCAAGAATCTTTCGACGCATTGCGCGCGCCATACGTTTGCAACCCTGACGCTGGCCAGCGGCGCCACGATCGACAACGTCGCCAAGATGCTCGGCCATGCCAACGTCAACATGACGCGCCGCTATGCGAAGGTCCTCGACTCGTCAATCATGCGCGACATGGAGGCCGTCGCCGAAAACATGGCGTTGTAGCCCGATGTCGGACATGCGAGGTCTGTAAAGGACACCCGGCACCTTTTCCGGAATTCCGCCCTATTTTGCGGGCGGGTTTCGGGAATCGGAGCCCCGTAAATAATAAGGTGTACTATGGAATGCAAACTGATTGAGGCGGCCGCCTTCGAGGAGTTGAAGGCAATCGTCAACCGGATTCAGAGCCGGACGGCCCATCTGGCCACGAAGACCATGCCCCGCAAACCCGGAGGCTGGCTGACCCAGGAGGAGGTATGCGGCATGCTGCGCGTCTCGAAACGGGTACTGCAATACTACCGGCGGCAGCGGAAGATCCCCTACTCGATGATCGGCAACAAGGTCTATTTCCGAGAGAGCGACATCCAACGCATACTCGATGCCAATCTGGTCAAATCCCGAGCATAATGGAAGAGTGGGTTACGCGGAGATCTCCGGAGTACAGGGAGCTTCAGGAGAAGGCACTGGCGGCACTCGACCGGATCGAGGCGATGATCGAGACCCTGCCCTCACATCTTAATGCGGAGAGCTACCTCACCAGCGAGGAGGTGCGGAACCTCTTCGGATTGAGCCAACGGTCGCTGCAGACCTACCGCGACGAGCGGATTATCCCCTACACGACCCTCGGCGGAAAGTTCCTCTACCCGATGTCCGAGATTGCGAAGATTCTCGAAAAGAATCTCGTCAAACCGATTCAGCGATAAGACAAGGAGCAACGGGCAACCCGTTGCTCCTGTTTTTTCAGCCCAACGCCTCCAACTGTCGGATCTCCTCTTCGGAGAGAAAATCGCGGAGGTATTTCCCGCCGGTATAAAGGTCGCGTTCAACGCTTAGTCCGAAGGGCAGCCGCAGCGACTCCAGCTCCGAGAGGAGCAGATACCCCCACTCCCACTCGAAAATGTGGCAATATCCGTAGAGGCGCCAGTCGTCGCCTTCGCGTTCGGCCTCGGTGATGAGCCACGTCCCGCTGCCGCAGGGGTTAAAGTATTTGACAAGGACTTCGGCATAGAGCCCTTTTCCGTCCTGGGACCCGATGGGATCGTCCTTAAAAAGACATGACAGGAGCAATAACGTATAAAACGCACGGAGATAGTGTTTTGACGAGTTTGTTTCGGAGGTAAAAGAGCGGTTCAGCCGCATGAGGAGGCAAAGTTCGGAAAGAGTTGCGTTACTAGATCGTTACCGCAGCTTTTTCCGGACTTCGTTTTTAATGGTTTGTTTTTCAGTTTCTTGCGCCAGATTTCACAACAACAAATAACTCTAACGAACGTATTAACAGTAAAGTTTTTAGAGTTATGGCAAGAAGCACTTTCAAGGTTCTGTTCTATCTGAAACGACAGGCCGAACAGAACGGCAAAGCACCCATCATGGGGCGCATCACCATCAACGGAACCATCTCGCAGTTCAGTTGCAAACTGTCTGTCCCTCCCAAACTGTGGGACACCAAAGCCAACAAAGCATCGGGCAAAAGCGTCGTAGCCCAGCGTATCAACGAGAAACTGGAAAACATCAAGACCAACATCGGCAAGCAGTACCAGCGTATCTGCGACCGGGATTCTTACGTCACGGCCGAGAAGGTCAGGAATGCCTGGCTGGGTTTCGGGGACGGATATCAACTCCTGTTACAAACCTTCGACGACTACCTGAAAGAGTTCGCCGAGAAGCGCGTCGGCAAAGACCGGGCAAAGGGAACCCTCGTGAACTATACCCGTGCCCGCCGTTATCTTGGCGCATTCCTGCAATACGAATACAAGCTGGAGGATGTCCCTTTCCGGGAGTTGAAGCGTGAATTTATCGAAAAGTATGTAGTTTACCTTTCGGCTGTTCGTCATATGCTTCCCGGCAGTATCCATACTCCGGTCAAAAAACTGAAGCTGATGACCTACACCGCTTTCAAGAACGGCTGGATCACCTCCGATCCGTTTGCCGGATTCCATATCAACGTCACCTACCGCGACCGGCGTTTCCTTTCCGAATCGGAACTGCAGGCCGTGATGAATGTCTATGTCCCCAATTACAAGACGGCCATCGTCCGGGACATATTCGTGTTTTGCTGCTTCACGGGGCTTGCTTATGCCGATGTAAAGAAACTCACTAATGACGATATTCACACGGATGAACAGGGTGATCTGTGGATCGTGGACCATCGCCAGAAAACGGGAACGCAGTTTCGGGTCAAGCTGCTGCCGGTGGCCAAACGGCTCGTTGAGAGGTACAGACACTTGCACTTGCCGGGAGGCTGCGTGTTTCCGGTCAAAAGTCGTAAATCCATGAATATGTCCCTACGACATGTGGCACGCCATGCCGGGTTGTCATTCAATCCGACGATGCATGAAGCAAGGCATACCTTCTCGACCACGGTCACCCTCTCGCAGGGTGTTCCGCTGGAGACGGTCAGCAAGATGCTCGGACACAAACACATCACCACCACCCAGATCTACGCCAAAATCACCAACGACAAGATCGGTCGTGACATGGACGCCCTAAGCCAAAAGATTGCAGAAAAATTCCCAATAGCATAATCCGATAAAGAGAACTGACTATGAAGAAACAGATAGAAGATCTCGGTTCTATTGAGATAACCGATAACGACTAGGGGCCTTGTACGGTTGCAGTCCGACTGGTCGATGGCAATGTCTGGATGACACAGAGCCAAATCGCACGGTTGTTCGGCGTGTACGAGGCCGCCGTCCGCAATAATCTGAGAACCGTGTTCAAAAGCGGTATGTTGCGTGAGCGGGACGTAACCCATCCTTCCTGGAACGGTCAGAGCGGCTTCGGGACGCTGTATGGGCTCGAATCGATCATCTACATGAGTTTCCGCACCGGAACCTACCGGGCAAAGGCTTTCAGGGAATGGGTAGTGCATACTCTGAGCGAACATTACCGTCAAGGCAAACCCAAAGAACCCTCCGTGATTCTTGTATATAATTCCGGGGCGGAACGATTCGGACAAACCGCGAGCTGAGAGAACAAGAATATTTATCTGAACGTGGAAGCCGGGCTATACTGATAGCCCGGCTTCCCAACGTAAAAAATAGCCATAATGGTCAAGACTTGTTCCGACAGTTGTTTTGCTATTGTACAAAAAGAGTGTCGGGTGTTTGTTACGAAGTTGCGTAACTTCCTTTAAATAGAAAGTACGGTTCGGCAAAGTTCTTTCGCGTTTCAACGTCGGAATCTTGCGAACAGTATCATGCCAGAAGTCAATTCCTATTGTACCCGTGCGTATGCGACAACAGAACCCGTTTCCAGTAGGTTTCCCGTTCGATAATGCTGTCGTCATCCTTTTTCATCGGACATCCTATTATGACACGAAAGTTCGAATGAGGTAGCCAATGCGAGTTATGTCTTAAAAACGGTTATAATACCCGTATTAGTAATAGCGTTGTTAGTAATAAAAATATTACTTATATTTGTGCTGTATAACTCTTGCGCATATATGGAGAACAAACCTTTTATATTCGGCGTTGCGACCTCAGGCGATAACTTTACCGACCGGGAGAAAGAAACAGAACGCCTGCTGTTGAATTTCCGGCATGGTGTAAATACCGTGCTGATTTCACCCCGTCGCTGGGGTAAAACTTCTTTGGTGCAGAAGGTGTCTCGCCTGGCACAGTCCGATAATTTGAAAATCGTTTATATCGACATTTTCTCGTGTCGCAGCGACCGGGATTTTTACGATGCTTTTGCGTCCGCCGTTCTCAAACAGACCTCTTCGAAGGTGGATGAATGGCTGGAGAATATCAAACTGTTTCTTTCCCGTATCAGTCCCAAAATCTCAATGGGCACAGATCCGATGACGGATTTTTCCATATCGCTTGAACTGAATCCCAAGAGCAGCGACATCGACGAAATCCTGCAGCTTCCCGAAAAGATAGCGCAGAAAAAAGGTTATAATATCGTCATCTGCATCGACGAATTTCAGCAGATCGCCGAGTTCAAGGATTCCAAGACCTTCCAGAAGCGGCTGCGTTCCGTATGGCAGTTGCAGAAATCGGTCTCTTATTGTTTGTTCGGCAGCAAGAAACATCTGATGAACGAACTGTTCGAGAAAAAGAGCCTGCCGTTTTACAAGTTCGGCGATGCCATCTATTTGCAGAAGATCGCCACGCCGGATTGGATCGATTACATCTGCGGACGTTTCGAGGCCACGGGCAAGCAGATTTCAAGAGAACTGGCAGGAAAAATATGTCAAATAGTAGATAATCACTCTTCGTATGTACAGCAGTTGGCATGGTTGGTATGGATTCATACTGACAAAGTCGCAACGGAGCAGGATTTCGAGGCAGCCTGTCAGGATATTATCGACCAGAACACGCCGTTGTTCGAGAAGCAGACCGAAAGCCTTACTACCTATCAGATGAATTTCCTGCGAGCTGTCATAGATGGGGTTCACAGTGGGTTTACCACGCAGGAGGTTTTGCAGAAATACCAGCTCGGCTCGTCGGCCAATGTCAGCATTGTAAAGCGGGCGTTGGTCAAGAAAGAGCTTATCGAGGTCGAGAAACGCCAGGTGGTAATTCCCGATCCGGTAATGAAAGAGTGGCTGAAGCGGGAGTTGCACGGAGTATGGGGGCATTAAATATTGCCGGTTGGAATCAGCTGCGCAGGCTGGTAATTGCTTGGGTCATGTTACAAAAGCCGCCATGTCGTGCGGCTTTTGCTTTAAACTAACTGAAAATGTGCTCTGGTATTTCCTGAGGATCAGTCCCACCAGCAGAGGATATTGTCCTGCAGCAGCCGGAAGAGGATGCAGAAGGCCTTATTGAAACGGACCTCCTGTTCTTCCCCCAAGTAGAACCCTCCTCCGTGGTGTCGGACTTTGAAACGTTCCTTATTGCGGAGGTTGACACGGGCCGGTAAGCGTTCCATATCCTCGCCTTCATTCCCTTCTTTGATAATGATCTGCAGCAGCCGGCTTGCCAGTTCCAACTGGGAAAGGACATAGTCGCCATTCATGCAGTGCGAGAAGTGGCGCCAGTAATCGGCCATCCGGTCGATCTTAAACTGGAGAATGGGGAAAATAAATTCCCCGTCGAAGTCCGATCCGAGACCACCGTTAAAAACAAAAGTTTGCCATGCGGCCATCTCCCGGCGATAGACCAGATTTTGAAATGCCGACCAGTCGTCCTTCGACATGCCGTGCCTGCACCATAGCTTGTATTCTTGATATTCGGCTTCCATCTCTTTTTCAAAAACCTCTGCCGAGCGGTCTTCCGTAGCGGCAGACTTGTCACGCATATCGTTTGCATTTTCAGTCCGATCCCAATGAATATTGTTGGCAGCCCTGAAGGCATAGGACATTCCCTCCCTGGCGGGATGTCTGGCCCATTCTTCCATCTCTTTGGCCCGCTCCTCTGCCTGCATGCGCTGCCACTCCTCCTCCAGCTGCAGCAGGCGACGCTCATTCTCCGCCGTCATGGGTGCCGTTGCATCAAAAATATCATCGGCACCGCCGCCCGTCAGCAGGGATTGGCAGGCCGGGCCATCGTTGCTGCCACAGGTAAAAAGCCTTTTCCCGAATTTCCGGGCGATTTTCATTGCATACCTCGTATTGCTGCTCGGGGTATGTTGAATGACGATAATCGGATTGGCCAAAGCGACTTGCAAACGGATGCAGGCCTTCGTATGCGACGGAGAGGACTTCCCTTCCGGCGGCTGCACGGAGAGCAACAGGCCGCCATTGCTCAGAATATCCTCGCAAAGGTATTGTTTCGTCATGGAACCTATCCGATTCAACCCGGACGCAAGAAGGACAATGCACTTGTTGCCGCGAAGTGTGGCGCCCCGAAGCAAAGCAATGTCGGCAACCAGTCCGACCATGACATAGTCGTACGCCACACAGTTGAAGCCCATGTCGTACATCCGTACGAAATCATTCTGATCGTCCGTTCGCGCGGCTGCTACTGCCACTAACCGGGGATGTTTCAACAACCCGACATCTCCTTGTGCCCAGATTTTCTGCGGCATCTCCTTGCCCATAGCACGGAATATCCACGGATAACCCGGGTCGGAAGGTTCGAGCGTAATGATTTTATTATTTGCCATAGGTGTTGAATTTTGGTTTCCGACAAAAATAACAGCCGCTTATGCTGAATTGCAGCATAAGCGGCCGGTTCTTGCATTTTCCTGTATTTTTCGCAGGTTCAATCGCGCAGGGAATATCCGTTGCAAGAGAACCGCTTCTTGACGTTGGCTTTTACCATCTTCTCCGAACCTCCGTAGTAGGTAATCTCCCATAGAAGTCCGGCCGTCAGTTCTTGCGGCGAAATCCGCACATCGGCATCCACGATAATCTCCATCCCCAAAATTTCGGGCCACGACGTGTGAAGCGCTACAGGGCCGATCGGGCGGTCGTCTACCTTATCACAGACGAGGCAGTTCATGTCAACCATCGGGTTGCACCCTTCCCAACGGCAATTCAGGCAGATGTAATAACCGGACGGTTTATCGTTCAACTTCCGAATCTTATAGTAAGTTTCTCTCCATCCGTCCATGTTGATAGGGCTGGCAGATTTGGGCTCATTGTTTTGCCACAAGGCGGTAAATATCGGATAAATTTCAGCAAAATCGTATTGCATGAGTAGTTTGTGGAATGTCATACCTATTTGAATTCGATGAAAAGTTGTCTTGCAGGACAACCGGCAACACAAAGTTCGCCGCAGGATATGCCAAATCAAGGCTAAATAGAATTATAACCGGATGTGTTCTGATTTGGCAGAGGTGAAAAATACATTTGTCTTGAAGTCGTAAATTATTTGGAAAAATGAATGAACGGGTAAACAAGATGAATGAACTGCAAGAGCAGCATAAGAAACGAATGGCAGAGTGGCTGGCATCCGTGCCGCATGTAGATGAATTGCTGGCTCTGCAATTGCAGGGAACTATCCCGAAGCAAATGCCGGGAGATGTTCAGACAAACGGTTATTTGAGGGAGATTGCCCAAAAATCGCGCCGCGAATTGGACAAGGCCCGATATATATTGGAAAGGCAGGCGAAAGCCGGCGTCGAGACCATTCCGTATTATGCCGATGAATATCCGCGCCATTTCTGCGGTTTGGGAAATGATGCACCTCCTCTCATCCATGTGTTGGGAAATAGGGAACTGTTGAACCGAGAAGACAATGTGATAATCATAGGCTCCCGTGCTGCAGATAGGGATGGACTGGCTGCGGCAAGCCGCATGGCCGAGCAAATAGGTGGTGCTGGACATGTCGTTATCAGCGGACTGGCCGAGGGGTGCGATACGGCCGCTCATCGCGGCTGCCTTGATGCGGGCGGACAGACGGTTGCCATCGTGGCGTCGGGTCTGGATATCGTTTATCCCAAATCGAATAAGGCCTTGCAGGACGAAATTCTGGCAAATGGAGGGGCTGTTCTGTCGGAGCATCCCTTCGGCGTGAAAGCCAACCCGACGAGGTTGGTTGCCCGTTGCCGGATGCAGGTGGTGTTGACCCAATCCGTTATCGTGGCCCAATGTCCCGTGGTCAGCGGAACCATGTATGCCGTGCATTTTGCCCAGGAATATAACGAGTACTCCTACGACGGATGGGAGAGCAGTATTTATGCGGTGTCGTTCGCCGAGTGGAACGAACGGAACTCCGGAAATGAATATCTGTTGGACAGCGGCCGGGCGGTTCCGATTATTCCGGGGCAGCGGCTTGCATTGGATGACTGCAATATGCTTGTGTTGGAATAACTGGAGCAGAAAACACTTGAAGAGGGATGGTACGGGTAAATTATCCCTGCCAGGAAGTACCTTATTCAACTTGAATGCGACTGACCCCGGCAGGTAATATGCAAGGGTATGAACCTCTTTCTTCTGACCGGGTTTCAGCAGAAACATCCATGCCGGATTACAACGCAGGCTATGGACTTTTTGTTTCTTAAAAATAAAATATACTTATGCCGAATTGCGACACAGGTATCGAAAGGACAAAACCGAATGATTAAGAATTTATTTTTATCTGCAGAGCTGTCGTTTGGCATATCCGATCGATAGATTTGCAGGAAAAAAGAAATGAAGCAGACAGTTATATCCTTAGATCTGGAGGATATTTTCACAATGATGGGCGAAAGCACCACAAAATTGTTTTCCGTGTGCAGATTGTCTGCCGATACGGGAACTGACCTCTGTGCTGAAATCCGGACACATTTTGCCAAACAAGAAATCAGGCCTTGTGGGCGTATGGCAGTGCGTATAACCTCGGCTTCGGGGTTTACACTGGATGAAATCCAACAAATATTAAGTACCATACGCGACCTTTGCTCGGAAGATCTGATATGGGGTTTCGAGTCGGATGATACAACCGATCGAATCACGACAGACATGCTTTTTGAGGTAGAACCATCATAACGGAATAACATGAATGATTTTGCGGCAATAGATTTTGAAACGGCCAACAGCCACCGCGAAAGCGTATGCAGCGTTGGGATTGTAATAGTAAAAAATCAGAAGATATCGGACACGTTTTATGAGTTGATTCGCCCAGCCCCGAATTATTATTGCGACTGGACCACGGAAATTCATGGTTTGACTCATCGCGATACGGACCAGGCCGATCCTTTTCCTGTGGTATGGCAGAAAATAGCCCCGGCTCTCACGGGTTTGCCGTTGGTAGCCCATAACAGTCCGTTCGATGAAAGTTGTCTGCGGAGTGTTTTTGCATATTACAGAATGCCTTATCCTGATTATGAATTTTTCTGTACGTGCCGACAATCGCGCAAAGTATTTCCGGAACTACCTGACCACCGACTGGATACGGTTGCCGGACACATCGGGTTCGATCTGAAGAATCACCATCACGCCTTGGCCGATGCATTGGCTTGTGCCGAAATAGCGAAAATAATTCTGTGAAATATATGAAAATATCAGGATAATATAAATGTCATTTGGCTGAAAAACGTTATATTGTTTAACCCATTTAATTCTCTAACCCATGGCAAACTTCTATTGTGAATACTGTGGACAAAAGTTTTCCTCAGTATCGTCCCTGACCGCAACCAACTGTTCGCGACATCCTAACGGCCCATTAAAAGGCAGGCATAAACTCTATGAAGGGAGTGAGAAGAGTCGATATACCTGTAAATACTGCGGGCAATCGTTCAATAGCATTTCCTCGATGACAGCTACTAATTGTGCGCGACACCCGAATGGTCCTCTAAAGGGTCGGCATGCTCCGGCTTTGTAACCATGTTGTAACCAAAGAAGAATCCGGCTTATTCAGCCGGATTCTTCTTATGGGATGCTTGTTCTATAAATTCCGCAAATTCCGTTTCTACTTGTGAGCAGAATTGGTCTGCCAACGATTTGCCGGAAGATTTGTCAATGTTGAAGTTGAAACAGTAAAATCGCTTTCGATCACCATGTTCTTTTTCCATGTGTGTAGTGCGTTCTTTGTATTCCCAATCCTCGTTCATCAGATAAATGTCATACTCTGTCGAACTACCTCCTCGATACCATTGCAGATGCAAAGAGTGGCCGTTCTTCGTATGATAGACAAAATGGATATTCAAATCGCCCCAGAATACGACATCTTTGTCACCATATTCGTCCTTTTCTATGTCTATCTTCTTGTTCCAATCTGTGACAAGTTCTATTTTATTGTTTTTCAGCAATTCATTCAGACATTGGTCACGTTTTTCATAATTCAACATGACTCCGTATTTCCTTCCACAGTAGTATAAAGAATCATGAGGGTATCGTATGTACATATCCTGACCTTGGGAGTTATCCTTTACAAGATGGTTGATCAAGGATTCGCTGGACAATAGCCGCAGCCGTCTGTCTAGCTTCCGCTCTGTCGAATGGCCTTCTCCCATCAACAGATGGTGAACCGGCTCTGCATATACATATTTGTTGTCTCCAACCACCTTTGTCAGAATCTGATCTTTCCAGGTATTTGCTTTACCGTTGAATATTTTGGCATCCTTATTGAATTGTGAGTCCCAATCATTGCAGTAGCTGTATAGAGTCTGCATGGCATACACGATCTTGTCGGCCTTAACTCCGCCTTTGTCGAACAGTTTTTTGGCAGTTCTCCATTTCGTATCGAAATTGTTCCAATCCGTTTCGCCCTTTTCGTTGTTGAACAGAAAGGCAATAGCCCCTTTGAAGAAGGCTGCCTTTTCGGCTTCATGAATTATATTTTTCCAGTCGGGATCTTGTTTAATTTGTTTGGCTTTTGCGATTTCTTCGAGCAATTGCCTGCGGCCGAATAGTTTTTTTATCTGTTTTATCTGCCCCTCGTCTATCCCGGCCAGATAATCGATAATGTTATCGGAGGCTTGATCTGGAGCTTCGTTATTCTCTATCTTCGGTAGTTTATTGAGTTCCGTGTCGAAGAACCGAATGGCACCGACACTCTGTTCACTGTCCATGTAGTTGTTTTCTGCCATATTCCAGACAAAATGTACCCAATCTTTCAATTTATCCGTTTCGACCTCCTTGCAGTTGGTAAGATAAACGCAAATGGCATGAAAAACGACTTGTTGCTTCAGGGTGATTGGAACCGGGGTATTCGTATTGTCGTCTGTCGCATATCTGGGAATGAAGCTGAAGATTTTGTTTGCCTTGTCGCTCTCCCCATTCTCGGCAAATTCCTCCCAATATGGCATGAAAAGTGCATCTATTGCCTGTAGTTTCTGTTTGTTATCTCCTCCTTCTGCATTCTGATAAAGGTCGCACAGGCGGTTCAGGCAGGTCTGAAGTGAGGCGATACACTCACGGGTAAGCACCTGATTGTAGATGGAGATACTCTGGTAGCGGTAGTCCTTGTTTTTACCGTTTATGGCTGCTGACAGTTGCTTGTAGAAATCGCGGGCTGTTACCTCTTTTGGTGTGGCGTCCGTGTTGCAGCGGGCGATGTACCAGTTGAGGAAAAAACGGTTGAGGAAATTCAGGTATATCTCGTCAATATGATATTCGGCCGAACGGTATGGCCAGAACAGGTCTGTCCACCGGGTATCAAGCAGCAGGCTGAAGCTGTTTTCACTGGTATCGTTTTCCGGTATCAGGTAGTCCCGGTCCGATAATTTGTATTTCAGAAGGTCTACTTTGAAATTCTCGAAGTCTGTCAGTACTTTGCCACGGGCGTTCATCTTGATGTAGAGATCGTCGGCAAGCGGCATGTTCTTGTCTTCCATGTTCAACAGGTAGAAATCGATGGGGGCAGCCTCTCCCTTTAATCGCTTCAGCAGCTCTTTAGCCTTTTCTTTTGTAAGGCCTGTTTTGATACAGTATTCTTCAATGCCGTCGGTAATATCCATCTTGTTGCTGTCCGAAATATTCGTCCCATTCAGCATGCACAGCATCGACTGGATGGTCGGATCCTGCTCGTAGGCCGAGTAGAACCAGGTTTGGTTGCGTACAAAGGTGGCTATACCGTGCGTCTGCGGCTGATAGGACTGGGTGACGCCGCAAAGTTTCTGGCAGAATGTTCTGGAAGAGATTCGCGTCTCGTAGGAAAATCTTTCAAGCACCGTCTTGTCTTCAGACAACGTTCCGGCGCACAATGCCAGATACCAGTGAAGCAGCCATAGAGTAGTAAGACGTTGCTGGCCGTCCAGTGGATAGAGCGTATTGTTTTCCACGCTGCCATACACGAAGTCAAGCACCAGAGGATTGGCGTTGTCCTTCAGGGCGTCGAACAACTGCCCGAGAAAACGTTCGCGCAAAAACTCCTGGCCTTCCCGTCCCTGGGCATAATCGCGTTGGATAATGGGTATGATTATCTTTTTCTCGCTCAGAAGTTTCCAGAATGAAACCTTATCGTTGTTCTTGCTCATGACAGAAAATTTTTAAGGACCTCTATTATGTTGTCTTTGTAGGCCTCGGCATCGTTCCGGGCCCATACATTGGGGTCGAATGAGGCCGTGTTGTAATATTTCAGGAATACATATCTGGTGCAGGGTGGGATGAACGCGGAGGGACTATTTTCGGCTGAACCGAGAACAATTTGCCCATTCTCGTCGATTGTCGATGAATTGAACTTTTTCCCTTGGTCCTTGCCGATAATGATCCTGCGTTTGGCCGGGAAAATGGCGTTGCCGTAACTCCGATTGGTCGATGAATCCAGCAGGGTGAAATTCCATATTTTGTTCTTTTCATTCTGGCTCAATCGGTCATTGCCACCGACATCTTCTATTTGATGTTTCAGTTCAGTAAATGCCTCATCGCGTGCCGTCTGTTTGGCTGAATCCTCACTTTGTTCGTAAGCTTTACCTGCGTATTGCTTGAAAAATTTTTGAATTTGGTCTCGAAGGGTCTTGTCTTGAAGACCAAAATAGGCGTTGAGCAACCATTCACGCTGCGATTTAATATTGTCCAAGCCATTTTCGGTATTCGAATCGATGTGCTCCACATCCCACCCTTCTAATTTGTATAAATGGAATGGGAACTTGTAGAATACTCCGTTTTTGTACTTTGCATTGGCGCTCAATATCCTGTTCTGATTGATGACCGTCTGAAGGTTGTGCAACAACAGGATGGGGCGACAGTTTGTCTTGCTTCCACCCTTAAATTGGGAGCCTTCCTGCTTGACTTCGTAAACCGTATTTTCTATATCCTTGTATGGAATGGTTTTCTTGATTTCTTCTGTTAGGTATTTTTCTATGAATCCGGATTTATTATCAGAGTCGTTCCATTGTTTGTAGATCTCATCAACCCTTCTGCCCATACATATCAGATAACCGACATAGTGATACAGTTCCATGTCGTCGAACCACTCTTGCAAGGTCTGGAATATTTCCCGTACTTTTTCCCAAATAGTGCGGACAGCTTGTGCCAACGAAATTTCTTTCTGCTTCTGCACGGCAAGATAGTGGTAGAAATAGCGGAATGTTCTGAATTCATCGGATGTGTCTTTCTCATCCTTGCATCCCAACATGTCGCAACGGCAGATCATATCGAAAACATAATCGATACGCGTGGGGCGTTCATCGCCGGGGGCATTGAGAAAGAGCCAGAACTCATTGGACTGGAGCGCGTATTCGATGACGTCCCACTCCATGGCTATTTCCTGCTGCCAAAGTCTGATTTTATCATCGTCGCTGCTGCCAAAATTGGATTTGTTTAACAGCAGGGCCTTAATCAACTCGGCGTTGGTCAATGAAATCTTTCCGATATTCAGTCGGGTGAATACCTCTTTGGGATCCTCTTTGGTTTCATACCAAATAAATTTCACTCGATGGAGTAAAACATTTTGAAAGCGCTCTTTTTGCTTTCCGTCGATTTCCTTTAGCCATTCATCGATTTTTTTGTAAGCCTCGTAAATATGATAAAAGTCGATGTTTTTTTCTGCTTCTTTTTCTGCTTCTGTCGTTGTGATTCCATTCAGAAACTCAGCACTATCCCTTCTTGTCTGATATGTAATATCATAAAAGCGAGACTGACCCAATACCTCAAGAATCAGGCGTATGGTTGTCAGACGTTGCTGTCCGTCTACAACTTCCCATTGTCCGTTCAAAATGCGTTTTACTTCATCCAGGTCTTTGGCTGCGTGCACCCTGCCCAACAGTTGCTCCTCTGATGATCTTTTGATAACCACCAAAGGTTGCAGGCAGTAGATGCCGGCATTCTCTTTTTGGCTGAACTCGAAAATGTCATTCAGCAGATCTTCTACTTGCCGTCGTGTCCAACGGTATCCACGCTGGTAATCGGGAATGTAAAATGCCAGATTTTGCAATTCGGCTACGGATTTCAGCTCCAATGTATTCATGTCTGTAGTTTTATAATCCGAATTTTGATTAAATAAATATTCTCATTGATAATAACAATGATTCAGCAATATTTCGACAGCCTGATCAGCATCTTCTTTTTGTAACCCGACCACCTTGTCGGTTCGGACAAAATGAGATTTATGTTTGGGCAGTGCAATCACCTCATCATCAAGTATTGCATAGGAGGTACATTCGGGATGTTGTCTCAACCATTGTTCAATCTCAAATCCCTTGTGACATATAAAATCGCCGTCGCAATGCATATCCAAAATATCCTG
Organism: Alistipes sp. An31A; assembly: GCF_002159425.1. Lineage (NCBI taxonomy): Bacteria > Pseudomonadati > Bacteroidota > Bacteroidia > Bacteroidales > Rikenellaceae > Alistipes > Alistipes sp. An31A. The sequence continues at coordinate 101,592 of NZ_NFIO01000007.1, forward strand.
GAAGGTCAGGTTGGGAATTGCTCCGTCAATCCGACCGGGATATTGGCGTGTTTCCCACATTCCCTTCAGACAGTTCAATACCGTCTCATCCGTTTCTCCTTCAAACGGAATTTTCCAGGAGGAAGAGATGATGATATGTGCGTCGGTAGCCTCGATGATACGCCCCAGTTGAGCGATACATTCCGGAGCAAACAATACTCCGAACCGATCCCTCCATGCCTGTCCGCGATCCGCCAATTGCTTCGGATAATAAAAGGCATTCAGTACTCCGTCGAAATCTAAAAAGATAACGTTATTCATTCCTCGTTTTTTGAAATATGCCGCAAATATGTGTGCTCCCTATGCCAATTCGCGGCATGGCTGTAAAACTTTATTCGATGATATTATTTAGTTGCAATGATTTTCAGATGAAAAATCCATTAATATCTGTCGACAGACAGATTTATGTCCGAACCATTCTGCATGATCAGCAATTGTTTCGATTGCTTTTGGGGCTATCCCTTTTATGATCACAGTTTTTGGGTAGCAACAAAATTTCTCATCGCTATGAATTTTGTATAGAGATTATTTCAATCTCTTTTTTGTATGAGATTATTTTGTTGATGTCATTATGCTTAAAACAGGACCCGTTCGTTTCTTCTTTCTTCCAGGACCAAAAGCCTTTCTGTCAGACCATGCCAGTAGCGCGATTCTTCGGCACATGTATGTAAGCTAAGCAGACGGTTAGCCGGCAACATTATCATCATTTCCTCGAACCAACTACTCACACCGAATTTTATGCGTCTGTCTTCACATTTACAGCCATACCAATCGTTTAGCCAGTTACCGTTTTGTTCGAAAAGCCGGAGGCAGGTATCGTGAAACAGTGCTGCCATGCGGGACAATCTGCACCATAGTGGCCAATGGTCATAAAGGTATTTGAATACGATATCTGCTGACAAAAGCTTCGGCAAATAGAGAGGAATCTTCTTGGAAAACAAATCTCCTATTCCCGTATAGGAATCTTCCAAAGCAGAATTTTCTTTCATGGAAGGGAAGAAATCGGCAAGACAGTTTTTTGCTTCCATGAAAAACAATTGCAAATCGGGATCGGCAATCGACTCGACCTGCTGCCAATCGATAATTAGTTCGACTGTTTTTGGATAGAATGCAGGATTTTTCATTTGACAGAAAAGTTTTGGTTCTTATTGATGTAAAAAGAGCGCGACCCCCGACTTTTTATCTCCAGGGTCCGACCAAGGTACCCATACCACAAAAAGCGAAGCCCGCGCAGCACGCGAGATCCGACGCTTCGGCTCTGTGGTGTTATCCTTTTACTTGGTCGGTTCAAGAGATAAAGAACAAGCCGTCGAAACTGTTAATATGTCGTTGTATTTTATATCATGTTTCAAATATACAACTTTTTTGCCTGCTGCGCAAGGCTTCGCAATTAGTTCTCATAAAATCTAAAACAGGGTCCGTTCGTTTTTCAGGTTGATGAAGAACCATTCGCCGCCCTTGCAGACGGCAATCCGTTCGGGATCGTTGCCCAAAAGGATATCGTCGTATTCGAAAGGCACAAGTTGTTCTCCGGTTAGAGAGAATACCCCGGCACGCAAGATCTCCTCTTGATGCCTGCATATACTTTGTGCAAGGACAATGCATCCATGGCCTTGCGCTTCGGAATCGGGAAGCCAGTGCGGGGACACAAATCGGGCAGGAAGAACCTCTTGTATTTCTTTGTTCGGCCCAATTCTCACTATTCCAGAATTCAGATTTGAACTGCCTTCTGTTTGGAATATAAACATATTCTCATCCTCTTTTATCGGAGTCCAGACATAGACACCAGAGTCTGCAGGTATAATCGTATTGCCGTCAGAATCGGTCAATCCGCAAAAGAACGTCTCTGCATCACCTACACTGAAATACTTTTCATTCAATCCATGTATCACGAAATAGATTGGAGGTAACAACTCTGTTCCGGAGGTGTCAAGCATACCGCACGCCCGATAATCCAATCCACGCAACTTTTTCCAGCACGGGATGTAATAACAGATACGATCACTATATAAATTCACTCCCAATACATCGTCTGGCAGCACTATTTCATGCCAGTCGAACATTTGTGCTCCACAGTTATTCACATAGAACCATTTGTCGGCTTGCCGCACAAGAACTTTTCCGGCGCTGTATGATACACGATCGAATGCAAGAATACATGGGATTACCATCTTCCCCTCCGCCGTCAGAATCCCATATTTTTCAGTTTTGGGATCCTGCACCATAAAATACTCTCCAATGCGGAAGATAGTAGCATATATTTCTGGGATAATCTGATTACCATTATAATCTTGGATTCCGCAGCGATTATGCTGAATATAGGTATAGAAAAGTCCAGTATGTCCCGGGATAGGCATAGGCCTCTTGTTGGAATCTATAGAGACCCATCCATCCATTGTCATATCATACAGCCGATAGCTGGGATTGTGGGACAATCCGGTTGTGCAACAACACTGTACATATCTGCCTAATTGCAATGAGAACTCTATAAATTCGGGTTCTGCAACAATCTCCCCGTTGCGATCAATAATACCGTAACGCCTGTCTTTTTCATCTCCAATAGCGAATATGGCATAATTGTTACACACACCATAAAGTTCCGTAATTTGTCTCGGATCCTGCAACATGGTCGTTACACGTTTTGATGGTTATGGTACAAATCCTCTCCGATGACTTTCATGTGCTCACGCAACCATTGGGGTTCCAACACTTCGATGTCCCCTTCCGCATTGACGGCATGGGTCAGCAGTTCCTGCTGAAAATCGAGCGTCGGACGCAGGTGAAACTCAAAGACGGAAACATCTTCAGTCGTTTCGACCTCCTTTTGCGAGGCGTGCAGCGGCAACGTACGGATATATTGCCGTTGGATGCCCTGCACCCGGACACGTACCCGCTCGACGGAGCAATCCTCGTCAACGGTCACCCCGAACGAATCGGCGAAATAGGCCTCGGGGTCGAAATCTTCGGGCAGCGTGAAGGCATTTTCTGTCGTGCGAAACTCCTGGATACGGTCCAGAGCGTAAACACGCAGCCGCTCGTCGCTCAAACTGCGAGCCACAACATACCACCGTTGCCGAAACACCTTGACGCAGTAGGGTGCCACTTCGAACGTACTGGCTGTATTATTCCAGAAACTTTGGTAGGTCAACTCCAAGGTCAGATTATCCCGCATCGCCTCGATAATCTGTGTCAGGAAGCGCTGTCCGGATGGAATCTCCTCGAAGAGAATGCGTCGCTTGAGGTGGTGGCTCTCGTTGATAAGGTGGTTCACGGCAAAGGTGTTCAGCAGCCATGTCCGCACGCCGCCCCGCTCCATGTCCTCGGCGTGTTCGATGTAGTAAAGGTAACCGTCCCGACGGTCGCACTCGATGTTGATGTCGAACATTTGCTGGATGGCGTTCTTGTGGTTGTGGAAGGTCTTCAGGGGCAACTCTTCGCCCGTATCGTTGAGCGACGACCGCTCCCATTGCGCGTTGATCTCCTCGAACGAGATGCGTCCGGCTCGGTAGATTGTGTCAACCAGCCAGACATAGCGGTTGAACAACACGGCGGTATTGCTCTTCGATGAACTTCGGCTGTTTTGTTTCTGTCGCATAATGATATCGGTTTTATTATTCTTTCAACGAAATCTATATGCAAAGATAATTTAGCTAAGCGCCAAATCATGACACAAGTTGAGGTTTTACCGAAAAACTTTCCAATAAAGTTACAATGTATTTTTTGTGCCGTATATTTGAAAAAGAAGGCGGAAAAATCAGAACTTGAGTTTATCAGAATCCTGCGCAGTTTTGGGTAACGCTATCATCTTTGGTTTTGACATAAGTCGCATCTGATAAAATTTTATCTGAATATTCTCACTTGTGTCATCATACAGCATAAGTGAGAACTATTTTTGATGTCGGATAAATAATTATGACTTGCAATGATTGAATTTGAGGATAGAAGCCGGTATGACAGTTTTTGGGAAAATCAGAAATCCGAAACTTTGAAATTGTTCTGGACGTTAATAGGACAATATGAACTATCTGATATGGCAAGGCTGGAATTATGGGATTCACAGTTGAATATTTATAACAACAGATTGCCCGGATCAGCGGGATATGATTTTGATTTGGCTTTTACTTTTAATGTCAATGGAGGTAATAACATGATTGAGTTTCGCTTCTACGGATACTGTGATGTAGATATTCCGGAAGATTGGGGTTTAAGAGTATCGGTAATATTGAAAATCCCTTCTATCCAAAGAAATGTCAGGATAAAAAAGTACGAAAAGCATTTGGATCTGCATGACGTGATGAATAAGTATGATACACTTTGCCGGCTTGTTGATAGTGGTGTAATAAGTAAATTCCTGTATGTATGATGATGGTATTGCGGACCATCGAAAAATATCCTGAGGGAAGCAGATAGCGTTTTGTAATAACGGTCACAGAAACAATGATAAATATTCTATTTGTTGTGTCACGATTTGGCATATCATCTCTTTTATTTTGTGGAAAACGAATAAATCATGACAGAAATGAAAAAATCCTCTACATGGATCGACGCCTATGGCGCCGAGTACAGCGCAGACCGACTAACTTTGCTGGAAGGTCCGCAAATACCCGATCTATCAGAATATCGTATTCAGGAAGGAGTTAAGATTATCGACGAAGGAGCCTTTAATAACAATACCGCTTTGCAATCGATTGATATTCCTGATTCTGTAACCAAAATTGGATATTATGCCTTTGGGGAATGTACTTCATTACAATCTATTAATATACCCGACTCTGTGACAGAAGTTGGAGGAGGAGCCTTTTGGGGATGTACTTCATTACAGTCTATTAATATACCCGACTCTGTGACAGAAATTGGAGAAGAAGCCTTTAGGGGATGTACTTCATTACAGTCTATTAATATACCCGATTCTGTGACAGAAGTTGGAGGAGGAGCCTTTTGGGGATGTACTTCTCTGCAGGCCATCAATATCCCAAATTCTGTAACCGAAATAGCAAGTGATACTTTTAATGAATGCATCTCCTTACAGTCCATTACTATTTCAAACTCTGTAACTAAAATTGGCGACTATGCTTTCATGAATTGTATTTCATTGACAAATATTAAACTACCTAATTCTATAAAAGAAATAGGGGGAAATGCATTCCACAATAATACTTCATTACAATTCATCGATATTCCGGATTCTGTAACCAAAATTGGAGAAGGAGCATTTTCTTGTTGCAAGGCACTGCAATTTGTTAATATTCCTCAATCTATCAAAGTCATTGAAGCGAGGACTTTTATGGGATGTAAATCGTTGTCTAACGTTCAACTCCCCGAATCGTTAGTCTGTATTCTTTCTGCTGCGTTTCTTGGCTGTGTTTCACTGACAACCATTGATATACCAAAAAATACATGGTTTTATTCTGAATATGTATTTGCAGACTGCACATCACTACAATCTGTCCGTTTTTTTACGCTCCACCACCACTGTTGGCCTCCTGCTTCAGCATTTGCAGGATGTTCGGCTCTGAAAGAAATTGTAATCCCTCGCGGTGATAAAAATGTATATAAATTATTACAAATAATATATAAAGTTAAACTGATAGAAATGTGATTTTATCGACAAAAGATCGGGAAAGAACTCCTTGCCAAGAAGAAGAGACATTTAATAATAGGCGTTTTGTTATGTCACGATTCGATGTTGATGTCGAACATCTGCTGGATGGCGTTCTTGTGGTTGTGGAAGGTCTTCAAGGGCAACTCTTCGCCCGTGTCGTTGAGTGAAGATCGCTCCCATTGCTCGTTAATCTCCTCGAACGAGATGCGTCCGGCTCGGTAGATCGTGTCGACCAGCCATACATAGCGGTTGAACAATACGGCGGTATTGCTCTTCGATGAGCCGCGCGATTGCTTTTTTCCTGATTTCATATCTTCTGTTTTTCCATTTGTTTTTACTCTCCGAGCCCGGCCCATACTTGGACTGCCAACACCCATCCCACCCAGCTCAACGTATCGGAGTCGAACACGACCTCCGGTGTGCAGCCCGTTGCTTTATGCAGACTGTCGAGAATGGAGGAAGTCTCTTCGCAAGTTACACCGTATTTTCGGGAACTGTAAAAACAGACGAACAGGTGCCGGCATCCGCGCAGGGCGGCAATCGCCTCGGTGCGGGTCTCGATGTTACGGCATATCAGTTCTTGCCGATTGTCGGCCCGCTCCGGATTCGATTCGAACCAGAGCCTCTGCACGGGCATCCGACGTTTGAGATAGCGGCGGGTCTCTTCGGGAAGAGTCCGCCAGCGCTTCGGTTTAGTCCAGTAATCCCAGTTGGTTTGCGGATCGAGTGAGATGACTTTACCAAATGAGTGATTTGGAACCCTAAAATAAAAGTAGCCTTCGAATTGGGGCCGGATGACTCTCCATTCCGTTCCGTATTTCTCTGCGATCCAAACCAGCCAGCGGGCCAGCGCTTCCGCTTCGGAAATTTGTTGGGAGGGGTCCAGGTCGAGCATAATCACCTCGCGAGTGTTGGCTCCAGGGTAGACGTAGCGATACCCATCATAGAGATCCCATTCTCCCTCACTATACATGAGTTTGAACTTGATACGCAGAACCGATTGCTGCGGAAAATGCTCGAGCAGCGACTCGTAGCATTCCTTGTATTTTTTCATCGGCCCTTTATGCCTCGACAAATGGCAGGTACGAATACAGCGTTCTATCTCCGGCCATTCATGGCTGTGCAGTAAACGGTGTATGCTGATTCTCTTACTTGTGCTCATATCGGTTTCTGTGTTTTTATCGGCGCGAATATCCCGATGGCTTCAGCCGCCGGGCCGCACGGTCTGATTCAGACCGTGATTTCCCGGGCTAACTGCAGTTTACGCTCATCGACGAGGTTATGCCACAGACGCGAATGTTGCAGTTCCGAAGCAGGAATGTATGTCTTGTAACGTTCGAAAAACTCGCGGTTGAGGAGGTCGTCGCGGTGTCGGTCGATCAGTTCCCTCCAGTCCCAGCGATCGGCGAAGCGGTCGATCAGCTCGAAGTCCAGTTCTACGTCGCTGTTCGATGACAGTATTTTCCAGTTCCAATACGCCTTGAAGCGTTCGAACATCCCGGCGGTCAGAATACATCTGTGGCGGCTCCGCGAAAGGGCATCCCAGTCGATGCGCTCCTTGAACTTCTCCAGCATCGACGCTGTCCAGAGCATGTTGTCGTTGTCCGACACCTCGTTCCAATCGACCCTGTCCTGGTACTTTTCGAGCAGTTGTTCGCTCCACGGAAAATCACCGGAGAGGTTCTTCCATGCCTCTTCGTCCATAATCTGCTGCATGAAGTCGTTGCTCCATCTCTTTTCATTCTGCGGCGTGATATTGCCGCTCCGTTCGTTATTTACCATATCCATCTGTTTTATTGGTTTCTGATACAAAGATAAGGCTGGATTACGCCAAATAATGACATAGGCTGTGACTGTTGTAATTTTTTCAGAAACTTTTTACGAGCAGCAGTTCCGCCTCCACTCCGAGGTCGGACCGTGTCCCGATGGCGCTCAATACCTGCGCATGGGGCGGAAGCAGCGCAATGAGGCGACGGAACGCCTCCCGTTCATCGGGCTGCAGCGGATGTTCCGGAGCGACGGACAATACGGCCACGATCCGCGTGTAGCGGTCGCGGTTTTCATCCACCGTAGCAAGCGGGCCAGAATTTCATGCAGATAAGCCATCCGACGTGAAGGATCATAGGCCCTCGAGTGGTAGTCCGGCTCGTGGACCAGTTGCGTGTCGGGCAGATAGGCGAGCTGCTCGCGGCTGATCTCCGTCGTACGTGCCAGGATTTGCCGGATTGTGTTCTCTACGCAGCCCATGCGTTTCAACTGTTTGATCCGCACCTCCTGCCGGTGGTCGCGCATCCGTTTCGGCCGGTTGCGGCGACTCTGGCGACGGTCGTATATTTTCCACTCTTCCGTCGAAAGGGCATGGAAGCGTCCGGGACGTTTGCGTGCATAGTTTCGGAATTGTGCGTCTTCCAGCCGTTTGGCCTGCTCTTCATAGGGATTTCGCGGAGCCCTGTAGCAATCGAAATAGTCGCATTCGTCGGGGCGGAACCCGTAGAAGGTAAGGCTCCACAGGCAACGGGCCGCAAGCTCCGCATCAGCGATGTGTACGTCGTCCGCCACATCCAATTGCGCCCCGAGGCAGCCCTCCCAAGATTGCCCTTCGCAATTGTTAATATGAATATAGGGTTCGCCCCCGTATTTGACATCATCATTGCACCATGCGATCCGGATGGTGCCGTCGTTGTCCACGCTCTCCGTATGGCGCAGAATGTCATAGGCCTCCTTGTACCAGGGAAGCTGGGTAGCGTGTCGGGGGTAGATGCGCAGCAGGTGCGGAACGATGCTGTCGAAATCGCAGCGGGCAAGCAGTTCTTTCAGTTTCATGATTCTATTTGTTTTGAAAGGTGTCATACAGTCTGCACAGGTAGGCGCACAAATTACATTACATCAGAATTGTTTATGAATTAAAAATTCGTTTCCGCTCTTCGTTTGGCATTATACGGAAGGTGTTGATGATTGCCAACAACGTATTTTTAACTGTATCCTGATCATCTGTATTTTCAGTAAAGACCTGGTATTTGATTGGAATCAGTCTCTGCAAGTCTATGGTATTATTGTCAACAAGTTCTTCTAAAGAGTATCTCTTCAATATGGCCGATAACGTATTAGTAATCGGCTGATTAATTTGACTGATCGTAAGATCCTTTAATTCTACCAATATATTGTTGTTTTGAATAACGGTTACACGACTGGATGCTGCAAGCTGTTTTATGGCCTTATTAGTTAAAGTGATGGAAGAAGGGCCTTCTGTATTTAATGGCCAAGTGACAATTGAATATACAAATCGGCCTTGCATAACAGCCTCGAGCGCCAGAAGTGGAACATACTTACTGCCGGTTAAACCACCGAATGCCCCTACTAAAATGACATTTTGTGAGGTTTTCTTGATGATATGATCAACATGGGTAGTATCTGCAGATTTTACATCACCATTTATTCTGTCCAGCAGAAACGTCTCATCGGCATTGCTCGCATGTCTTGTCAGGTCGCTTGGCTTGGTATCACAAACAAAAAAACTTGTATCATCGAAGCATCCCATTTGAATTAGGTTATATGCAATATTATATCCGCCATTACCTACGGCAATTACAGTTATGTCGGAGTTGCTTTTCTGGGCATCGCTTCTTTTTTGAGTTTTGCGCCATATATACTTATAGACTAAAGCAGCTAAATATTTGAAAATTTTCATGCTACACAGGCTCAAATTATCATTGAATTAAACAAGTGTTGTGGCGGTACATCCGTCTGGCAGCTGATCGGTACCGTCGATCTCGGTAAAACTCATCAGGTCTTTTAGATAACGAAGTTTAATATCAGTAACGGCACCGTTACGGTGCTTGGCAATGATCAACTCGGCCACACCTGCTGTGGCCATGCCGTTTTCATCGACGGTTATGCCGTAATATTCGGGACGGTGGATAAAGATGACGAGGTCGACATTCTGCTCAATGTCGATGGCTTTCAAATAGTCCAAGTCGCTCAACTGCGGGCGTTTGTTGGCTGAACTACAAGATCTGCTGACCATGGATAGGACGATGATCGGCAGATCGAACTCTTTGGCGACGGCCTTGAGCGAACACAAGATGACAGCGATCTCTTGCTCGCGGTTCCTTTTGTTGTCGTGGCAGCCAAGGTTCATAAGCTGCAGATAGTCGATTACGATCAATTGGATGTCGTGCTGGGTCGTGAGTTTCTCGACTTTAGATCGGAACTCGGTGATGCTCAGCGCAGGGGTGTCGTCGATGAAGAGCGGGGCGTTGGTCAGGGGCGAGGTTTCCAGATGCTTCCTTTGATCTGGAGTCAGTTGGCCGTTGCACAGATTGCGAAAATTGAGTCCCGATTCGGCAGCTAACAAACGCATCTTCAATTGTTGTGCGCTCATTTCGAGCGAGAAGTAACCAACGGGCTTGTTGTAGTCTATTGTTATGTTACGGGTCATGGAAAGCGCGAAGGCTGTTTTACCCATACTGGGCCGTGCGGCAATGATGATCAGGTCAGATGGCTGCCAGCCCATCGCTACGCGATCGAGGGCCATAAAACCAGAAGGTACGCCATTGAATGCGCTTTTGTTTCTGGCATTCTCTTCATAGGGATTCCGCGAAGCTTTATCGAAATAGTCGCTTTTGTCGGGACAGGCCCCGTAGGAGGTAAGGCTCCTCAGGAAGCGGACAATCAGTTCTCTCAGTTTCATGATTCTAACTGTTTTTGGAGAGTGTCATACAGTCTGCGCAGATAGGCGTCGACCCGATCGTCGTCGTTGAAGCAGTCGTCCGCTCCGCCCCAAAGCGTAGGATGCACCGTGTCGGGAAACAGTTGAGAGGTACGGGCCATGATGTATTGGCCGAGGCGGAGCTGTTCCGGGCGGTGTGCCGCCTCGGTGCGCAGTTTGTCGCGGAACTCCTCGAACGAACAGTGCTCCCACCATTTCCACCGGCTGCCGCTCTGATCGACAATGTGCTGATGCGTTACCTTTACCTCGCACCAGAAATCATTCATTCGCAGCAGGTCCGGAATGGAGTAATATTTGTGCGTGCAGATGTCGTGCACGGCATGGCAAAGGCAGATGGATTCGAGCGCAGGGTGCCTCAAGGCCCCCTCGGCCCAGGTCGTACCGTCGTTGAGCGAATCCTCGAATCCCAGTTCGGTATCGCTCTGCTCCGGAACATCTTTCGGTTCCCAGCTCTTGTACCCGGTCTCCTCGATGGCTTCCAGCTTGAAGCCCTCGGCCTCGCGCATGTAGAGCCAGTCGATGACCTGCAACATCCGGTAGAAGTCCGAACCGTAATATCCGTCATTCGGCATGGGCAACACGGAGGTCTCGTCGCCGCAGTCGTATTTTAAGGAACCTTCTACCACTATGTCGTCGTCGAATGCCTCGTCCCGGGTGTCGGTCAGCACCTTGCGATAAAGCGCGGCGCTGCGGCTATACATTTGCCGGGTGAGTTCCAGCAGCCGGTCGTTTACCTGCTCCATTCGCTCTACCTCTTCCGGCGTGCCCGTGAACATTCGGTTGAGCAACACCATCCGTCGAAAAATCAGATCGCCGACTCGCTCCATCTTTTTCTCCGAGACAGGCTTGGTTACCAGCCTGTCCATGTCCGTTCCCGTGATTTTCAGTATGGCAGCCTCGATGCGGCACACCCGCCGACGCAGGCGGCACATGGCCCTGTTGTCGGGTTGCTCGGATTCCTGCTCGTATCGCAGACGCCGGGCCAGACGCTTTACCCTCCGGGTGCAACCTCGGGCGTTTAGACGCAGCGCAATCCGATGAAACCACGACTGTCGGCGGTTCCGAAATCCGCCTACGTATACGGGTTGCTCATCCTCCTTGTCCCGTGAACCGTTGATCCGCATCAACTCCCAGACACAGTAAGCCGCCCACTCCGCATCTCGGAACGACAGCCGATACTTTTCGACGTTAGATGCCAGACAGGCCGGCAGGCTGGCTCCGAATGCATGATCGGCAACATAAAAGTCCCGATAGTCGACCGTATCATGGGTAATGTTGCCCCAATCTTTCGCATAAATCTCATCCGGATTCGGAAAGAAGCGGAAAGTAACCGGGAAAATCCACCTGGCAGGGGCCGTATTCTGCAACTGCTCGAACAACCGCTCGTAGTCGGCGAGTTTTGTTTCGGGTCGCTCCGGCAGATGCTGTTCAATATAAGGTTTCAAATCCGCCCATTCGACCTTATGCATGAGTTCGCAAAGTGTCATAGTTTTTCTTCGTATCGGTTACGCGACAAAAATAACCGGAGGATAAGCCAAATCACGACGCAGGTTTTTTTATGGCCGAAATAATTGTCCCCGGGGGATGATGTCATCTGCCATTTCATGGTTTATGTCGCGATGAGGCATAAGGAAACCGTTATTTTGTATCTTTGTAATGATTGTCGAAACTGAAAAACGAATGCCATGCAATGGTTGGATTTGAGCGAGCGCCCCGACAACATCATCGCCTGCGGCGACGTCCACGGCGAATTCGAAGCACTTGCCGAGAAGATTACCGAATACGGCATTTCCGACGCGACGGTTGTCGTGGCCGGGGATTGCGGTTTCGGATTCGAACCGTGGCGCTTTTACGACCGGCTCTATCGGGAAAGACTGCACACCCGCTTGGAACAGGCGAATGTCCTGCTGCTGATGGTACGGGGCAACCATGACGACCCGCGGTATTTCGATGGAGAGATGATCGACTATCCCTGCATGAAGACGCTCCCCGACTATACGGTGGTGCATACCCGTTCGCACAACATCCTCTGCATCGGTGGTGCAGTATCGGTTGACCGCAACTTCCGCCTCTCGATGATGGACATGCACCGTATGCAGGGCAAGAGGTGTCTGCCGCTTTATTGGCGCGACGAGGCGTTCCGATACGACGAGCGGGAACTCGTCATTCTGATCGATGAGGATGTGCGGATCGATACTGTCGTTACCCACAGCGCCCCGTCGTTCTGTCCGCCCGCGGCGAAACGCAATCTGGAACACTTCTGCGCAGGCGACGAGTGGCTTGCCGACGACATCAGGCACGAACGCCGTGATCTGGAACGGCTTTACCGTTGGCTCACCGTGCACGGATATCCGCTGCATGCATGGTATTACGGCCATTACCACGCTTCGGCGACCACCGTCCATGACGGCACAATATTCCACCTGCTCGACATCATGGAGATGAAAGGCGTATGAGTCGATTACAGGAACTCCTACAGAAATTGTACAGCGAAAAGAAAAAAGGAAAATAAGAATTTTTCTCTTTGGGCTGTATATTGAAGTTATAAAGGGAAAACCAGTTTAGTTTGGTTTATTAGCTATATATAGGCTAAATTAAACTAAACTGCATTTAGGCGGGAGAGGATGACTGCCTATTGGTAAAAAGTAGTATTGTATATGTAGCGATGTAGATATTGATTTATGTAATGTTTTTTTCTTTTGGCTGCATGATATCTTGGTGGAATCGGAATTTCTACAAAGGGTTGAATGAGTAGAAAATCAGTTTGTTGGAATACTCCAAGATGTCACCAAGTGCAAAGAATGAAATCTAATGAAAACAAACAAATGCAGAACTGCAAAAAAAATATAGTTTTGTTTCCGTTTTGTCCCTTAAAAACGGATATAATTTTGTATTTGATTATTTAATTGTATTGTGAGTTAGAATCCGGCATTTGTCAGATTTCTTGGTAAGAACAGTGCGAAAACACTTTCAATATGTCTGCCGAGTGCATTGCTACACAAGACGTTGTAAAAGTAGAAAATAATTCGCGCACAAACAAACACTCATTGGTGGAGTATTGCCGATATATAATACATTCTTTGAGCGGCATTTGTACCTAAGTTATAATAGTAGGAGCAGTAATAAACCCGGGACACATAGGGCTGAATATCCTATGCGTCCCGGGTTTGTTGTGCTTGGCCCATTTGTAAGGGTTAAAACGGTTCTTCGACAGACTGTAAATTTCTGTGAAGGATTTTCCGTATTCCGCTCTCGGGATAGAGAAATACCCGTCCACTGATAACGGTAAAGGGAATCTGTCGTGTATCACGCAGGGTTTGGAGTGTACGCGGCGAGATGTGCAGATAGCGACAGACCTCTTCGCCCGTGAGGTAACGTTCATCCAGAATCGAGGGACGATAGTTGTCCCTGGCCTGTTGCAACGCCTGTTTCGCCTCGGATAGTTGTGCGAGCGCGGTTTTCACCTCCTCGCTCTCGCTGTTCAGATAGTCGAGCATGGCTATTGTTTTTTGACGGTTCTACGTTCGAGATAGTCGGCCAGGTCACGCTCCCGGTAAAAGAACTTGCCGCCGATACGGGTATAGGGCAAGATGCCTTTATCCCGATAGCTTTGCAGGGTGCGTTTGGTAATGTTCAATACCCGGCATACGTCTGCACTATCCATGTAACCGTCCGAGGTCTGCGGATCGAACCGGCGGCGTACCTGCGAGGCAAGGACGGATAGCTCTTTCATTTGATCGAGAAGATGCGTTCAGGTCTTCTCCCCGATGCATATTATCTTTTCCATCGTTTCATCGTTTTTTTGTTCAACAATCGGTTTGTCTGTGTGTGCGATCGGGTGATTTTCACTCATCGCGGATTCGGTGTGCCCGGTTTTTCATCTTAGTGCGTTTTTGTGTGTTTCAGCTGCCGTTATAGGACGGTCTGTCTACTCTTAACGTCTACGATATACGGCAAGTTGTATGATCGTATGGAGGTGGCAGTGGTTGGCTTCGCCTTGGCAGCGGTTGGCTCCGGTGTCTTGCACGATTTCTACTCGGGCAGCAACAGATGGCAACGGAACGCAAGATCCGACATGGACGCAACAACCCGCAGCGGGCAGCGTTGTTTGTGTAAACAGACGTAAATCGCACAGCCATGAACATCCATTTCACAGCACATCCGAATGTCGGATACCCTCCCCACTGAACTGCAACGCTGCAGCATTGCGATCTGGTAACGTCCGTAGTCTGGAGCGTTACAACCCGATCCGTTCGGGTAACTGTTACGGCTTATCCATCCCTGCCTGACAGCTGAACTTCACGAGTTTCTCTCCAATACTCTGGCGTGTATATCAGGAGTGGTCTTCCCGTATTTATCGGTCTTCTCCCCTGCCGATTCCGTGCGACGAGGCGTTGGCGCGAGGTCCGACACGCCGCGTTCGAGTCTGACAATCCGGCGTCGGCATTTTCTGAAGCCTTAAGGAGCAAGGTTGTATCCGGAGGCCCTCAAAACCTCCTCTCGGAGTTTTCTCGGACGCTCCGGCAACCTTGCCCTGCGGGGCTGTCCCGTCCGGCGGACTCCCTGTGGTCGCACACCGAACCATCTCCCGCTCCCGTCGGTCGCAGGGGATTCGGGACCCTCGACATCTACGATGCCGCCGGCCGGTTCCCTCTCGGTCGCTCGGCCGAAAAGCCTAACCTCATAAGCGGGAAGAAAGGAGGTGCGGGTTATGGCAGATAACAAAATCGATCACCGCAACCGAGGAGGCCGACCACCCAAAGTCACCTCCGAAAAACGCACCGCAGAGATCAAATTCCATGTTACGCCCGACGTGAAACGAAGGCTTCAAAATGAAGCGATCATCGCCGGGACGGATCTTGCCACCTACTGCCGGGAAAAGGTACTTACGGGGCAATCGCCACGACATATTCCTCCCGCGATACTTGCTGCCGTAGCCGAACTGGCCCGACAGGGGAACAACCTGAACCAATTGGCACGGATTGCCAACACACAAAAGGGAATGAAGGGCATTGTCATGCGTCTTATCGGACTGATCGAGTTTTACGAACGGTTGGCCGCAGAGATACGGAGCTACTTTAAGCGATAAGAGTTTAAGTTTAGGACAGTGAAAAGATGATAGCAAAGATCGTAACGGGTAAGTCGTTCGGCGGGGCCGTGCGCTACATGATGGAGAAAAGCGGTCACGCCCGTATGATAGACAGCGACGGAGTGGAGTTGTCCGACATCCGTTCCCTAATCGGCAGTTTCAATTTCCAGCGCAAGGCCCGACCGGAGAAGGCCGAGGTCGTGGGGCATATATCCCTTTCGTTCCACAAAGACGACACGCCGAGGCTCACGGACGGATTTATGGCAGGCCTTGCACGCGAATATATGCAGCGTATGGGAATCACCGACACGCAATACATCGTGGTGCGGCATACCGACACGGAGCATCCCCACCTGCATATCCTTTACAACCGGGTAAAGTACGATACGAGGTTGGTGCGGAGCCATAACGAGAGAATCCGGAGCGTCGCCGTGTGCAAGGCCATTAAACAGAAATACGACCTTACCTTCTCCGAGGGAAAAGAGAACGTAAAGATTGAGCGGCTACATGATCCCGACAAAGTGAAATACAGAATTTACGAGGCAGTTAAAACAGCGTTGAAAGGTTGTGCCTGTTTTACGGAACTGGTCGAACAGTTGAACAGGGAAGGCGTAACGGCAACGTTCATACATCGGGGTTGCGATCCGCAAAAAGAGGTACAGGGTATGACCTTTACTATGCAAAGGCAGACCCTCAAGGCCTCGCAGGTAGATCGGAAGTTCAGCTATGCCAACCTCTGTAAAATTATTGAAGCGAACCGAGCAGAACGGGAAAGGCAGGAAATAGAACGGCATAAACAGGAGCACTCCATCCGAAACCCGATAATATTTGGTGTACGGCTTACAGATGGACAGGTAGAACAAATAAAGGACGGGCAACCGGTTTATATCGAAGAGATGCAGTATGAAGGGAAAACGTTCGACGGTTATCTGGTCATGGATGACAATCTGACGAGAGGACGAGCCTACATCGGACACGACCCGCGCGAGTGGGTTGAGTACGGCAAATACACCATGCGACGCATGGATCGAGATTTAATAAACAGCGGGTTTGTCGTCCGTGCCCTCGTTCAATGGTGGGGAGGACACGGGCAAATAACAAGGCCCTATTTATGGAAAGAGAATCCCTCGGACGAAACGTATCAAGAAAGTTGGGACGATCCTCGCAAACCCCGAACGCTCCGACACGATACAAAACAGGGAAAGATCGTGTCATCCCCAAAGAAATCTAAAGGGTCAAAGTTATAACGGGAGGCCGGGAACGAAATCCCCATTCCACCCGAACGCAAAGGTATGGATCGAGTGAATAAACTGCAAGGCTATACAAAGCGTCCTCACAGGCCGGCCTTGCAGCTTGTTCCTCCGATCCCATGGGCTGGTCGCTACCGGATGAAATGGGGCAGTGTGTGGATTGAGTAAAGGATGGAAAGGTTTATAGAAACGTCAAAAATAAGATGGTCAACACAAGAAAAGGATCTTATCGATTGTTTCTGTCGTTTTTTTATTACCTTTACAATTGTTATTTGAGGTTGTGATTACTAACGCAAGCAGCGGAAAAGAGAACCGTTGCCTTTTCGTTACCTCGTCCCAACATAAAAAATGCAACAGCCCAATTTCTCAGACTGTTGCATTTTTTCAAGGGTGCTCCCGATGGGATGGGCCTCGAATTGGGAGATAATCTCCTCGGTCAACAGTTTCATAATAGTAAGATTTTAGAAACTGCCCGGAACGCCCGGACAGCAAAAGAGACAAAGCCACCCTGCGCAAACGAGGACAAGAGCAGTTCTCTTGGCATCTTTGCACAGGGTGGCTATCTTGCTGGGCCGGGCGGCGGTGACGAAGACTATCCGAGAAAATTATTTCGTAATTTTGGAATAGGCTTCTTAGTTTCTTATAATAAGGATTTTGGAGGATTCCCCAATTTTGAGGTAATGACTTGGCATCTGTGCCATTTGCAGCGTTCTGTTATGAACTGCGTTCAAAAAAACTCGTTTCAACTGCAAATTAGTAAATCATTTTCTATCTTATATAACCAATGCAACAAGCGGTAAAATAATTGTTATTTATTTGCTGCATTTATATATAAGAGATTTCTCAGTTAGCTATTTCTTTATTACTTGGTCTAATATATCTATAACCTTTTTGGTGTCATCATAATACTGTTTTATTTTATTAAATGTAATACTATCAGTATTACCATGAGCTATATTATTTCTATTAGAAATTAACGAATTTAACGAACTTTTTAATTCGTCATTCATTCTCGCAAGAAAAGCAGTAGTCCAATCTGAACTAAATGATTCGAGAAAGGTAACAAGTTTGTCACAATCAACATTTGTAAATGTTTTCATTTTATTCCTTACATATTTAGCTGTTGGTTGTGATGAACAAGCATCTACATAATCGCCAATTTGTGATTTTATGTAATTCTCAAGTAATCCAGATGCTTTTATACATAAATATCTTGCAAAATGAGCCTGTATCTCCTCATCTTTAATATTCGCTCCTGTGTTGAACAGTGAATCTATTGAGGATATTTGACTTTTAATTCTCAGATTCATAATCATACTTCATTAAAAGCCAATATCGCTTTGTTAATTCGGCCTTTAACCGATGACTCACTAGATGTACTATTATCTATAAACATTCTATACTCTTTGTCTTCCAATAGGCGTTCATATTGGATTTTGAACAGGCCCTTGTTTGGGTTAGGATTAGTACAAATGCGTTTTGCCAAACCAATCATAACAGAGTCAAATATTGCAGCATTCAACCTATTACCCGTGCGAAATGCTTTATCTCCGATACTTTCATGAATGAACTGAATAGGCTTTATGAATAGCGTTATTAATTCTTCTTTCTTGTATACTTCAAAATTCCTATTCTTGGCCATGAAAGAATTAATAAAAGATTTAAGAACCTTCTTATACTCATTGTAGTTGTAAAATAAACAAAAGAATCTAAGTATAAGTTCTTGCTCTTTCATTCGTCTATTTTCTTTCCCAAAAATAGCTCTCCAATCTGGATTTTGGACCAATTCTGAAAGGAGTTCATTAAATTCCCCATAATATACGCATGCCCGAATCTCCTGTGGTTGCAATGGAGTTCCACCTGTGTTTAACCTCTCAAAAACCATATAAATACTGCTTTCGTCATCACTAGGAGTATCTTGCTTAATTATTGTGGCGTGTAAAATAGAATCATCTAATCTATTTTGATCAGCCTCATTTAATTCTTCATATGTTTTCCCTTCTAAATCTTCTTGAACTCCTTTAAGTCTGAATTTTTTCTCACCAAAAACTCCTCTGTAAAAATTGGCTATACTTAATATTCGCTGTTGTCCATCTATGATTAATAATCTTTCTGTAGCTTCCTCCTTTGAGAAAAATACTCCAGGAACAGGTAAACCAAGTATTAAAGATTCTATGAAACGCGATGCTTGAATCTGAGTCCAAACATACTTTCGCTGAAACGGAGGTACAAAAATTTTTTCTTTTTCTATTCTTTGGACAATACTATCAACGGTGTAATCTGCTCCATAACTAGTGATGGAGTAACGAAATTCTTCGGTTTCATTTACAGCATCATCAATGATTTCAAATTCTTCTTGCATAACTTCAGTTTTTATGTATAATATTCTCAATATCTAACTACAAATACTTCGGCTGAAACATTTTCTACATAATCTAAAAAATGGAGGTACGTGAAATCCTGTTTATGACTTCTATCATATCTACTACGAGTCATAATCGTTGTACTATAAGGTGGCGAAATAAACAACTATCGTCTTCACCAAACCATAAGAAATACTCATTTTGATGTATTATGATTCCTATTGGCTTATCTGGATTATTACCGGAAGAAGTATACTATAATACACCTAATCTTTCCCTGTTCTATTTTGATAAACATTTTGTGAGCCAATATAAATTGTATCTTTCCCAACAAAGGTACTATCGTTTAGCCGAATTTGTGATATGTTTCCTTTTGAATCTATCACATTTACACATGTAGTTCCTTTATTGTTAGTCCTTGTTGTACAACCTTTAATACCACAAAAGATAAAATAAATCAGAATTATTGCACCAATCCAGCGCCCCATTTTCTGTCATATCTTTCTTATTTTTGCAATAAACCGGATTTTGGTAGATTATATAGATACACCTGCATTCGTTTTAAAACTTCTTCTTCGCTACAATACTTAGACACTGTCCATTTTTTTGTCGTACCATTATCAAATGCCGTATCATCAGCATATAATATAGTACATTTTATATTTAACATATCCATATTGTAATCTAGAACAAAAGATAAGTTACATGAATTTGCATGCACATGAAACTTAACAAAAGACTTCGTTTCTAATATCAACTTGGAGTTTTTCAGAGAATAGATAAAGCTAAAAATGCGATTGTATTTTTTTCTTATACCTCCCTCTTGCGCAACCGTAAAATGATTACTAATACGGTGACCTATAAAAAGAATTGCTATTAATAATACAAAAGCTAATGGTATTCTCCACATATTTATATTTGTATCAAATTACAATGTAAAACCTATTCGGCATAATATCAACTACGAAAATACAAAAAGTCCGTGACATAGCATACCATTATCACGGACTTTATTTTGATTTACAATTTAATACCCCAATTTTGCTTTCTTGTCAGCATTCCCAATAATTCCTTATATTTGTAGATAACAGCAATGAGCGAACAGGTATGAACAGAATCGTATTGATTGGGAACGGATTTGATTTGGCGCATAATCTTCCTACGAGTTACAGGGACTTTATAAATCACTATTGGGAGCAATGGGGGCAATACTTGTTAGGAGTTTATTCAAGTGAAAAACTCACAGATAAGTTATGCTCAATTTCTCAAACAGAAGAACCTGAATCCTGGCATGATATTTTCCATACACGATATTTCCCAACTGGGATAGAAATTTCTCCTACTGATGTCATAGAGACCATCCGAGCAAATCCAGACAGATTTCTCATTGAGGCTACACCGTTTTTCCAGCATATAAACAAATCCTTCGAAACCAAAAACTGGGTAGACATAGAGGGGGAATATTATTTTTGGCTGAAACGGATTTTCAGAGAAAGTGATTGTGGTTATGACGGAGCCAAACCACTTAACAAGGAATTGGATGAAATAAAAAGGCTCTTAATCGAGTATTTGGATGGTATCCAGAAAGACCAGATAAAGCCGGACTTGGTAAAAGAGTGTATCCAAAAGGCCATCCATGGACCTTGTGAGGCTCAAGACATATCCATTGATGGCCAACCAGCATTCGAGGATTTTGCAAAAAAGCGGCTGGATTTCTTGGCGACACATTCTAAGATGAAAAAAGAAACCTTTCTTAATAAATTCGGGTATCCATATCTTTCTAACCATTCAGCCATAGATGAATATAATAAACAGATTATCAATAAAAATTATCGACCGGGATTAAATGACCTTGTGAATTATCCCCAACATATTAGTAATATCAATAAACGGAGAGAAATTGTTCCGGACTTTTTTCTGCTTCCGGACCAGATTCTGCTGCTGAATTTCAACTATACGACAACAGCAGATATGTATCTTTACAAGAATTCGGGCTTCGAGGTAAATCACATCCATGGGAAACTGGGAGATAATCTGAACCATATTATTTTCGGTTATGGGGATGAGATGGACGATGACTACAAGACAATCTCAAAACTGAACGACAACGATTATCTGACGAATATCAAATCCATACGCTATCTCGAGACAGACAAATATCGCAAACTGCTCCGATTCATCAATTCGGATTACTACCAGATATACATCATGGGACACTCCTGCGGCAATTCGGACCGCACCTTGTTGAACACGTTGTTCGAGCATCCGAAATGTGTTTCCATCAAGCCGTTTTACTATCAGTGGCAGGATGAACGAGGAGAATGGCAGGACAACTACATTGAGATAATACAGAACATCTCACGCAACTTCAATTCCATGCAGACCATGCGCGACCGGGTGGTCAACAAGGAATTTTGCCGTCCTCTCGTACCCAAGGACAATTAAAAAAACAAAGGCTGCGAACTCAATCGCAGCCTTTGTTTATTCCATGGGTTCCCACTCCGGGAGTTGGATGGTGTCACGGATTTCGGGACATCGGATGAGCTCGACCGTCGTATCCTCGTAGACGTTGCAGGCCGTGAAGAGCGAGACGAAGATCGCGCCCCAGGCTGCGGCCAGAAGAACGTAGGTCAGAATCGTTATTATGCGTTTGCGTTTCATGTGTTTAGTCCTTTAACAGTTCCGAAATTTCGGGGTCCAGATTTCCCCGGTACTCCATGCGCTCATCCCGGCGGCAGGCTTCGAGGAAGTGCTCGCGTCCTTCGGCCTTGCGGCCCAGCCGCGAACAGGCGATGGCACGCAGGTACTCCGTCACGGCATCCGACGGCATCGTCGAGAGCAGCTCCAGCGCCCGCTCGTTGTGGTCCATCGAGAGGTGTGCCACCACCGTATTGCGGTCGTTGTAGTCGTTGAGAATATAGAGCGCCCGGGCATACTGACGCCTTTGCAGCAGCTCCACACCCCGGGCATAGGTCGTGTCGAGCTCCGTGGTGTGGATCGTATCCTTGACCATCCCTTTGCGGCGAAGATTATAGCGGAAGTCCACAGAGCGGAGCTGCGGGTAGATCACCTCCTTCAGGTAGGCGTACTCCCGGGGGAAGCGCTCGCGCAGCAGCCGCTCCCGCCGGTCCGGATTTCGTTCCGCGGAGAGGAGCTCCAGCATCGCCTCGCGGTTCGTCAGCGCAGGGTCCGTGCGGATGCGGTTCATCAGCTCGGGCCACGCCTCGGCGACCCACCGCACCGTCAGCAGCGTGTCGATGCCCCGGCCGTAGTGACGCACCAGGTAGCGTTTCAGCGCCTCGGCACGTCCCCGCGAGAGGCGCTCGTTGAAGGCGTAGCGCCCCTCCGGAGAGGAGGAGGCCGTGAGGGTGATCGTATCGACGTAGAACTCCTCCTGCTCGATGATCCGGCGCATCAGGCCGGAGATCTTCTCCAGCTCGCGGCCGTTGTCGCCCAGCGTATCCACCACGCGGGTGTCGCCCACAAAGAAGCGGATGTAGTTGCGATCCTCCACCGTGACATACTTGTCTATGACGCGGATGCGGTAGCGTGGCAGCGTATCGACAAAGGAGAGCATCGACGAGACCAGATAGGCCAGCGTATCCGAGGGCGGCAGCCGGTAGGCGCTGTCGTCCACAGCCTGCACCTTCCCCGTGAGCGTGATGAGCATCTTCTTCGAAGTCTCGTCCGTCGGAACCTCCTGCGAGTAGTAGTAAGTAATCGTGCTGCGGCTCTCGACCAGCGAATCGAGCCGGGCATCCTCCGGGTAGGGAAACTTCACGAAGCGCTGGAAGGCCGCCTCCCGTCCCAGCGTATCGGGCCGGAAGCGCCGCACATAGGTCTCGTACTGCCAATAGTCACGCTCCTGCAACAGCGAGAAGCGTCCCCCGCGGATTACGAGATCCTCCAGCGGAACGGTTCCATCGGGCTTGTGCAGCAGGGGCGTGATGACCACGCTGCGGCTGCTGCCCAGCAGCTGCTTCGGAAGCGTAACCACAAAGTCGAGGTGCACCCGTCCGTTGCGTTCGGGAACCGAGCGGACCTTCGCCACGACCGTCACCTGCTCGATCTGCAGCGACATGACCCGTTCGCCGTCGGGCAGCGTATCAACCGGCGCCAGAAAGAAGGTATTGCTGTCGCGCTGGAGCCGCACGACCTGCGGCCGGTAGTCCTGCCGCTGGGCCTGACGCTCCGCGCGCGTCAGTTGCGAGAGGTGCGCCGCGGCACGCTGACGCTCCAGGCGTGTGGCCACCGAGCATCCCGTCGCGGCACACATCGCGGCGGCGAGCATGCCGCCCAGAATCATTCGTTGCTTTCTCATGGCTAAAACAGATAGGCGAACGACAGCTCCAGGCGGGAAGGGGCCAAGGTCCAGCGTCGCGAGTGGTAGATATATTCGTCGTCCCAGTCCGAAACCGTGGAATTTCGCCTCGTGTCCTTCGTATGGAAGAGTCCGAGGCCCCCTTCTACGGCCACGCTCCACCGTTTGGAGAGCATCCACGAATAGCCGCAGGAGAGGCCCGCACCCCACGCCCGGCCGTCGTAGCGCCGCGTGCGGCGGCCGACGAGGTAATTGACATGCGAGAGCTGCGCACCCACAAAGGGGCCGACCTGCGTTTCGTAAAACCAGTAGCGGGCGCCGAGCTGCGCCGCACGAAACGAGATGGCAAGATCCTCCGTGCGCAGGGGGTTCCAGAACAGCGCTCCCTCCAGCGACCAGCGGTCCGTCAGGGCCACTTCGGCGCCAAGGTTCAGCGTCGCCGTACAGGCCGCCAAGGCATTGGCCCGCACGGCGAAGATTTGTGCCGCAGCCTTGTGGGGCGAACCCCACAAGGCCATGAGCAGCATAGTCAGAATCGGTATGATTTGTCGTCGTTTCATCGTCTTTGCGTTTTATTCACGGATACAGCGCACGACCAGCCCCTCATCCAGCCGGACCGAGTCCGTAATGGCAACAATGCCGCTCTCGTCCAGAATATAGAGGTGCTGTCCATAATCTTTCGACGAGCCGAGGTTCGGGGTGTTCGTCCAGACACGCACCTGGCAGGTTGGCCAGTAGTACTGCACCCGTCCCGAACTGCCATCCATATAGCCCGTGAAGGGATAGAGCGTCGTCGATGAATCCGAAGAGTAATACATATACCAGCCGCCGTCATTCACGTAGGTCGCCTTCTTGAAGTAGTTCCTGTCCCACGCCTCGGTATGCGGCACCCGCCAGCCCGGCGGACAGGGGTCGTAGATTGTCTTGCGGTTGACGGGCGAGGCGGTCGTCCCGTTCGTGTAGTTGCCCCAGAGATTCGGATTCAGCGGGTTGTGCCAGCTTCCCGAATAGGGATTACCGGCCATCACAGTCGTCGGATGCTCGATGGCCCACTGTACCGTATAGTCGCTCGTCGGAAGCGACGGGCTTGTATTGCGGCCATAGGCCTTGAATTCATACCCTTCGAGGCTGGTTACGGCCGACGGGGTGTAATAGGTCGTCGGCGTATTTGCCGAGGGATAGATGAAGGGATCCTTGCGCCCCCACTGGTAGTACATTCCCTTGGACCGTACATCCGTCAGCGAAGTGGTCTCCGCTCCGAGGTTGCGCTCCATGAAGACGGCACCCGTCGAGTAGGTTTTCGCCGTGGAGAGCGGGTCGTAGTCCACAGCCCAGATATGCCACGACCAGATGCAGGTCCCCGCAGCGTCGAAGAGCCCGATGACGGCATTGCCGTGTGCCGTGCCAGTCTCGAAACAGATTCTGCCATCGGCATATTCGGCCGAACGAATCACCGCATTACGGACCGCCCCCGTCTCCCAGAGAATCCGCGCCTCGACACCCGACAGTTTTTGGGGAGTTACATTTTGGGTCGAACGGCCATTGCCCTGCACCGTTGCGTCGAACGAATAGGTCGTATTGAGTTTGCGGGCGATATAACAGTTCGCCGTGCCATTGCCGTCCAGCGGCGTAATCGTCGATTTGAACCGTGCGTAGAGTTCCGTGCGGGCCTGCTTCGGACGGAACGCATAGGTCGCCGAGGTGGAGAGGCGTTGCGTACAGCCGCTGTCCGAGTACCACCCCTCGAACTGATACCCCGCACCGGCGCGTGCCGTCAGGCTGCAGCCCTGCTCGTAGCACAGCGCCACGCTCCGTAGACTACTGCCCGAGCCGGTATCGCCACTCCACAAGGCGCCCGAGGCCGAGATTGTGCCGCCGGCCGAGGGGTTGACGTAGACAACATTGGCCATCTGATGCTCGAAGTCGTAGGTTCCGCAGACCCCGTAGGAATCCCGCAGCGTTATGCGGTAGGCAAAGCGGGAGTTCGACGAGGTGTAAACCGTCGGGTTGTACTGCACGCCAAAAAGATTAGCGCCGTTCGGATTGTACACCTTGAAATCCGGGCCCGATTCGCCGTGGAAGTCGTCGAAAAGGACCTTCGAGCTCTCGCCCGAGACGACGGCAAACGTCCCGTTCAGCGGCAGCTCCTCGTCGTTATTCTCCACGTCGATATGCAGCAGGGTCGTCCCCTCGTAGATGCAGTAGTCGCCAAAGCGGTAGTCATCAAAGTTGTCCCACACCTGAATCGAGTAGGAGTAGACGCGCGTGTCAATCTCATCGTCGCCCAGAATCGAGATGCGGAAGGTGTAGTGGACATTGGCCCGCACGTTGAAGTCCGAGGTGTTGTTGCCGCCCAGGTAGACCGTATAGAGCAGGTTCCGGCTGCCGTTCGCGGCGCGGATCAGCAGGTATGAGGCGTGCTCCGGAGCATGCTCGGGGCTCTTCTGCCGCTGGTCGATAATCGACGGAACGGTGCCCTGCAGATTCGGAAGCAGATAGCAGGTGCCCGAGGCCGCCGTTCCCGAGAGCGTTGTCTCGGAGCTGTCCGTATAGTCGGCCGGATCGGACGACGGGGCTGCCTCCGGTTCGAAGAGCGCCGCCGTGCGCGGAAGCGAAATCAGCTGCACGGAGCGCAGCTCGATATTGGGGTCCTTGACGTCAATCTCGTAGGAGACCTTGGCCACGCACCGCCGGACCTCGATGGTCGAGCAGCTTGCCCCGGCGCTCGTAACGTCAAACTCCTCCTCGGCGGCCATCGGAAGGCGTTCGTAACTTTCGGCGTTCGAGATTCGAAGCTCCTCTTCCGAGGGGTTCTCCCCGAGGTCGCGGCCGAGGTTGGCGGCAAGACGCATCCGATAATGTCCGGGCACAACCTCAAAGCGAAGAGTCGTCGCCTGCTGGTAGCGATGCAGGAGCAGACTGCCTTGGTCGTCATAGAGGTAGAAGTTCAGATTGTCGATTGCATCTTCGTCCGTCGAGCGGGTCTGCTCCTGCATCCCGTCGGGACGGACGGCAATCTCGACCGCCACACCGCGAGGCTCCACGGCCTCCTCGGTCAGACTCTCCCGACATCCGGTCAACGTCACAAGAAGGACCGACAGCAGGAGCATCAGTTGCTGGATTCGTTTCATAACTGTTCGTGTTTGGAAGGTGAGAAAAAAGGGTCCCGTACGACCCCTTGGGGCAAGGCAGGACCCGCAGCACATGGATTAGGCGCCCAGGTCAACCGACTGCGTGACGGGAGTCTCCCAGTCGGCAACCGTCACCGACACCTGGCAATCCTGGCCCACAAGGCCCGTGATATTGGCGGCGACCCGGTAGTAGCCGTTGCGGAGAATCTGACCCGCGGCCTTGCCCGTCAGCTCGACCGAATAGGTTACCTCCGAACGGTCGTCGCTCGTCGAGCTGCTGCCGTCACCATCGTAGGTCGCGTTAATCTCCAGCAGCACGCGGTTTCCCGCATCGAGCGTTTCCGTTTCATAGAGGTAGAAGAGACTGTTGTACTTCGACGAGGCCGTACCCGGGGTCTGCGTATGGGTGTAGGTCATGGCTCCCGTCGAGGGCTCCCCGGCTACGACGAGCGACTGCGAAGCGGCGCGAGAGAGCTTCACCGAGTGAATCGTGATTGAACCGGGATACTTCTCCGAGAACTCCGGGGCGACCGTAGTCTGCAGGGCAACCTTTGCCACCGTGCGTTTCAGAGAGATGCCCACCTGCGTCGAGGTATTCACCGCACCGACGGTCTTGGTCGTCGAGCCCGACATCACGAAGCCGCCCGAGCGCAGCGCCTTGGTCGAGACATCCGCAAAGGCACCGTTATAGTCTCCGGCCGACTGCTCCACGAGGGCCGTGAGTGCCGACCGGGTCTTGGCCGACGAGGCGTCGTAGTTCGCAACGGCATAGAACGAGCATTCGGTTCCGGCAGCCGACTTCGGGAGCGAGAAGGTCGCCGATTTCGAGGCGAGTTCCGATGCGGTGAAATCGCGGCGCAGGATCAGATCTCCCGAGGTGTTGAACGTGAAGACCGAGAGCGACGAGAGAGTCTTCTCCCACGCCTCGGCTGTGGCCGTGGCATCGAAGAAGGCGCGGGTCTGCGCATCATCCCCCGAAGAGAGGGTAATCGTTACCGATGCACCATCGGGGCGAGCCTCCGGAGCGGGGTTCATCATTTCGGTTTCCTTGTTGCACGAAGCAAACAGCGCAGCGGTGAGAGCCGCCATCGCAAAGATTCGGTTTTTCATGGTTGTCAGATTTGAAAGGTGATTGAAAGATGGTTATTTGAAGTGTTTCGCGAGAGGTGACGGGCGTTCGGGACTCTGGTAGCCCGGCACTCCGTTCTCGTCAATCCACCGGCGGATGGCCCGTCGGAGCCGCTCCTTGAGCAG
Organism: Alistipes sp. An31A; assembly: GCF_002159425.1. Classification (NCBI taxonomy): domain Bacteria; kingdom Pseudomonadati; phylum Bacteroidota; class Bacteroidia; order Bacteroidales; family Rikenellaceae; genus Alistipes; species Alistipes sp. An31A. The sequence continues at coordinate 129,370 of NZ_NFIO01000007.1, forward strand.
CCGGAATTCGGGACGCTGGGCATAGTCATCCCCCAGCGGCGTGCGCTCGAAGATTGGCGAACAGTTCCGGGTCAGCTTCAGCGCCACCATCTGACGCTGGCTTTGGGGAATAGCCGGGTAGTCGGTCTCGAGGATTAGATGGACCGTGTCGTAGGGCGAGAAGAGCAGCCCCCGGAACAGAATCCGGTCGGCAACACGAATCGCCTGGTCAACCGGGACACCGGCTTCAAGACTTTGGCTGTAACCCTCGAATGCCAACCGGCTGCGCCGCTCAATCATCCGTCGGTAACGGGGCTGCGAAGGGTGCCGTTCCTCGAGAAACTGCCGGAGGCGCTCGCTGAACCACGTTTGATTGGGTCGTTCCATCGTCGTGCGGCATCAGCGTTTCCGACCCCTGCTCGGCGCTTCGGGCGCCGGTTCCTGCTTCGAAGGCTGTTTCTGCTCCGACTGTTTCGACTGGGAGGCCTGCTGCTCCTGACGGCGCAGGTTCGTGAAGTCGTAGTCCACGCCGTTGGTCCGGGGATTGAGCCGGATGATGCACGAAAGCGGCTTGCCGTTGCGTCCGAGAATCGGGCGGGCCTTCTCCTTCGAACAGTCGAGACCTTCGGGGCTCTTCACGGCAGCGAGCTGCCGCTCGTCCAGCTGCTTCGAAAGCGACTCGGGAATGTAGGGTTTGCTGTAACGGTAGTCCGTCATCCGGTATTCGCGCGTCAAGGCATCGAAGCCGACCTTTCCCGAATAGGTGATGTCGCCGTTGCGCATCGTACACCCCTCGACCTGCACACGGCTGCCCGAGGCGAGGTTCTCCTGCTGTGCCTCGGTCAGCCGCACGCCGTTGAAGAAGCGCAGCTCGGGGACTTCGCGCCGGGGGACCGTCACGAAGCGGTTGGTCGCCGGGTTCAGCGTCACATAGCACCACTCCTTTTCGCCCGTATGCGGGTTGGGCATCTCGTAGAGGCGGTCCGGAGTCTTCCCCGACAGCATCTGCTCCTTGTCGCTGGCCGTGAACATCATCCGGAACTCCTCGCGTTCAAACTCCGGGCGGGCCAGGGCGCTTTCGAGCCCGACCTGCACGTCGCCGTTCCGGTCGCGGAAGGGACGCAGGGCAAACTCTCCGGCAACGGACAGGTCGCCGACCTTCAGACTGATGTTGTGGAGCTCCGTCGTGGGAAGGCCCAGCTTCATCGCCTCCAGCTCCTTCGGCGTAACGACGACGCCCATCTCCTTCAGCTCCTGCAGATGCAGATCCTGCGTGTCGAACTTGACCCGTTCGAGCTGGTACGAGGTGACGCGGTGGTCGTTCAAGGCCTTCAATCCCTCCGGGTCCTTCGGGTTGTCGGCCAGCCGCAGCAGCGACTGCGCCACCTCGCTGGCCTTGTCCGCCGCGACTTTCAGAAAATGGAGCGGCTTGGCATTCTCCTGCGAGAGGAAACCCTTGATGAAGGCGCCCACAGCCGAGCTGTTCCGCAGGTCGAAGAAGGCCGGTTTGTTGGCTGTCAGCGGCGAGGTGGTGATGGCCTTGTACTGCCGGCCCTCCTGCTTGAGTTCCGAGACGGCCTCCACGGCGCCGTTCTGTTCGTTGTAGAGCAGCAGCGTCTCCTTGTAGGAGGGATTAGCCTGCTCCGGGGCCTGGTTGATCGGTTGATTCAGATTCTCTTCGGGCATAATGCAACTGTTTTAAGTGAAACAAAAGGTTGATGCCACGAATATAAAGAACTGAATGTCCGCCGCTTCCAATCGTCCTGCGCAGGCCGCGCATGGCCGTCAGCCGCGGGTTTCCCGCACGGCGGATTCCTATTTTTTCTTCGGCAGGAGCCCCGCAAGGTCGGGGTCATTCTCGATGCGGCGGATCTCCCGCTCGACAATCTGAACCACCTCCTCCTTGATGCGGTAGTAGTTCTCGCGGATGATCTCCTCCATGCGGTCCGTGCCCTCCTCGTCGAGGAACGAGGAGATCTGCGGGATGGGAACGAAGCGCCGCTCCTCGGCCTGGATTGCCGCACTATCCAGCTCGATGCGGGCATGGAAAATCTTCTGGGGCAGGGGCTGGTCCACGTTGTCGGCCACCGAACCGACGAACATCCCCTGCGTGAGGTTCGAAATCTTCGACGGCGGGATCAGCGCGTCGAGCTGCGTGTTGGTCGAATGGGTGATATTCTCGTTTGAGACGGACTGCGACTCACGCAGCTGAACGATCTTGCCGAAGCGGTCGGAGAGCGTGCGGGCCGTGTCGCCCACCACCTGCCCCGAGAAGATGTTGCCCACGGTGTTGAAGATTACCTTCGCCTCCTTGTCGCCGTAGTCGCGCTCCAACTGCGAGAAGTCCTGAAAGCCCAGGCAGACGGCCACACGGTTCGAACGGGCCGTGGCGATGAGGTTGTCCAGCCCCCGGAAGTAGATTGTCGGGAGCTCGTCGATGATGATTGAGGATTTCAGCCGACCCTTCTTGTTGATTAACCGCACGATACGCGAATTATAGAGTCCCAGGGCCGCCGAATAGATATTCTGCCGGTCGGGGTTGTTCCCTACGCAGAGAATCTTGGGCGAGGTCGGATTGTTGATGTCCAGCGAGAAGTCGTTGCCCGTCATCACCCAGTAGAGCTGCGGCGAGATCATCCGCGAGAGGGGAATCTTTGCCGAGGCAATCTGCCCCTGCAGCTGGTCCTGCGCATTGCCCCGCCAGGCGTCCATGAAGGGCGAGAGGTAGTTTTCGAGTTCGGGATAGGAGGTCAGCACCGGGAAGATCTTCTCGTAGGGTTGGTTCAGAAATTCCACGGCGTGCGGGAAGGTACAGCAGCGGCCTCCGTCGTAGATCTTCAGGTACCAGATGATCGCTGCCAGCAGGATAATCGGCGAATCGACGAAGAAGTCGCCCTGCTTCTGGATCCACGTCTTGTTCAGGTTCAGCATGATGGTATAGGCCGACTCGTAGGCGTCCGAGATGTCGGTCATGAACTCCGGGGCGATAGGATTACAGCGATTCGAGCGGCGGGGGTCGTCGAAGTTGATGACGCAGAAGCGCGGCCGCGTCGGGTAGGCATCCAGATGGCGCAGCAGGTGGTTGTAGGCCAACAGCGACAGGTCGTCGAACTTGAAGTCGTAGATATACATCGCGAAGCCCTTCTCGATCTGCTGGCGGATGTAGCTGTTCACCACGGCGTAGGACTTGCCCGAGCCGGGGGTCCCCAGCACCATTGTCGCCCGGAAGGGGTTGATGACGTTAATCATCCCCGGCCGCCACTCACCCCGGTAGTAGTAGCGGGTCGGAAGGTTGACCGAGTATTCGTTTTCGAGCAGACGAGCCTCCTGTTCGAAACTCTCGTTGTCGTCGTTGAAGGGGTCACTGGCAAGGGTCGTATGCAGCAGGCGGCGGACCCACACCCCGGCGGTCAACAGCGCAAGGTAGCCGCCCAGCAGGGTCAGCACATAGCTCCAGAAACGAAACTCCAGCCCAGCGGGAAGGCTCCGCAGCGTGTCGTTGCCGAAGAGCAGGAAGAAACCGGCCAGCGCCAGGAGGAGGATTTGCTGCTTCGAAGGTTTCCCGTCCCGCACGCTGCGTGTGCCGTAGCATCCCAACACCAGAAAGAAGAGAGCACAGAATTTCGTGATGGACGACCAGGTGAAGAGCCCGGTCGATTGTTGAAGGTTCCAGAAGATTCGGTCCACGACGGGAGTGGTCAGCGCGTGGTGCGCGAACCAGTCGTAACAGAACCAGTAACTGTTCAGCCCCAGAAACACGATTCCCAGGGCCCGGGCAAACTGGACAATCTTCTCCAATGCCCGCAAATCATCCTCCTGCTGCATACTTGTCGGTTTAAGGGCAGCAAGATAGCAGAGGAATGAGACGACCTGTTCCAGCCGACCTCTCGAGGCCGCGGATGGCCGGCAGGGAGGGTACTCACTACCCCACTCCTGCAAAAATCCCGAACAGTCGAAAGACCATCCGGGAAGGAACGGTTTACTTCTGACTTAACCCGACCAGCGTACCCCGCAGCGTATCGAGGAAGTGTGTCAGGCGGTTCTTGCGGTTCAGGACTGCGCAGCGGCAGTTGTATGGCTCCCGAGATATTTCAGTCGGAGGGGATAGGCTACCCTCCGCTTGGAGTCGGCCCTATAGAGAAAGAGCGGAACAACAGAGGTTTTGTCAAGACGCCTAACTGCTGAATATTTCCAGCAGTTGAACCAAAGTTTCACAAATGCATCAACAGCGACAACAAGTCCGGTATCGATTGTTCCGTTTGCATCGATATCCCTTGAGACCAATCAATGAATTGACAAGAATTTGACCACTCTTCTCCGAGGTAGTCACGGCGCGGCGTAGTATTCGAGAATCCGGCATTTGAACAGATATTCATATTTCGCCTGCAACTGTTGTGAACGGGCTTTGACCCGAGTGGTTACAGCCGCGTTGTAATCCGTTACGGTCGCAGCACCGAGGTCGTATTTCCGACCCACCTGCCGGACCGCCTCCTCGGCCGAGGCAACATACTCCTGCGCCCCGAGGTATCGCGCCCAGGCCGTACGGGCATCTATGAGCGCCTGCGTCACCTCCTTCTCTACCTGTTTCTCGGCCGTTCGCAGCGCATACTCCGCACGCTGCAGGGCCAGTTTCTGACGCTGCACGTTCTTCCGCGTCGTGAACTTCCCGAAAATCGGAATACTGAGCGACAGCGACACATAGCTGCTCGCATTGTCCCGGTACTGTTCGAAGAAGGGATACGCCTCGTAGCGATAGGTCCCGTCGGCCTGCTGAAACATCTTCTGCCGCGCATCCGAGTAGCTCGAGCCGTAACCCGCCGCGAGCGAAAGGGTCGGCCAGTAGGCGGTACGTGCAAGCTGCAAATCGCGCCGGGCCAACTCAATTCCCACCCGTGCCGACTCCACTTCGGGTAGCTGCTGCGCGGCATCGAGGACGGAGTCATCCTCCGCAAGACCTCCGTGAACCAGCCGGGCGGTATCGGGAGCCACGGTCCGGAAGGAGGCGTAGTCTTCAATTTCAAGCAGCTGGCAAAGCTCCAGCCGGGCAATCTCGTAAGTGTTCCGGGCCGTCAGCACGTCGTTTCGGGCATCCGAAAGCTGGGAACGAATCTGCAGCAGGTCGGCCATCGTCACCTTGCGGGCCTCAACCATCCGCTCCGTCTTTCCGGCCTGGACCTCCAGCTCGGAGACGACCTGCTCGGCATCGCGGATTGTCTCCTCGGCGCACAGCACCTCCAGGTAGCGGGCCGTGACGTTCAGCCGCACGCTGCGGCGCATCTTCTCCACGGCAAGCAGCGACGAACGCAGGTCAAGTTTCGCCCGCCGAAGGTTGTAGTGGTTGCGCAGTCCGCTGAAAAGCGGCAGGCTCACCCCGACCGAAGCGTTGTTGCCCGATACAATCTGGTTCTCCACGAAGTCGTAGGTCGTGGGGTCCAACACACGTCCCGTCGAAAGCGTGTAGCCCGCCGAAGCCGAAAGTTCGGGAGCGTAGCCCCACCTCGACTCTGAGAGCGATAGGCGTTTCTCCGCGGCCGCGAGCTCCTGCGTCTTGATTTCGATATTCTGCATGTAAGCATGTGCGATGCACTCTTCCAGTGTCCAGCGCCGCTCCTGAGCATAGCCGGAGGTGCCGAAGAACAGCAGTACGCCGATTGATAGGATGAGTATTCGTTTCATGCGGCTATCGGTTTTTGAAGAGAGAGACGACGGGTTGGATGAATTGTTCAATCAGGCGCATCTCCTCCGTAATAATCTCGCCCGTACCGTCCATCTGCTGGATGAGCGGCAACTCACGGCGGTAGGTAGTCCGCAGGTCGGCGGGAAACTCCACCTCAACGGTATAGACGATACTCATGCCGCCCTGGGTTTGCTGTTGCTCGGGAACCGCTGAAATCGAATGGACTGCGCCGTGCAGTACGCCGAACTCCATATAGGGGAATCCATTGAGCTTGACGAGAACCTGCTGCCCGGTGTGGACCTTTCCGAAGCTGGCCGAGGCAACCTGCATGCGTCCAATGACGGCCAGCTCCCCGTCGGGAACCACCGATGCGATTACCTCGCCTGTCGTGACGTGCTGGTTGCGGCTCCAATAGCGCTGCAGCGAGACATGCCCCTCGGCCGGCGACGTGATGACATACTGTTCGCGCCATTGGGCAATCTGCGCCAGCAGCTGCTGACGTGACTGCTCCAGCGCCCGCTCGTATTCCGCCCGTTCGTTCGCCGCGTCGAGCGTCAGCTCCACAAGCTGCTGCCGCGTCTGGAGAATCGTCAGCTCGGTGGAGGTCAGCGTAGCATCGAACCCCGCCTGCGAATTGCGTTTCGAGAGGTAATTTTGTGCTGTGGTTTCGTAGTCCGCCTCGGAAATCACTGCCTCGCGAAGCAGCAGTGAATCGCGTTCCAGCGTGCGGCGTCCGTAGTTCAAATCGGCGGCAAGCAGCGCACGCTGCGTCAGCAGCCGGTCGTAGTACTCCTCATTTTTGGCAATCTGCGCCTCGAGCAGCCGGCGCTTGTGCCCCGAATAGTCGATATCGAGGTAGTGACGGTAGTCGCGGCACTGCCGCAGAAAGTCGGCCCACGTGGATTGGAGTTCCCCAAGCGCATAGCTCCCGTCGAGCCACGGCGAGCGTACCAGAAGCGGATACGACAGGGTGTCGGCCCCGCGGAGCGAATGCTCCAGGGTGGCGACATCACCGTAGCGGGCGGCCGTCGTGAAGAGGGCAATCACTTCGCCCGCATGCACCGCATCGCCGTTCGAGACGCAGACCGTATCGAGCAGTCCGTCATAGCGGGCCGCAAGGTCCGAGGGCGGATTGATTGTCGTGATTGAAATCGGGGCCGTGACCGTCTGCGGGTATTTGATGAAATAACAGCCCAATACGATTCCTGCAAGAATGCAGAAAACAACCGTCACCCCCCACCGCACAACCCAAGACGGAGCCCGGCCCAGAATCGACTGTGCCTCCTCGCTGTACGAAATATGTTCTATTAGAGGCATAATCTATTTTTTATGAGTGATTATCAAAACCAGCCTTGGTGAGACGTAAATGTATCTTCAGAAAATCTGCCATGTGCCCTTTAAAATGAGTACAAGTACAATTTTTTCGACATTCAAAAACATTTTGAATCCGCTGTATTGGACAACCACCATTGCAAATCGGGAGGTATGCACATTGTGAGCATTTAGGGTCCTCAAGAGGGTCTGCACCAAATAAATGTCGATTAAGAATCACTTCATTAAATTCTTCAAATAATCCATTCTGATTTAAACGGGCAAAAGCATGCTTTCGATTTCCGATAACTTCCCAACATTTATATGCATATCCTTGCGGGTCAAAAGCAATAGACATGATATTACGAATTGCGCATTCATTAAAGAATCGAGATGGATATTGAGTGTATTGAGTTGCTATACCATCCTTATTATACAAGTCTAATGCAAACATAGCATCTTCATCGTGAGTGAAGATATATTCAATCTCATCATCTGATAAATTACAGTCACCTCGGTCCATAACAAAAGCTGGACATATTCCAATTTTATGAAGGTGTGATGAGAATCTGGATGACAAATATTTATATAAATAAACAAACTCATGGGCATTTCGCTTGGTTAAATTGACACGGAAAATCAAATGTATGTCGGTATTTTTCAACAACAAGTCAACATTATCCATAACCTTTCCAAATACATCGTCACAATTATGTGTTGTTTTGATTCGGTTATGAGTATCTTTCAAGCCATCCAAAGTGATTTGCATCGATTCTATCCCTATTTTTTTTAATATCTCTATAGCTTGGGGGGTAATATGAAATCCTGTGGTAATAATATCGGAGTGTTTCGGTTTTTGGTATGAGGTAGAAATCTTATCATACAACATTTCCATTTGTGGCAATGCCATTAACGGTTCTCCTCCAAACCAGGTAATTCGTAATTGCGGCTTCGAATCTAGGTTTTTCAAATACAAAACTATGGAGTCCATTATTGCCTCAGACATATAATCTGGAGCTTTAAATTTTTCAAAACAATAATGACAATTGAAGCAACAATCCATTGTGGGAGCTACAGTCATATGTATATGATATTTATCAGCTCTTTGCTTAAGAACTATGGATTTATACAACAGAAAATCATCTTGTTCATTATTTGTTATGAATTTTTTTTGACACAACGTATTATATAAATCGGAGTCCAACATTTGTTCTGACACCTCTGATTTGTTCTGTCGAGCCTTGAGTAAGATATTATAGGTATCGTTATCTATTTCAATCAATGCGTTTGACAGCGTATTATAAATGTAAAATTCATAATTTTCGGTACTAAAAAGAAAAGAATAGTTTGAGACTTTCATAGCTTTCTCGTTTTTATTTTGTAGATAAAATCTTCTGCCAAAGTATAATAATACACGGATTGGAACGAGTCTTTTTTCAGAAGGATTCCGTACTCTGTACCAAAATTGAGTTTTGAACTGTCAATTTCTAGCACAAACGTATACGCATCTTGCCATAAGGCATTCTTGACAACAGGATACAAATTGTTTACATATGCATCTTGCAAACATGCATATCCATAGGCATTTGTTCGCATAGGAACAGAAAAGCTGAAAATGATGCAATTTATACCTGCCACATCATTCAAACTGTTCAACGCAGGAAAAACATCTACAATATAAGGATGCTTGTAAGCTATTTCTTTTTGAATTTGTGCAATATGGTCTGCTGTATAATTTATGAAACCGGCAAATTGAGTCAGTAATACGTCTTGTGCTACACAATCGCTTTTATTCGCAATAAAATGCTCCAAAAAACTTAGCGAACGATTCATATATATAAATCCATTCCCTTCAAGAATTCGCAGTAGGAAATTGACCGAATCCTGATTTAAAACCGACTTGAGAGATTGTATCGTAAATAGGTTATTCAGCCATTCCGTAAACATCATTTCCGGAGAATAATAACCTGCCGCATTGATGGCTTCCTGCGTATTCGAATAGATACGCGCGACTGCAGATTGAATCATGGGATATAGAACATCAGCAATAGAATTCGTATAGGGATGCATCAATTCATGTACGGTTGCAAAGAGCTCCATCTCATCGTATACGGGTAATCCGAACTCATCAAATCGAGAATTACCAATTATGACAAACGCCTGATATTTTTTATCAGGAAGATTCGGTATTGCATAATTAAATGGGCCATTACTTGGGGAAACTGCAATTATGCTTTCTCGAAACTGGGGTTCAAAAAAAGACGGGAGCCAACTCGTCCCTAGTTGTGCCAAAAGTGCATTAAATCTGCATTGAATATTATGATAAAACGAGGAATGATTCAAAAAGAATCTCTTGAATCCAGACACCCTATAAAAATCATTGAGCAATGCGACGAAACGACTGCATACTGATTGTAGTCCTTTCTCCACCAACTCAGCCTGAAGCGTATTTAAATCAACCGTTTCCCGAAATCCGACAGTTCCATCAGATATATCCAAGCAGGCTGTAATTTTAGGGAGCATTTCATATGCCTTTTGATTCGTCTCTTTTAGTTTCTGCACAAACTGAACGATTTCATGCGATTTATCTTTTCCCATATACATATCTATATCCTTTATGTATTGCGAGTTGGTGACATTGCTATATTCTGGGATATCGGCTAAACGAAACACGATATTAGTCATTTCAACACACTCATGGACTTGCCCAATAGATTGAGCCAAAGAACTATAGTGCGAGAGAAACAATATAATAAAAAAGATAAAATGTCGCATATGCTGAAGATTATTGATATAGGGCGAAATAATCCACCCTATATCGAATTTTAAATCATTGATTCAATTTAGATTGATCGATAGTAACTCGATGCGTTCCTTTGCAGGTCTCCAATGCGGTTGCTCCACACATACTGAATTGGCTGTCAGTACAGATCATATACCACGCACAAGGCGTACAAGTAAGAAACTTAACGCTGGAACAGCTCGCTAATTGAGTGGTATCAGAGCATGCTCCTCCACAAGTCTTACTCATTTCTTTATAAGTGAGGTTACGTCCTTCTTCAACAACTCGAAACTTTTTCATGATTGACATTTTTTAATCGATTTAATAATTTTCAGACTTTTGTTTCTCGACAGATGTCCTGGAACAGCCGTTTTCATTGTCGCATCCGCGATTCCGAAAAAATTTGCCACTTTAGTAATGCCTTTCTACGTTTTGGTTAAACATACGAACTTGTCATTCTCTGTTTTGCCTTCTCACAGGAGAGCTTTTTCGTCAGCTGCGGCTGGCAAGGCCGCAAAAAACGAGTTTGCGTGTAATTCATATCTTTAGTTTCCCAACTCCAGCTGGTTTCGGACTAGCTCGTAGTAGTATCCTCGCTTAGCCGTGAGCTCGGCATGCGTGCCTTGTTCGACAATGCGGCCGTGGTCCAGCACAATAATCTTGTCGGCGTTCCTGACGGTCGAGAGGCGGTGCGCAACCACCACGACCGTCTTCTCCTCAAACAACCGTTCGAGCCGCTCCATGATTGTTCGCTCATTGTTCGCGTCGAGCGAGTTGGTCGCCTCGTCGAAAAAGAGGTATTTCGCTCGCTTGTAAGCCGCCCGGGCAATCAGAAGCCGCTGCTTCTGTCCGACGCTCAGTCCGTGGCCGTCGGCTCCAATCTTGGTGTTGTAACCCAGCGGAAGCTCGCTGATGAAGGTGTCAATGTTGGCGATACGCGTGGCACGGCGCACCCGCTCCATGTCGGGACGCTCGTCCGAAACGCCGATGTTACCCGCAATCGTGTCGGAGAAGACATACCCCTCCTGCATCACCGTGCCGCAAGCCTGCCGCCAGCACGAGGGGCTGTACTGTCCAATGCGGCGGTCGCCCAGCAGCACCTCCCCCGCCGTCGGAGCATAGTAGCCCAGCAGCAGCTTCAGCATCGTAGTCTTCCCCGAGCCGCTCGCCCCCACGATGGCCGTCACCTTATGCGCCGGGATTGTGACCGACACGTCGTCCAATGCCTTGGCCGAGTGCGGCCCGTCGTATTGAAACGTCACGCCCCGGAACTCCAGGTCGGCTGAATCGGGTATCTCGCGAATCCGCTCCCCGTCGGCCGGCTCCTCGTCCTCCTTCTCCTGCACCTCCGAAAGGCGTTCGAGCGAAATCTTCGCATCCTGCGTCGCCTGAACGAACTGGATGAACTGCGACAACGGCGCATTCAACTGTCCAATGATGTACTGCAGAGCGACCATCATGCCGAGCGTCATCTCGCCCTCGATGACGGCCGAGGCCGCCAGAAACGAGATTACGACATTCTTTGTCTGGTCGATGAACGTGCCTCCTACCTCCTGTGTCTGCCCCAGCACGAGCCCCTTAATCGAGACCTGAAACAGCCGTGCCTGGATACGTTCCCACTCCCAGCGCTTCTGCTTCTCGCAGTTGTTGAGCTTGATTTCCTGCATGCCGTTGATGAGCTGCACGATGTTGCTCTGGTTGGCCGAAGCCTCCTGGAAGCGCATATAGTCCAGTTTGCGACGCCGACGCAGAAAGAGCAGAATCCAACCGATGTAGAGGGCGCTGCCCAGCAGGAAGATTCCGAGAATCGTTAGGTCGTAGCCTCCCATAACTGCCCCGTAGATGGCGAACGTGAGCACGGCCATCCCCATGCTCAGCAGCGAACCCGTGAGGAACGACTGGATGCGGTCGTAGTCGCCGATGCGCTGCATGATGTCGCCCACCATCTTCGAGTCGAAGAAGGCAATCGGCAGCCGCATGAGCTTGGCCAAGAAGTCCGAGATGAGCGAAATGCTGATTCGAGTGGTCATGTGCAGCATCAGCCACGAGCGGATGAGGTTGTTGGCCAGTTGCCCGAGCGTCAGCACCACCTGCGCCACAAGCATCATCACCACGAACGAAAGGTTGTTCGTCCCGATGCCCTTGTCGACCACCGACTGCGTGAGGAACGGCAGGATGAGGCTCAGTACACTGGCCGTAAGCATCGCCAGCGCCAACTGCACCAGGTAGCTCCTGTAGGGTCGCAGGTACTGCACCAGACCGGAGAACTTCAGCCGCTTGTCCTCGTCGCCTTTCTCCCGGTAGAATTGGGGCGTGGGCTCCAGAAGCAGCGCAATACCCTTGCCTGAGGACAGGAAAGAAGAACGGGTGTCGTGCCTCGCCCTGTCGGATAGCTCTGCCGCATCAGGAAGCTCCCGGCTCTGAATCCAGGCTTTCAGAAACGCCTCCTCGCCGTATTTGAGCAGACCCGAAGCCGGGTCGGATATATATATCCACCATTTGCCGCGGTGCCGGGCGATGCGGTAAACCACCACGAAATGTTGCTGGTTCCAATGGACGATGCACGGCAACGTGGCCGCATCGCGCAGTTGTTTCCACGTAATCTTTACCCCAGTTGTGCGAAACCCAATCGACTCCGCAGCATCGCTGATACCCAACAGCGAAACCCCTTCGCGTGTGATATGACACCGCTCGCGCAGCGTCTGCAACGAGTAATGGTGGCCGTAATGTTGCGCGATGATTCGTAGCGACGTCGGCCCGCAATCCATCGCATCGAGTTGGGTGTAGTGGGGAAAAGCCATTTGTATGATAAAATTTTCCTAATTGTTTTGCGAAACCTTTTCGAACCACTCACGCAGGGCGTCGCCCCGCAAATCGACCGCCACGACCCGGCGCTCTTCATCCAGCAGCAGGTTGTGCGGGATGGTCCGGATGTCGAACCGGCGGAACAGAGAGTCGTAGTTCGCATTGTCCTTGCGCAGAATGACATGGGTCAGCGCCTCTCCGCTCCCGTCCGCCTCAATAGCCTGTTTCCAGCGGTTCAGGTTCTCGTCGATGGAGACCGCATAGACCGAGAGCTCCTCCCCGTAATCCCGGACGGCGGCCAGCAGCGACGGCACCTCCTCACGGCACGGCCCGCACCACGATGCCCAGAAGTCGAGCAGCACATAAGGCGTCGCAAGGCTGCTCCACGCAACCGCATTGCCGTTTCGGTCGGGCAGCGAAAAATCCGCCACCAAATCCCCCGGCCCATAAACCGACGCGGATGCCGCAGAGCTCTCTGCATCCGGGACTGCGGAATCGGGCGGAGTTATCGTGAGTTCAGATTCGCCCCGCTCTTCTCGCGTCTCCGGGTAAGGAAGAGGGTCGCCCACAATACGGGCATAACGATTGAACGCCTCACGACTTTCGGGGGTCATTGCGGCTATGGGCATTCCGGAGGGTGTTGTCCCGGTGAGTGTCGAGAAATTCACATTGTCGGGGAATTTCGTACGGATATATGCGTATGTCTCGGTCTGTTCGCGCTCCGTCATGTCCGGCAAAAGGTTCAGACAGGCATATACCGCATTGAACCCGCTTCGGGTGGTACGCAGCAACTCCCGCCACAACACCGCCTCCGCACGGAAGCAGGAGTCAATGCGCTCCCCGAGTGCCGCGCGGCGATTGTCGCCGGCCGGCAGCTGCATGAATTCGGCCTGCAGCCGTTTGCGAAGGGCAACGACCGGAGCCTTGAGGAGCCTGCACAACTCCTCCTGGGATGCGGAACCCGACACGTCGGGACGTCCCATGCGCCCCAACGGCGCAAAGTCGAACTCAATCCGGTCGCCACTTCGGACAACGATTGAACCGGAAGAGAGCGGGACCCGGTCGATGAGGACCTCTGCCGTTACCTCATCGAACGGGATTTGCCCCTCCAGCACAAAATGTCCACCGCGAATCCGGCAGGAGTCGATGAAAGCCGCCTGATTTTCAAAACTGATGAAGAGATAGGCCGTACGGCCTTCGACCTCGAGGCTGTCGGCAACCATTCCCGAGATGTGAATGGGAGACGGACGTTGTCCCAAGGCCAGGGTCGCTGACGACAAAAAAAGCAGGGATACAAGCCAATGTTTCATAATGACGGTTTTTAAACGAAACACAGGAGGTAAGAGGCAGGAGGTTTCTCCCGTCCCAATTGTCCGGGGGGGGGCGGAAAACATGGGCCTGCAGCAACGTTGGGCTGCGAGTCATCATCGAGTGGGCTGACGAGGAAAATGTATGACAAATTTTTCCCGGCTCTCACCTCTTTAGCTCCTTTTCGAGCCACTCGCGCAGGGCGTCGCCCCGCAAATCGACCGCAACGACCCGGCGCTCCCCATCCAGCAGCAGGTTGTGCGGGATGGTCCGGATGTCGAAGCGGGCGACCAGCTCCGCGAACGAGGCGTCGCTGCGGTCGAGGCGGAGGTTGAGCAGCGGCGAAAGCCCCTCCTGCTCCATGGCGCTCCGCCAGGCGGCGGCATCCTCGTCGACCGAGACGGCGCAGACGGAGAGCGCCCCGTCGAAACGGCTCGCCGCATCGAGCAGGCCGGGGAGCTCCCTGCGGCAGGGGGCGCACCACGACGCCCAGAAGTCGAGCAGCACATACTCCTCGGCAGCCTCCAGCGGGTTCCGCCGCACCCCCTCCCCGTCGGGAAGCGAGAAGGCCTCGACCCGCTCTCCAACGGCGTAGGGCGGCAGGGAGCAGGCCTCCGTTCCGGGCTCCGGCTCCGGTGCGCTCCCGGGTGCCGGCTCCGCCCCCTCGGGATAGGGCTCCGGGAGGCCCGAAAGCCGCGCACGGAGGTTCTCCGTCCGCATGCTCTCGCGGGTCGGCGGCTCGGGCGCCGCCTGCTCATCGAGCGAGTTGAGGCAGGGGCTCCCGGGGAAGCGTGCACGAAGCTGCCGGACCA